>CAVKUX010000175.1:0-2004 GCA_963659595.1 Anaeroplasmataceae bacterium | reverse complement strand
GCAGAGTTGCACGATATCATCACAGCGTGATATCATCGCCATAGGCGATATCATTAGTATACCGCTACTGCACACAGAGTGTGCAATATCACTTTTGGCGCAAGCCAAAAATATCACTGTCGCAAGACAATATAACTGCGACAAAGCTGCAATCTCAATGTCCGCAAGGACAATATCACTGTGCCGCAGGCACAATCGTAGGTGCATATGAACTACAATGGCGAAGGCGTACACGCTCTCGTGTGCGCGGTTGAGGACTTGTCAAACTCAAACCTTATTTTTGTTGACAGAAAACTTAAACCCGTCTTGAAATGTCTGGCGTATTATCCCGAATTCCGTTCGGTGCTTTCAAAATGCAACCAGGGCTTCGACTATGATGCCGAAAAGAAGAAAGCCTGCGCGAAACTCGGCGACAGCGACGTGTTCAGGCTTCCCAAAAATCCCAAAACGCTTGTTGCGCTCGTGTCGAATATGCTTGTCGAATTTGACGCGGACGGCATGGATGTCGTGGGATTTTCCGCACGGTATTTCCCCGAAGAAACGAAGCAGGCAAGTTTCGAGCAATTCTGTTTGAGGGTGGTCGAGCCGTTCAAACTCGCGCTGGTATCGCTTGTGGTGGACGGCGTAGAGGAAGAACCGCAAACCGTCGAACGCACGGTGGAATTTGCGTCGAGCGGACTGCATCGGCAGACGGAATATCTCATCGTCGCAATGTACAACACTCTTCAGGAAACGGATTTGGACGAGAGCGAGCGCGCGGAATTTATGGTTATGCTCGAAGGCTTTGCGGCGGCTCTGGACGCAAGAGATTCGCTTATGATAAAGGCGATTTGGACGGGGCTTAAAAAGGCTTTGAGCGCAAAAAAACTCTGTGCAAAGGAAGTTGACAAGACAAACGAGGTGCTTCGCCTCTATCTCGTCACGAAATAAGGGAAAACAAAATCAAGTTTTTTGCGAAAAAACAAGCCCGTGCGGCATACAAAAATCAATCGAGTTGTGAGGCTGTTTGACAGATTGCGACAATCAAAGACAAAAAAAGACGAATTTCGACAAAATTCGTCTTTTTTCGTAGTTGGTTCAACATCGTGTTGTTTGCTATAATGAAAATGCGCAAGAGGTCATCTGTCGAGCAGATAGTCGCAGGACACGTCGAAATACTCCGCAATTTTGCGCAACATATCGAGGTCGGGTTCTCTGTTGCCCGATTCCCAAAAACTGACGGTTTGGTTGCACACTCCCAAAGCGTCTCCGAGTTGCCGTTGAGAGAGGTGATTCTCAAGGCGCAACCTTTTTAACGTTGTCCCGAAAATATTGTCTTGCATAACATATGTAGTTTATTTTAATTTTCCAACAAAATGTTGACTTCCTACATAATGTAGGATATAATACGATAAAACAATGCTCAAACGATTGCTCAAACGATTGTTCAAACGGCATTGCGGTGATGGCAATCGCCCACGATGTCATTCAGAGCGCAGCGTGGGAATCCCCTAAATAGAAACGAGAATTTTTGGGGCGATTGCCAAAAACCGCACTTGTTCTCGCAATCTCTACCGCGCAGAGAATCTTTGCTATCAAAACAAGACGGATAAATAATCAAGCCGCAGTTTCGCAAGATTATCTGCTTGGTGAATGCGCACTTCGTGCGCATATGGAAGATTCAAGTCATCCATATGTCATTCAGAGGAGCGACATCGTTGCGACGTAGGAATCAAGCGGAGCGAAATGCGCCTGCGGCTGGATTCCCACGCTTACGCTCGGAATGACGAGCGCAAAAATCGTCGCTAAGGCAACGGCAACACGCAAATGTGCGTCTCGCCGAGAGCCTTGCTCGATTTATTGCGCTACTAACCGCGCAAGCCCTCTTTGCTCTCCCGAACAAGACGGACAAAGAATCCAGCCACAATTCCGCGCGAGTGCTTGCTTGGTGAATGCGCACTTCGTGCGCAAGCGTGGGAATCCCCTAAATAGAAACGAGAATTTTTGGGGCGATTGCCAAAAACC
>CAVKUX010000174.1:0-2005 GCA_963659595.1 Anaeroplasmataceae bacterium | reverse complement strand
TGAATGACGACGCGGGCGATTGACTTTGCCGCAACGCCGTTTGAGCAATGGGTCGTCGCCTTGCGGCTCGCATTCCGTCTTCGAATGAGTAGAGAGGTTTAGAATATTCCGCAACTGCACACAAAGTGTGCAATTTCACTTGCGTAATGCGCAAATATCATTGTGTCAAAGCCACAATTTCACGCACGGTACGTGCATATAACTGCATCGCAGATGCCACGCATCAGCGATGCAATCCTGCTTTTTCCATAATCGCTTTTTGGTGCGCTATCATCACTTTTTCGTCGTCGGGGTCGATGTGATCGAATCCCAATATGTGCAAAAATCCGTGACAAGCCAAAAAGCCCAACTCTCTCGCATACGAATGTCCGTACTCCCGCGCTTGTTGCTCGGCGCGTTGACGGCATATCATAATCGAGCCTAAAAGCACTCTGTTCCTGTCGTAATCGCTATCCTCGAAAAAGTCTTTCGACACGGGCAAATCGAGTTTGTCAAAGCACGGAAAACTCAATACGTCCGTAACCTTGTCAATTCCTCTCGCCTCTTTGTTGAGCGCGCGAATGGTGTCTTCGTCAACGACCGTCATATCGATGAGGAAAAAATCGGGTTGATTCAAATGTGCAAAACACGCTTTTTCCACCCTTTTGACAAGCATTTTTTCTTTGAGATTAGCATTTGAAATTCTTATCATAGGCATATTTCCTAGTTCCCGATTTTAGTTTTCTAGAAAGTCGCATAAATTGCAACTTCCCCTTTCTCGCCGCCTTGCGGCTCGCATTCCGTCTTCGATTTTATTTATTAAACGTATTCGTAGAACGTTTCTTTTCGTAACTTACGCGGCTATGGTGGATGGACGGCAACACTTCGATTATCGTGCGTTTGATGATGGCAATATCACCCATAGTGATTGGGCATTCGTCAAACTGTCTGAGGTCCATTTTCTCATCGACGAGTTTGTTGATTCTGTTCTCGAATTCCTCTTTCGTGTCGGGCATATACGCGCGCATCGCCGCTTCGATCGTATCCGCAATCATAATGATGGCGGCGATTTTGGTTTGCGGCTTCGGACCTGCGTATTTGTATTTGTCGACGGCAAGATCGCCTTCTTCCTTGAGGGTGAGCGCTTTGCGGTAGAAATAACCGACGGGCGAGGTGCCATGATGCTCTCTGCATATTGCGACGATTTCCTTCGGAAGTCTGTTTTGTTTTGCCAAAATCTCGCCGAAAAGCGTGTGCGAGGTTATCATACTCACGCTGACTTCGGGGATAAGTTCGTCGTGCGGATTGTAGGATGACTGGTTCTCGCTGAAATAGATAGGCGCTTTGAGTTTGCCGATGTCGTGATAGTACGCCGCGCATCTTGCCATATTCGGGTTTTCGCCGATTGCCGAGGCGCAGGCTTCTGCGAGATTGCCCACGACCAGCGAGTGATTGAACGTGCCGGGAGCCTCGCTCGCAAGGCGTTTGAGAAGCGGATTCGACAAATTGCAAAGTTCGTTGAGCCTGAAATCGTCCGCGATGTTAAACATTCCCTCGAAAATTGCGACGAGAGGCATAAACACGAGCGACGCGGCGATATTTGCGCCGTACGACCATACAACATGCCATAAAAGGTTCATCGACGTATCGCCGCTTGCAAGCGTAAACATGACGACGAGCGGTTGCATTGCAATCGGGGTCGCCATTGACACGAGCAAGAATTTGAGGCGCGTGAGGTGCTTTTTCTCATAAAAGTTGACGATGACAGCGCACAAACTGTTGCACACCACCGAAGCGATGACCGTTGTATAACTGTAAGTCACGGTGTCGCGCATAAACGCAACGGCAATCATAATGGCAACCACCGCCGTCGATAGCGTCGCCGTGCGCCTGTCGATAAGTTCGATAAGCACAAGCGTGGCAAGCGCGATGGGCATTGCGTACAAATTGAGTCTCGATGCCGACGATATCGACGTGACAAACGTAATCACAACCAAAATTATCGTCAAGTGAAAATCCCTTACGC
>CAVKUX010000173.1:0-2030 GCA_963659595.1 Anaeroplasmataceae bacterium | reverse complement strand
GAGGATATACAGAATCATATGCAATTTTATTTATGTTTACAAGTAAACTATATACAAAACGAGATTTCCACTGTATAATCGTTTGCCGAAAAGTCCTCTTTTCAGTGAGTTTTGCCCTAAAATACGCAAGAAAATTTTATAATTTTTCACTCGATTCAACGCCTTCTATCCCCTAATTTCCCGTTACGGTTTCGTTGAATTTTGCCACTTTATACCACTTTTAGAGCAGAAAAATTTTCCGCTCGCAACAAAAAATCTCATCTCGCATATATTGTGGCAAATATAAAAGGAGGTAAAAAGATGTCTTTTTGCAACAACAACTCTACAATAGACAGATGTCCCGGGAACATCAACGGCAATCCGATGAACGGCTTGTGTGAAAAAGTTTGCATTCAGACCACCAAAATCTTCGACGCCTGCATGATGCAGACAAGCATAGATTCAACGGTGGCGCTCACGAACGTTTCGCCTGCAAACCCCACGCTTCCGCTCACATTCGTCAGCGGCTCGTCCACCTCATCGGTCGGCACAATCACCGCCCTCACGATAACCCCGATTGCCGACAGAGCGGGACTTTCAAGAGTAACCGCAACGGTTTCGATACCCGTTCAAATCGCCTACACCGACGCAAACGGCGTTGCAGGCACGGGCACGAACACCGTGAGTATCGCCCAAGACGTCGTGATGTGCGTGCCGTCGGGCAGCGTAATTTCGCCCGTCGTTGCGGCGACAGTCAATATGGCTTCGCCCAGAGGTACTTATGTGAGCGACTACACGTTCTCGATAACTTGTTGCGTCACGGTCATTCTCAGCGTGCAAGCCCCCGTCAATCTCCTCGTACCGTCCTACGGTTACTGCAAGATTCCGCCTTGCACGGAATTTAGCCAAGACGCTTGTCAAGGCGTGTTCGATTTGCCATTGTTCCCGTCTTGACGGACAATAAAAACCGAACGTACGATTCGATAATATCGAATCGCAAAAGGGCGCAGACAAAAGTCTGCGCCCTTTTCAAATGCCGTCGTTAAATTTCAAAAACTTCTCACATTCCGTATACCTTTTCGACTTGACGCTCGATATTCCGTTTTATCATATCGCAATTTACTTTGCTCCTCACCGCATTTTTCAATTCGTATTTTTTCGATTTTACGTCAATAATTGATAAATAATAATTTATATGTTATATTATTCATATGAAAGTTTTTGCAATAAGCGATTTACATCTATCCTCCGCCGTCGAAAAGCCTATGGACATTTTCGGCGACGGCTGGCAAAACCACTTCGCAAAAATAAGCGAGGACTGGGAAGGAAAGGTTGCCGACGGCGACCTTGTTTTGCTTGGCGGCGATATGTCGTGGGGATTGACGCTCGAACAGGCAAAGCCCGACTACGGCGAAATTGCAAAACTCAAAGGCAAAAAATACGTCGTAAAGGGCAATCACGACTATTATTGGAGTTCGCTCGGCAAAATGCGTTCGGCGTTCCCCTCCTTCAACTTTATACAAAACAACGCCTATAGAGCGGAGTCTGAAAACAATCCGCAAAAAGCGGTTGTCATCGCAGGCTCGCGCGGCTGGAATATTCCGCAAAAAGATACGTCTCAAGCGGATTTGAAAATTTACAAAAGAGAATTGATACGCCTCGAACTTTCTTTGTCCTATGCAAAAAAAATACAGCAAGAGGGCGACATTCTCATCGCAATGCTTCACTATCCGCCGTTCGAAGCGACTTATCAGGACACCGAAGTCACCGCTCTTCTTGAAAAATACAACGTGAACGTCGTGCTGTACGGGCACTTGCACGGCAAAAGCGCAAGAGTAACTCCCACTCTAAAAAAACACGGCATAACCTACATTTTGACATCCTGCGACCTTGTCGACAACAAACTGATAGAAGTGTGCGAAATATAAGAAAATTGACGTGATTTTGAATAAAGTATTCTAATATTCATTGATTTTTAGAGTAAAAATTAAAAATATGTTGATAAATTATAAAAAATAACGCTTGCAGAACTTTGTTTGCAAGCGTTATTT
>CAVKUX010000172.1:0-2050 GCA_963659595.1 Anaeroplasmataceae bacterium | reverse complement strand
ATATAGGCGGACAATCCACAAGACCCGGCGCGCAAAGCGTAAGCGCAATCGAGGAAATGGCAAGGGTGTTGCCCGCAGTGGAAGGCATAAAAAAAGCGTTTCCCGACGCGCTCGTCAGCGTTGACACATTCTATCCCGACGTTGCGCAAGCGGCAATCGATTCGGGTGCGGATATGATAAACGACGTAAGTTGCCTCGCCGACAAAAATCTTGCCAAAGTCGTCGCGCAAAACGACGTTGCGATATGCGTTATGCACGATAGGCGCAAATCCAAAATTCCCAACCTCTTTTTCGACAAGGAAACGGGGCTTATGCGCGCGGTCGATTTGCTCTTGTCGCAAGGACTCGACAAAAGCAGAATCTTGCTTGACGGCGGCATAGGTTTCAACAAAAACAACGACGAGGACTGGCAACTTTTGAGAGACTACGACAAACTTTTGGATATGTTCGACGAGTATCCGTTCTTGCTCGGAACGTCGAGAAAATCCATGTTCGGCGGCACGCCCGACACGAGGCTTTCGGCAACTCTCGACTCTACGATTCTCGCCGTAAAGCAAGGCGTTTTATTTGTTAGGATTCACGACGTGAGAGAAAATACTGCCGTTATAAACCTTTCAAAATAACACAAAAATATGGACAAAATCATACTCAAAAACTATCAAATAACTTCCTGCCACGGGTGCAATCCCGAAGAAAAAATTACGCCGCAAAAATTTGTGTTTACGGCTGAGATTTTCTACGATTTTTCCGAAGCGGCAAAATTCGACGATTTGACCAAAACCATAAGTTATAGCGACGTAAAAAAGACGTTAAAGTCGTTTTGTGAAAACAACTGCTTCGATTTGATTGAAACTTTGGCAACGCGTTCGGCTGAATTATTGCTCAAAAAATACCCCGCGAAAAAGGTGATTCTCACCGTCAAAAAACCCGACGCACCTATGAGCGGCGTGTTCGATTACGCCGCTGTCGAAGTGGAAAAGGAATGGCACGAAGTCTATCTTGCGCTCGGCTCGAATATGGGCGACAAAAACGCGTATCTCGATTTCGCGATTTCAAGGCTTTGCGCCGACGACAATATAAAGGGCGTAAGGGAAAGTTCGAGATATTCGACGAAGCCGTACGGCGGCGTTGCGACAAACGAGTTTGTCAACAGCGCAGTGAGGATTCAAACCTTGTACAGTCCCGAAGAACTGTTGAGAGTCGTATCGCAAATCGAAAAGGACGGCGAGCGCGTGCGCAAAGAGAGATGGGGCAACAGAACCCTCGACGTCGATATAATTTTCTATGACGATTGCGTTGTCGAGTTAGACGATTTGTGCGTTCCGCATATCGATATGCAGCATAGAGATTTCGTCCTCAAACCGCTTGCCGAACTTTGCCCGTACAAACTTCACCCCATTCTCAAAAAGCGCGTCTGCGAACTTCTTGCCGACATCGAGAATAAGTGACGGGCATCCGTATTTCCTCTCGAATAAATATGTTCTTGCAAGAAAGCATATTGTATGATAAACTACACTTAGGCGAAGAGTGTTTCGCAAACTGTCGGAGGGAATTATGAGAATAGTTATCAAACAAAAGTATTTCACCGTCGGTGCAAAATTCGAGATAAAGACCAAAGAAGGGCAAACCGCATTCTTTGCCGAAAGACAATGGGATAGATTTATGACCAACGTCGTTTTGTTCACCCCCGACGGCGCGCCGATTGCGCGAATGCAATCCGAACTCAAAAAAGTTTTTACGTCTTGGTTTTCAATCACCGACGCGCGCGGCAATCAAGTGTGCGTCATCAATGAGAAGTTGCCTATCCTATGCTTCCGCCGCGCCGTATCGTCGCAAGGCAATCTCAACGTCAAAATTAAGGCAGGGCCTTTCCGTATGAAAGCATATCTTCTCGATTCAAACGGCAAAACTCTCGCCGTCAAAGCACGCAAAAAACTGCTTTCAATCCGCGACACCTACGTCATCGACATTGACGAAAATCGCATAAATCCTGCGTACGGTGTGTTGGTGGGGTTGTGGTATGATCTTGTTTGCCACCCCTCCCATTAAA
>CAVKUX010000171.1:0-2080 GCA_963659595.1 Anaeroplasmataceae bacterium | reverse complement strand
GTACGATTATTATAACATCTGTATGCTCATTTTGCAACAAGAAAAACACATCTGATTTGACATTAAAAATCGCCGTTTTCCGACGATTTTATGCGTTTTTTATGCGTTTTTTAAGCCGATTTTTTACGATTTGCAACGCTTGTTTGTATGATTTGCGTTGTTTGTCTGTTTGATGTGTTGTTTGCCGGGCTCGTTGTATGCGCTTTTTCGTTCATACGTTCGATTTTACTTTATATCGCGCTTTTCAAACGTAAAGTAACCTATAAGCGTTGAAGCGGCGGTGTACACGACGGGCATAACCGTTGCCGCGACGATTTGAGCAGTCGAAAGTTTGTCTGCGCTTGCGGAAATGTTCATCTGTTGCAATGGGAGGAAAATCGTCCAGTCGAGTTTTGTGCCGCCTGCGTCGCTGATGCTCAACACGGTTTCGATGACGCTCACGATTATTCTCAAAAGCAGATACGCCGCGATGCTCGTTGCAATTGACGTTCCGCTCGAGCGGCAAAGAAAGTTTATCATCACAAAAAGCGAAACGCTTGCGATACCTGCAAGAATTTGCAGTGCGAAATTGCGCATAAGAGTGCCGAAATTTGCGCTCGTAAATTCGCCGGGACTGCCGCTGATTGCATAGAAAATTCCGCTGACGAGCAGTGCAAAGCAGACGTAGACAACAAAAAGACACACAAGCGAGAGCCATTTTGAGAAATATGTGCTCACGCGTTTTGCGCCTCTTGCGGTCGTGAGCGCGATATATCCGCAAGAAAAGTCTTTGCCGATAAAAATGCACGCTACGATTGCGATGAAAAGTTCCACATTGGCAATGGACGACGAGCCGTAAAGCAAGTTGACGATCAAAGAATTCATAAACTGCATCGTGCCGTCCATTTCGGGAGCGTCGCCCGCCTGACCTTCGATGACCTTTATGCCTATCCAGTAAATGGCAAAGGTGAAGAAGATTAAGGCAAACATTATGATGAGAGATATCCAGACGCTTTTTAGTTTTTTCAATCTGTAAAAATCGCTCGTCAAGGTCAATGTAAAGGAATTATTGTTCATTTTTGATACCTCCCATAAGCAAAATGAAGGTGGATTCCAAATCTCCTTGGCATGAGTTGATGCTCAAAACCGACACGTTTGCGTCGCTGAACATCTTTGCGACTTGCGGAATGTCCTTTGAAAGATCGTAGAGCGCGATTGTGTTGTAGGGGAGAATCTCGAAGTCGTGCGCGTGATAGTTTTCCACAACGACGTTGAGCGCGATTTTCAAATCGTCCACGACAACTTTGATATAGGGTCTGCAAAGTTCGTCAAGGTCGCTTTGGCGCATTTCCTTGACGAGTTTGCCTCCTTCGATGACGCCGTAACAAGTTGCGAGTTTTTGAAGTTCGGCAAGCAAGTGAGAGGAAATGAGGATTGTCACGCCGTCTTCCTTGTTGAGACGTTGCAAAAGTTCTCTGACCTCGAAGATTCCCGTCGGATCGAGACCGTTGACGGGTTCGTCGAGAATGAGGACGCTCGGATCGCCGATCAAAGCGATTGCGATTGCGAGGCGTTGCTTCATACCGAGCGAATAATTTTTGACTTTTGTGGGGTTGTTTGGATCGAGCCCGACTTTGTGAAGAATGTTTTTGAGTTGTTCCTCACCCGTTACTCCGAGCGTATATCCCATCGATTTCATATTTTCAAGTGCCGTCAGATGAGTGGACAGGGCAGGGGAGTCTACGATGGAGCCGATTTTTCTGCGTTCGTATGCGAGAGCGTCCTCGCTTGACGCACCGTTGATTTTGACTTCGCCGCTCGATTGTTTTGCAAGACCCAAAAGAATCCTGATGAGGGTGGTTTTGCCTGCGCCGTTTCTTCCGACAAGTCCGTAAATGTCGCCTTCTCGAACGCTGATGCTCACATCGTCGAGAACGACTTTGTTTTTACCGTATTTTTTTGTCAAATGCGACGTTTCAAAAACGTTCATTGATTACCTCTTATTGTTTGATATTTTGATTATATCGCACATTATGTACGGATGTCCATTTTTTTAATAAAACGATAAAACATTAATTGATTTTTAATGAAAGACCTGCAT
>CAVKUX010000170.1:0-2090 GCA_963659595.1 Anaeroplasmataceae bacterium | reverse complement strand
GCTTTGAAAAGAAAGACGTCGTAAGTTTGTCGGCGAGCAGATATTCGCTTCTGTCGTGACGTTTTACGAGACAGTTTGCAAGCGCGATTTCGCTTTTTCCGCTAAGATAGCCGTGCGCGGTGTCGAAATAGTTGAAACCGTTGTCAATGAAGTAGTCAACCATTTTTGAAGTTTGTGCTTCGTCCACCTCTTCGCCTATCATAGGCAAACGCATACAACCGAAGCCGAAATTCTTTTTGACGTTATCGAAAAATTTCATATTCACCTCTCTACGTTTTATTGTCACGTCGAATTGCAAATATAACGGATTTTTAAAAATCGATTGCAATTTACAAAAACCGTGCTACAATGTACTTACATACTAAAACTTAAAGTCAACTTTAAGTCAAGCAAATTTTTTAATCTTTTGCAAAAAAATATAACGAAAGGAAAAACGAATATGCCCTACACAATCGGCGAAATGGCAAAACAACTCGATCTTGCGCCCTCAACGCTCAGATACTACGACAAAGAAGGACTTTTGCCCTTTATCGAACGCACTGACGGTGGCATACGCTCGTTCAAAGAGGACGACGTTGCATGGCTCAAAACAATCGAATGTCTCAAAAAAACGGGTATGTCCATAAAGGACATAAAGCAGTTTATAGACTGGTGTATCGAGGGCGATTCCACCATCGACAAACGCCTCGAACTCATAAAAAAGCAAAAAGACGAGGTAAATTCTCAAATCGAGAAACTCAAAGGCACTTTGGATATGCTCGACTTCAAGCAATGGTATTACGAAACGGCAAAGACGGCGGGAACGTGCGCCGTGCATACGACTTTGAAGGAGTCCGAAGTTCCCGAAAAGTTCTTGAAATACCGCAAGAAATCCGACTGAATTTCGGCAAAACCGGCAAAAAAACCAACAAAAAATGCAGCAAAAAACTATAAAAAACGCCTCTTTGATGTGAACCCAAAAGTTTGGACAAAAATGTAAAACTTTTGGATGTGCACTTCACCTCTGAGGCGTTTTAATTTCGTTATCTCTTATTTGATTATATCGTTTTTAACGACTATTACTTTATGGTTTTTAAACGGCAATGCGATTTACGTCAGATTTCGGTGTTGCCGTCATCGCAGTTGTTGTCGGCACTGCCATTGTTGTCGCCCGAAAAGAAAGATATGTTTTCTTGCTCGACGGGTTCGGACTTTATATCTTTTATGGCAAGAGTTTTGAGCACGCCGCTCACACATCTTACAACGGCAACCGCCAAAATGACAAACGCGCCGATCAAAAGCGTCGGATCCGTTCCGCTCTGCACAAAATCGAATATCGCCCCGATGAGGAAAATCCCTGTTGCGGCATAGTTGAATCCTTGCGCAACTTTGAGTTGACGCAACGATTGCTTGATGCTACTCACGTCTTTGTTGACGGATTTTAGCGAAATCACAGTGCCGACAAGCGAAAAAATGACGGCGCACAAACATATTATGCCGAGCAAAATTGCCATTATGCCGAAAAGGCTTGTCGCAAATGCGCGCGCAATGTCGGCGGTTGCACCCTCGATTGTTCCGTCGCCCTCCGTCGGGTCGGCTTTCAACAAAAGCACCCCCGTGACAAAACACGCAATCGCAAGCGCAACATATGCCACAGTGCTGAGCAAATCTAACACGCCCGAAGCAATTATCTTAGGTCTTGCCTTTGAGTATTTCATATCCACCTCTTTGTTTCCAACTGTCATTATATATATTATACCACCACATTCACGCATTGTAAACCTATAAAAAGTTCGGTCACAATCAAGCGGTATGCTACGCAACGAAGAGTTCGTGGCACAGTTGCCAACGGCATTGCACGATGCCATTGAATCTCTATTCTCCAAAACAAAAAAGCACTCAAACGAGTGCTAATTTTGTGGCGAAGCGTTAATAACGTAAATCGAATAATTAGACTATACCTTCAACTAAATGCCAAATATCTCTTTGATGACATTTATTATTTCATTTTCTTCAAATGTACAAATAATTGATAATCTTGACAAATACTCTTCTATAGAATAACAGCCATCAAGATTCACTTTCCACATTTTTCCAACAAACGATAAGCC
>CAVKUX010000169.1:630-2096 GCA_963659595.1 Anaeroplasmataceae bacterium | reverse complement strand
GAGTTCGTTTTGACAAAATGTTTTTTACGCTTTGTCGATAATTGTCAATTTTTGGAAGCCTGCGCCATAAAATATACAACTCGGAGGACTTAAATGGCTTTGGAAAACTTGCTGACTCTTTTGAAAAATCTTATCATATTTTCTTCCTATATGACGGAAAAGAGTTCTTTTCCAAAGCCGTTGTCCAAAGAAAAAGAGCAAGAATACCTCAAAAAAAGCGCGAACGGCGACAAGGAAGCAAAGGAAATCCTCGTAAAGCACAATCTACGCCTCGTGGCTCATATCGCAAAGAAATATGCCAACTACGGCGACAACGACGAACTTATATCCATAGGCTCGATAGGACTTATGAAAGCAATCGAGAGTTTCAAAAGCGACAAAGGAACTTCCCTTGCCACCTACGCTTCGCGCTGTATCGAAAACGAAATCCTTATGACAATGCGCACGAGCAAAAAGCACCGCTCGAACGTGTCGCTCAACGAACCCATAGGCGTTGACAAGGACGGCAACGAACTCGTGATTATGGATATGCTCGAATCCGACCGGAACGTCATCGAGGACGTGGAAAACTCGATAATGATGGAAAAACTGTCGCAAATCACCAAATCCGCGCTTGACGAAAGAGAGTACCAGATAATCAAACTGCGCTACGGTCTTGAAAACACGGGCGCGCTCACCCAGCGCGAAGTTGCAAAAAAATTCAACATTTCGCGTTCGTACGTTTCGCGAATCGAGAAAAAAGCCCTCGAAAAAATCCAAAAATCCGTCAACAAAGACGATTTGATGTAAACCCTCGCAACTTGTCGATAAAAACGCAAGCGCACGATTTCGCGCGCTTGCGTTTTAAGTTGCCGAAAAACAAATGCCTGCATTTTCGGCAAAGATAAAGTTTTGGTTGCATCAGGACAAAACTCCGACCGACAATCCGCAGAATACCATAAGCGAGAGTGCATCGACAATCGTTGTTATAAACGGCGACGCGACAACTGCCGGGTCGAGTTTTATGGCTTTTGCTCCAATCGGAAGCAAACAACCTATAGCCTTTGCCATAACCACCGTGGCAAGCAACGACACCGACACGATTGCACTGCGTAGCAACGTATAATCCGAATAGCCGAAAAGCAGATTGTCGATAAGTTGCAGTTTGGCAAAGCAAGCGATTGCAAGGCAAAGACCGAGCATAAGCGAGGCGCAAAGTTCTTTTGCCAGCACTTTGAACACGTCTTTTGTGCCGATTTCGCCGAGCGCAAGCGAGCGAATGATAGTGACCGACGATTGCGATCCTGCGTTTCCGCCCGTGTCCATAAGCATAGGCACACACGCAATAAGCACCGTGCTGATTGCGTTGAGCCTACCCTCGAATTTGTTGATGATAAGACCTGTAAAAGTCGCGCTGACCATCAAAATCAAAAGCCACGGAAGTCGACTCTTGAAAATCGTAAACACGCTCGTTTTCAGATACGGCT
>CAVKUX010000169.1:0-620 GCA_963659595.1 Anaeroplasmataceae bacterium | reverse complement strand
GACGGTTTCGTAGCGGCGATTTTCGAGATATCTTCGGTGTCTTCCCTCTCGATAACCTGCAATGCGTCATCGATTGTGACAATTCCGACAAGTCTGTTTTCGTCGTCGACGACGGGCATTGCCAAAAATCCGTACTCGGACAGTCTGCGAGCGGTCGTCTCCTGATCGTCGAGCGTATGAGCGCAAATTACGCTCTCGTGCATTATACTCTCGATTTTGCAATCACGGTCGGCAAGAAGCATTTCTTTGACGCTCGTAACGCCGATAAGATGCCTCGTTGCGTCGATGACGTAACACGTGTAGATTGTTTCTTTGTCAATTGCAATCTTGCGGATTTTGTCGAATGCCTCGCCGATTGTTATGTCCGGCGCAAGCGACACCATTTCTACGGTCATGATGCTGCCCGTGCTGTTTTGCGGATATTTGAGGATTTCGTTGATGTACTTTCTCGTGTCCTTGTCGCTGTGTGCCAAAAGCCTTTTGACCACGCTCGCAGGCATTTCCTCGATAAGATCGACCGCGTCGTCTATAAACAACTCGTCCATGACCTGCGACAACTCCTTGTCCGAGAGTTTGTCGAGCAACTCTCTTTGCTCGTCGGAATCGAATTCAACAAAAAC
>CAVKUX010000168.1:0-2096 GCA_963659595.1 Anaeroplasmataceae bacterium | reverse complement strand
GACAAAATCGAACTCAAATCTTGCCGAAATTATTTTTTAACGAATATTTGCACGTCGCAATTATTGACATATTAATTGTTTCGTTTTATTATAAATTATAATATGCTTGCGTGAGCGTACGTTGCGCGAGCGAATTTCGATATGCGTTCAGGCGCAAGGGCAAAACTTATGGAAGACAATTCAAGAAATTTTATCGAAGATATCATTGACGAAGATCTCGCTTCGGGCAAGGTGAGCAAGATTATCACTCGTTTCCCTCCCGAACCCAACGGATATTTGCACATCGGTCACGCAAAGGCGTTGTGCATAAACTTCGGAATGAAGGAAAAATATCACGGCGCGTGCAATTTGCGCTTCGACGACACCAACCCCGCAAAAGAGGACGTCGAATATATGGAAAGCATCAAAGCCGACATCAAATGGCTCGGCTTCGACTGGGACGAATTGCGTAACGCAAGCGACTACTTCGAGAAAATGTACGAGTGCGCCGTCAAACTTATTAAGGACGGCAAGGCATATGTGTGCGATTTGAGCGCAGAGCAAATAAGTCAAACGCGCGGCAGTTTCGGCGTTCCCGGCACGGAAAGCCCCTATCGCAACCGCTCGGTTGAGGAAAATCTCGACTTGTTCGAGAGGATGAGAAACGGCGAGTTTGCCGACGGCGAAAAAGTTTTGCGTGCAAAAATCGATATGTCGTCGCCCAACATCAACATGCGCGATCCCGTCATTTACCGCATCTGCCACGCAACGCACCCCCACACGGGAGATAAGTGGGTCATCTATCCGATGTACGACTTTGCGCATCCCATCGAGGACGCAATCGAGGGCATAACGCACTCGCTCTGCTCGCTCGAGTTTGAAAATCACCGTCCCCTTTACGACTGGGTGACGACAAATTGCGGTTTCGACCCTCGTCCTCGCCAAATCGAGTTTGCAAGGCTCAACCTTACGCACACCGTTATGAGCAAGCGTTTCATCAAACGTCTCGTGGACGAAAAAGTGGTTTGGGGTTGGGACGATCCTCGTCTTTCCACGCTTTCGGGCATAAGAGAGAGAGGCTACACGCCCGAAGCGATTCGCGATTTCTGCTCTCGTATCGGCGTGTCCAAAGCGGACAGCGAAGTTGATATTTCCATCCTCGAACACTGCGTGAGAGAGGATTTGAACAACCGTGCCGAGCGCGCTATGGTGGTTACCAAACCGCTCAAACTCATCGTGGACAACTATCCCGAGGGCAAGAGCGAACCCGTGTATATCGAAAACAATCCGCAAGCGGAAAACGCAGGCGTACACGAAACCACGTTCGGGAGAGAACTTTACATCGAACAAGACGATTTCGCACTCAATCCGCCGCCCAAATACTTCCGCTTGAAGCCCGACGGAATCGTCCGTCTTAAAGGCGCGTACATCGTCAAATACGTCGGTTGCGACAAGGACGAAAACGGCAACGTAACCGCAGTCCACGTCGAATATCTCGAAGGTACGAAGAGTGGCGAAGAAGGCGCGAATATGAAAGTCAAAGGCACGATTCACTGGGTCAACGCAAACGACTCGGTTGACGTCACGCTCAATATGTTCGACTATCTCATCAACGACGGCGACGGCGATTATATGGACAGAGTCAACCGCAACTCTCTCACGGTTTTGCACGGCAAAGCGGAAAAAATCGTTGCGGAATCGCCCGTTCACACGAGATTCCAATTCTTGCGTGAAGGCTACTTTATCAAGCGCAACGAGAACAACGAGTTTAATAATATAGTGGGACTTAAAGACAGTTACAAGGTCAAATAATGTGCCTTTGGCACAATGAAATGCACGCAAGCGTGCGTGAAATTGCGCAAAAATTGTCGCTGAGGCAACGGCAACACGCAAATTTGCGTATCGCCGAGAGCCTCGCTCGATTTATTGCGCTACTACCGCGCAGAGAATCTTTGCTATCAAAACAAGACGGATAAATAATCAAGCCGCAGTTTCGCAAGATTATCTGCTTGGTGAAGCGCACTTCGTGCGCAAACGGAAGATTTGAAGTCAATTTTTCCATTGGTCATTGCGTCAATGTCGAGTGAGGAAACTTGCTTGCAAGGGTTTGCGAACGA
>CAVKUX010000167.1:0-2110 GCA_963659595.1 Anaeroplasmataceae bacterium | reverse complement strand
CCGCTCGGCTGGTAGACGTAAACGAAAAGTTCTTTATTTACGCTTTCGGCAAGTTGAATTATTTGCAATGAATAGTCGTCGGCTTTGGTCGGATAATTTTCCGGATTAAATGACGTATCTTTTTTCAAATCGTCCAACACGCTCGAATAGGTTATGCTTTCCGCTCTGGCAAAGACGGGCGTCTGCACCGCAGTAAATACAGTGCAGAACCCCGCAATGAAAGCGAGCAGCATACACGCAATTCTCGTTTTCATCGTCCTTGTCAAAACAAAATCACCTCCTTGTCGAACGTGATACCCGTAACCCTGCGTTCAAGTGCAAAATTGAGTTTTACGCTTGCTTCGCCGTTATACGACGTGATAATTAGCGTGAACATATCGTTGTAACCCTTGCTTTCGCAAGAAACTTCACTTTCGGGATAGATGGCTTGCAGAATTTCCAAAGGCGTGCTGCCTTTTGGCGTAACGGTAAAGGATTTTTCCTTTTTGTCGATGATAAAACCGTTTGAAAGGTCTTTTTCGTCGCCAAAGTAATGCGTTTCGCCGTCTACGGAGAAGTCAAAATCTTCGTCCGTTTTATTCGGAACGATTTTTACGGAATAGCCTTTTGTTTCCGACTGATTAAACGCAAAAGTATATTTCACGTCCACCGACAACGGTTCTTGCGGCGTAATAACGTAACCGCTGCTTGATGTCATAACGTCTTTACCGTTTACCGAAACGTAGAAAGTCTTGAAGTCGCTCGTAAACCCGTTTGTGAAGTAGGCGAAAACGCCGATGACGGCTACGATAACAAGCAATATGACTATGTAAGAAACAACTTGTCCTATTTTAGTTTTTGTCATTGATAGCCTCCTTGTTTGTTATTTTCGGGTTAAAACGAATACACGGTGTCAGACAGCGAAATGCCCGTAACGGTAGATAAAATGTCGATATGAAGAAGGGATTCTTCACCGCTCACTTTATCTCTTACGAGAATATACCAGATACAATTATCGGGCACGCCGCCGGAACGCGGATCGGTGTACGTTCCCTTGTAGGTGAAACGATAACCGGTACGGGGATAACCGTTGCTGTAAGACGATTCGGACTTGATTGCTTTTATCGTAAGTTTGTTACCGCTGACAGATGCCGTGAAGAAATCTTCGGGCTTGATGGTAAGAGTAAGGTCATTGCCGAGAACTTCGTCTTTATACTTGTAAGTTCCTTCTTCAAGGTTGAATACGACTTCCGACGTCGAACTTACGCTGCCGTTTACGATATACTGCTTTGTCAACGTAAATCTGCCTTGCCCCTGAACCTTAACGATTTCAAAGTCGCCGTATTTAGAGCCGACCGCTCCGAGAGTGTTTTTAAGGTTAAGGGTGATTTCGTTCGTCGTTCCAGCCGTCAGATTGATTGTGCCGGTGTTGGTAACTTCCTTACCGTTGTAAATAAACGAGAGCGATTCGGGCGCGCCGTCATACATAATAAGACAGGTTGCAGTGAAACCGCCGACGCGGGTTTTTGCCGTAACGTATGCGCTGCCGCCTTCAAAACCTTTATGTGCGGTTATGGTTGCGGTAAGTGCGCCGTCACTTTCGGGCGTAAGCGTAAGATATTCGCTTATATCCTTACCTTCGATAGGCGTGCACCATTCGATAGACCAATCGACCGATTTATCCGGTGCGTCTACGGGCATAACCGTTGCTGTAATCGTTTTGGATATGGACTGCTGTCCGTTTTCAGCCGTATGCACGGTAAATTCTTTGCTCATTTTAAGAGCCACGGGAGCAAATTCCGCATTGTCGAAATCTGGCGTTTCGGTGTCTATATTTCCCGATATATCCGCCTTTTTGACTTCGCCGTCAGGTTTGTTTTTAATTGCGACTGCAAGCGCGGAAATTACGCCTACAAAGAGAAGAACGATTGCCGTAAATACGGCTATCCATCTGATTTTATTGTTGTTTTCTTTATACATGTTTCACCTCCGAATTAAAATACAAGGGTTGCCTTGTTAGTAGTAACGTTGCTTACTTCTTCACCGATAAAGAACTTATACTGCGCAGAAAATCCGAGCGTTTTGTGCTTTACCGTTACAAGGAAATAAGGGTTGTTGCCGTCGCTGTCTT
>CAVKUX010000166.1:0-2157 GCA_963659595.1 Anaeroplasmataceae bacterium | reverse complement strand
TGTTTTATTGTAACTGCAATAATTTACGCTGTTCGTTGACATAGGCATCTTGTGATTTGAAATGATATGTTTTTGAGTTTTCTCGGTGCTGCGCCGTCTTGTTGCCGAAAGGCAATAAAAACGCGGAGCAATTAGGCAAGATATCACACATTTTGGTTGCACACAAATTATGTACACAACCTCTTTTGTCCAAAAATAGTAAACCTATCAAATTCATGTTACATCTTATGGTACACCCTATTAGTCATTTAAAGACAATCTATCAAAATTAAGCGATGCTCGACGCATTCGACACGTTTCATCGAATGATTCGACAAAATTCTGTCGAACGGCTCGATAAAACCTTGTCGAACGCATTGACACAAACTATATTATTTGTTATACTGCAAAAAAAAGGAGAACCGAAAACATGGCAATACCCATAAATATTGAAGACTTGATAAATCAACGCATAGTCGAATCAAATAGAATAGAATTCAAAAAATCCTGGAATCCAAATGGCATCATCCATAGTATTTGTGCTTTCGCAAACGATATAGACAATGTCGGCGGTGGATATATAATTATAGGCGTTGAAGAAAAAAACGGCAGTCCTGTCTTTCCGATTTGCGGCATCGAACAAAACAAAATCGATGGGATTTTAAAAGAATGCATCGGATATTGCCATTGCATAGAGCCTCTTTACAATCCTGTGATAGAACCTGTTCGATATGATGATAAATATGTTATCGTTATTTGGGTTTCGGGTGGATATGGTCGCCCTTACAAAGCGTCCAAAGATGTCTTTTCAGACAAGTCTAACAAGTTATACTATATTAGGAAATTCAGTAGCACTATAGTCGCATCCGCTTCTGAAGAAAAGGAACTTTTTTATGTGTCGACGGATATTCCGTTCGATGACCGCCCCAACTTGTCTGCGGATGTATCGGATTTGGATATAGGTTTGATGCGTCAGCACTTAAAAAAAATCGGAAGCAGTCTGTATGAATTATCTCAAAAGATGGACTCTTTAGAGATAGCTAAAAACATGCAACTCGTTTCCGGTCCAACCGAAAGAATAAAACCGCTCAATGTCGGAATATTGATGTTCTGCGAACAACCCGAAAGATATTTTAGATATGCTCGTATTGAAATCGTTGACATTCCCGATCCGACCGGAACCAATATGGTAGAAAAGGTTTTCACCGGACCGATTCAACGTCAATTAAGCGACGCTCTCTCTTATATTAAAAACTACATTATCAAAGAAGCAGTCATCAAAGAGAACGATAAAGCCGAGGCTTTGCGCATTGTCAACTACCCATACAATGCCGTTGAGGAGATATTATCCAATGCCGTTTATCATAGATCATATCAGATAAACGAACCGATAACCGTTAGAATTTCTACCAATGAAATGGAAATAACCAGTTTCCCCGGCTTTGATAGAAGCATAACCGAACAAGATATTGCGACATATAAGATACGTGCTCGAGCATATCGAAACAGAAGGATAGGAGACTTTCTGAAAGAACTCAAACTTATCGAAGGCAGAAACACCGGATATCCCAATGCCCTGAAAGCGTTGAGAGAAAACGGTTCCGCTTATCCGACTTTCAAAATGGATTCCGAACGTTCATACCTTTCCGTAACCATTCCGATTCACCCGTATTTTTCCCATAAAGACGGGACATCGGCAAAAACTAATGAGTATAAAGAGCAGATACTAAACGCATTGGGGGCAAATGCGCATTCGCGAATCGAAATCGCCTATGCGATGGGCTATAGAGGTATCACGGCAAAACTAACATCAACAATTGATGCTATGTTAAAAACCGGTGAACTCGAAGAAATCGCCGAAAATGGACGCATAAAATTACGCGCTACGCATCGTGATGTCTAGTTTTTAGAAAGGCGCAAACAGCATCTATTCGCACTGAATATTTAGGCTATCAAGAGCGTAGAAATTCAAATCAATTGATGCATTATTTTGCTCACCAACATCCAATAATACGAACTCAGATAATGGGTTCGTATTATTTTTTCTTCGAGAATTTTTTGCTACCAAATTGCGACTATAAATTCTTTGAATTTATAAAAATCTCGTATCGTTGATTTTAGACAATCCAAACACCACCCTATTTATCTATACATCTGCTTACGCACAAATTTTGTGCG
>CAVKUX010000165.1:0-2164 GCA_963659595.1 Anaeroplasmataceae bacterium | reverse complement strand
GTTCATATGTCAATCCGCCTTGAACATAGACGATATACGGCTCCTTTATCGGCGAATCTGCGCTCAATTCGATTGACGATCCTTGAACGAATGCGCCTGCCGCCATAATCACCTGATTTTGATATCCCGGCATATCCCACGGCAACGGTTTTACGTTGCTGTCAATCGGCGAAATTTCTTGTATTGCGCCGCAAAAATCGATGAGTTTGTCTTCCGAGCCGAGTTTGATGCTCGTAACGATGTCAAATGGTTTCATATCGTCGCGCGGAAGCGTTTCAAAACCGAGTTTTGAGTATGTTTTTGCAAACAAAAGCGAGCCTTTGAGCGCGTTTTTGACAGCCGAAGGCGCAAGAAACAAACCTTGATAATACGGCAAATAACCGTAAGCATACGAGCCTTCTTCCATACCGAGCGAAGGCGCGGTCAAACGATAGGAAACTTGCTCGACAAGTTGCGATTTTCCTGCGATATAGCCGCCTGTTGGTGCGATTCCTCCACCGATATTTTTAATGAGCGAGCCTGCGATTAAATCTGCGCCGACATCGGTGGGTTCGATTTTTTCGACGAATTCGCCGTAGCAATTATCAATCAAAACGAGAGTTTCGGGGCTGATTTTTTTGACGAATTTGACGAGTTTTTCAACGTTTTCGACGCTGATTGCTTGGCGAAGGCTGTATCCGCGACTTCTTGCGGCAAAAACAGCCTTGATTTTTTCGGATTTTAGCGCATTCTCGATGGCTTCGTAGTCAAATTCGGGCGTTAAATCAGGGTTGGTTTTCAAGTCGATTTTGTCAAATTTGATTCCGAAATCCTTCAAAGAGCCTTTGTTATCCGCCAAAATAACGTCTGTCAAAGTGTCGTAAGGCATACCTGAAACCGCGAAAAGTTTGTCGCCGGGACGTAAAACGCCGAAAAGCATAAGCGTCAAAGCGTGCGTTCCGGACACGATATTCGGCGAAACGATTGCGCTTTCGGCATTGAAAATGTCCGCATAAAGCCTACAAAGCGTATCTCTGCCGATGTCGTCGTAGCCGTAACCGGTCGTTCCGAACATATGGCGCGCCTGAATGGATTGATTTTTGTACGCGTCGAGAACTTTCTTTTGGTTGTAAAGTGCGATGTCGTCAAGACGAGCATATTGTTCTTTAAGCTCGTTTTCACATTCGATTACGAGATTTTTTGCCAATATTTTGTCCATATTTTATGCCTTTTAAAGTTGTTTTTCGATTGATTTTTGAGATTTTGTATATCTTGTTTTATCGTTGTTTTGATTTTACTTGCGGTAAACGGATTATATTCCGTTAGTTTTGTTGTGAATTTTCGGTTTTTTCTCTGATTTTTTCGGATATATAGTCGATTGTGCCGTCCGTGTCGGCAACATCGAACCATTGTACGAAGTCGTATTTTCTAAACCAAGTCAGTTGCCGCTTGGCGTAGTTGCGGGAATGTTGCTTGATTTTGTCTTTGATTTGGTCGAGAGTTGTTTGTTCGACGACGAATTTGCCGTCTTCTACCGTATAATCGCAATCCGCAAATTCTTTGTAGCCGATTGCTTGCATCGATTGATAGGAAAAATCGCCGACGCTGAAAACCTCTTGAACGAGCCCTTGCTCGAACATTTTGTCAACGCGAGCGTTGATTCTTTCGTACAAAGCCTGTCTATCCGTGTTGAGCGCAACCATAATTACGTCGGGTTTTTCGCGCTCGTCCTGCGTTTGCGAAAGCGTTTTTCCGGTGCTTAAAACGATTTCGAGCGCGCGAATGACTCGTTTCGTATCGTTTTCGTGAAGTCGATTTGCGGTTTCGGGATCGAGATTTGTGAGTTTTTGATGCATAGCGTGTGCGCCGATTTGTTGAAGTTCGTCTTGTAATTTCGTGCGCAGTTCCTCGTTTTTGTTGGTGTTTGAAAAACTCATCGGATAAAGCAACGCTTCAAAATACAATCCCGTACCGCCGACGACAATCGGCAATTTCCCTTCGTTTTGCGCCTTCTCGATTTCGATTTTTGCCATACGAGCAAATTCGGCAACCGAAAACTCGTCGCTCGGATTTACGACGTCGATGATTTTGTGCGGAATCTTTGCACGAACGCTCGGATCTTCTTTTGCCGTGCCGATGTCAAGCGTGCGGTAAATCTGCATGCTGTCTGCGGATATAACCACGC
>CAVKUX010000164.1:0-2201 GCA_963659595.1 Anaeroplasmataceae bacterium | reverse complement strand
ACGAACTTGTGAGCGATCACAATCTCGTCGCAAGCGAAAAGGCGACCGAACTCGCCGCTGTGCTTGTGGGAAAATACTGCGGAGCAAGCGATACAATCGAAGAATAAAACTTTTTGACGGCACACTATGATTGTTGAGATGAAAAAACTGGTGCTCGTCGCCCACAAAAGCGACAGGCACAAATTGTTCAAGGCACTTCAACGCACCAAAAACGTTGAAATCGCAAAAACGCACGATATGGACGATACCGTGCGCCTTGACAATTCCGTTTCCTGCGAGAATGCAAAAGCGCAAATCGCAAGGATAGAGTTTGCCTTCTCGTATTTGAGAGATCAACGAAAGGTCGCCGAAAAATTCGCAAAAGAAACCGAAAAGAGCGAACGCCCGTACATTTTTACACCAATCAAAACGCCCCCTCTTTCGCAAATCGAAAGAATGAGTTTTGACGACTTTGACCTTATCGACTCCAAAGAAGTCGAACTTATGGCAAACGTTGCCGACCTTGAAGAAATCAATTTAAGACAGAAAGAAATCGCCTCTCAAAAGGCGAACATAAAGGAAGAGATAGAAGCGCACAGAGTGTATATATCCTTGCGCAGACCGTATTCTTTTTACAAAAACGGTGAAAAAACCACCGTGTTTTTGGGCTGTATTCCCACTCAAAACACGCTTGCGCTTCAAAAGTATCAGGACGAAAACGACGGCGTTTACGTCGAGTTTTTGAAACAGGGCAAAGTGCAACCCATCGTTGCCGTCGCTCTCAACGAGTGCGCCGACGCGCTTTCCTACGAACTTCAATCCCTCGAATTTTCGCGCGCGTCCGTCAACAACGACAATACGCCTATCGAGAATATAAATATCCTCAAGGAGAGGTTTGCAAGGCTGGAAGAAGAAACGTTTGAGCTCACGACTCGCGCGCTTGTAAAAGAGATGTACGTTGCGGATTTCAAAACGCTTTACGACTACTATCTCGTTCAAATCGACAAGTTTTCCGCTCTCGACGGATTTTGTGCGACAAAGCGCAGTTTTGTTATGGAAGCGTGGTATCCCGCCGAGTTCGAGGACGAGTTGAAGCAACTTCTCGACGAGATGGGCGACACCGTTGTTTACGAGTTTTCAAATCCCAAAGAGGACGAAATCGTTCCCACATACGTCAGAAACAGCAAAATAGTCGAGCCGTATCAGGACATAACCAATATGTACAGCGCGCCCAACTATTTTTCCGATCTCGACCCCAACCCCGTGATGTCGTTCTTCTACTTCTTGCTTTTCGGAATGATGATTGCGGACGCGGCGTACGGCATATTGCTTGCGCTTGGCGGCTTCATTGCGTATGCGGTGAAAAAGCCCGTTCCCGGAAAGGGTAGATTGCTGCTTGTCATCGGCATGGGCGGCATATCCACAATCGTGTGGGGCGCGATTTTCGGCGGTTGGTTCGGGCTTGACATTTCAAACACGTTCCTTGCAAAAGTGCAACTCATTCAGCCTCTCGAAGGCAACGGACCGCTGTATTTGCTCGGCATATCCTTTGCGCTCGGCTTTGTGCATATCGCCGTCGGTATGCTTCTCAACGCAATCAATCTTATACGCAAAAAACGCCCCCTCGACGCATTTTTCGAGGTCGGCACTTGGTATATGATTTTCGCAGGCATCATTTTGCTTGCGCTATCGCTTTTGTTCTTCAAGCAAATCGCCGCGCTCAAATGGACGGGCATAGGCTTGATGGCAGGCGGAGCGTTTTTGCTTGTTCTCGGCAACACGAGAGGCAAAAAGGGCGTGAAAAAAGTGACGTCCTTCCTCACGGGATTCGGCAAACTTTACGACGGCGTAAACATTCTTTCGGACATACTCTCGTATGCAAGATTGTTCGGTTTGGGGCTTTCGGGCAGCGTTGTCGCGCTTGTCGTCAATCAGATTTGCTCGGTCGTGCTCGGCTTGTTCCCGACAAACCTCATTGCGATAGGATACGTTCTTTGCGTGCCTATCTTCCTTGTCGGACACGTCTTTAACATCGGCATATCCACGCTCGGAGCGTACGTCCATAATTGCAGATTGCAATACATCGAATTTTTCGGAAAATTCTACGAAGGCTGCGGACACGTTTTCGTGCCTTTCGGAACAAAAACAAAATACACATACTTGGAAAAGTAGGAGGTAGTTATATGGGTAATTTTACACTTGGGACTTTGATAGCCCTCATC
>CAVKUX010000163.1:0-2276 GCA_963659595.1 Anaeroplasmataceae bacterium | reverse complement strand
ACGAGGCGGATTGCTTTGCAAACGCCGAAGTCCAAACACGTGAGGAAGGGGGAAGCTTTAATTAAAAAGCGAAAACAATGTTAGAGAAATACAACTCATAATGAAATACAACTCATAACAAGGACTGACCCATGAGATTCGAAGTTATACACGAAGACAAAAAGACCGGCGCACGAGTAGGCAAACTCTACACCGAACACGGCGTTATCGATACGCCTTGCTTTATGCCCGTAGGCACCAAAGCAACCGTCAAAGGACTTTCGCCCGAAGAAGTGCACGCAACGGGCGCACAAATTCTGTTGTCGAACACATATCACTTGTATTTGCGCCCGGGTCACGAACTCATCGAAAAAGCGGGCGGTTTGCACAAGTTTATGAACTGGGACGGCGCAATCTTGACGGACAGCGGCGGATTTCAGGTTTTCTCGCTTTCTTCTTTGCGCAAAATCACGGACGACGGCGCGGAATTCAACAGTTTTATTGACGGCAGCAAACACTTTTTTTCGCCCGAAAAATCTATGGAAGTGCAGAAGGCTTTGGGTAGTGATATAGTTATGGCTTTTGACGAGTGTACGCCGCCCGACATAACGCACGACAAGGCGCGCGACGCTATGGAAAGAACGCTAAAATGGTTGGATAGATGCTCGAAAGTTCAACTTAAACCGCACCAAACGCTGTTTCCGATAGTGCAAGGAAACATCTTTGCGGATTTGAGAAAAGAGAGCGCCGAGCGCACCGTTCCGTATGCAAAATGCGGCATTGCGATAGGCGGTTTGAGCGTTGGCGAGAGTGCGGAAAAAATGTACGAAATGCTCGATGTTTTGCAACCTATTTTGCCAAAGGACCAACCGCATTATCTTATGGGCGTAGGCACGGCGGATTATATCGTCGAGGGCGTTGCAAGAGGCGTGGATATGTTCGACTGCGTGCTTCCCACTCGCATCGCTCGCAACGGCACGGCAATGGTGAAGGAAGGTTTTATGACAATCCGCAACGCACCGTACGCAGAGGACTTTACTCCGATCGACCCCGACTGCGACTGCTACGCTTGCAAAAACTATACGAGGGCGTATATCCGCCACCTCATAAAGAGCGACGAAATTATGGGCGGACGACTTTTGTCCATCCACAATATCCGCTTCCTCGAAAGGCTCGCCGCCGACATTCGTCAAGCCATAACGGAAGACAGATATGACGAGTTCAGAAAAGAGTTTATGGCGCAGTATCAGGGCTAAACGGCGCAAAAACATTAAAATGGATTTAATAATGCCACAAAGTGTACGATTTTTGTTGCCAAACAGCCCGACATCGTGTAACATTGAAAATATCAAAAAAGAAATAACCGAATAGGTGAATAAAGGAGCAACTATGTTAAATTCTTTGATTCTCGCAGCAGATTCTGCATCAAGTGGCAACGATAAAGGCTGGATTATGTACGTCGTTATCGGCGTCGTGCTTGTGCTTATGATTGTTCTCACCATCGTTCCTCAAAAGAAACGTCAAAAAGAACAACAAAATATGATGAACAGTCTTTGCGTAGGCACAAAACTTATGACCGTCGGCGGCATCGTCGGCAAGATCACCCAAGTCAACGCAGACAACACGCTCATCGTCAACGTCGGCACCGAATCCAATCCCACTTTGATCGTCATCGACAAGAAAGCAGTCGGTTACGTCCTTGAAAAAGTTGCCGCACCCGCAACGGAAACCGCACCCGAAGAGACTGCAACCGAAGAAGCACAGGTTGAAGAGAAGGTTGAAGAAACCGTCTGCGACAACAACTGCGACGCTTGCGCCGAAAATGAAGATTGCGACAAAGCAGTCAGCGGCGAAGTCGTAGAAAACGACGAAGAAAACAAATAATCAATAAGCAACAAAAAGGCACGCGAGAGCGTGCTTTTTTGTTGCACGTTTTTGCAAAAATGTCGCAAAAACGTAAGTGATATTGCGCCTAAGGCGCAGTGAAATGCACGCTAAGCGTGCAAGAAATTTGCGCAAGGCGCAAGTGAAATTGCACCGTAGGTGCAGTTGAGGAAGATTCTAAAACGCTCCACTCATTCGCAGACGGAACGCGAGCCGCAGGGCGGCTCGAAAAAGGAGCGCCGAACTTGACGGACAGTACAAGCGACTGCGCCGTTTGGGTGCGAAGCTGGCGCACAAAGCGCAGTGGCACGGCTTTCAGCCGATTTGTATTGCAAACAGCCCGTCTGCCGTTCGTTGCTTGCAACGAACTAGCGATTGCTACGAAGTCAATCGCGTCAGTGTTGCCCCACGCG
>CAVKUX010000162.1:0-2334 GCA_963659595.1 Anaeroplasmataceae bacterium | reverse complement strand
CTATCGTATACCAATATAGAAGTGTTCTCTTTATAATCAATTCGATAGTATTCTTTATCAAGTATTTCTTGAAGAAGTTCGTTAATTGTTTTTGATGATTTTGCCGATTCGCAAAACGGGCTATTTATTCTCGCGACTCTTGTTTCTTTCGCCAACTCTTTTATTTTATCAAAATCTGACAACAAAGGATAGAGTTTATAAATATCATATAGATGTCTCGATCTTTCATTTGTTTTCCCGTCCAAATAGTAGTCGCACAAAGCAAACACTTTATCAACGAACGTTCTATCGATAGACTGTGTATTTACAGGATACGGCAAAAGTTCATAGGTATTAATAAATTCATCTAACCCCATTTCGTTTAGATAATCGTAAATTATACTTGTCGCCAATTTTTGCTCATACGGGAAGGAACGAATTGAAAAAATCGTGTCTATTTCTATATCGGGCTTTAGCCCGTCAATCATAAACAAGCCGGAATACTCTATCTCGTAATGGTTGAAATCCATTCGGCTTTTTATGTTGTCGAGATTCGATATAGAAAATCCCAACTTTTCGCATGCTTTTACAATCGCCGTTTTTACACTCTTGCGATTACCTTGCGACAAATGATTTTCATCTAAAGTAATATCGATGTCTTCAGAAAATCTTTTTATTACTTTATGGCATTTAGACAAAGACGTTCCGCCTTTGAATATCATAGATGGTAGCGTTTGGCTCAATTCTTTGAGCAATAATGAAACATAATAGTCTTTCTCTATAATTCCCGATTCAATTCCGCTCCTTTGAGCAACTTGAAAAATCGTTTGTTCAAATAGGTTTTTGTCAGTATGCAAAAGCATTTTGCACCTCGCTACTCATAAAATTTTTTATAGCTCTCGCAGGGACGAATTCTGCGTATTTCATAATACCTTGAATCGATATGTTGTTCTTTTTCATATAATCAACGATTTTTTGTGTTGCCTGTACATCAATAGAACGAGCATCCGCAAGGTTGAACAATTCCAAAAGCATCATCTCTTTGTAGTTTGCGCTATTTATTGTAGTGCGCGCTCTTTTGACTATAATCGTTTGATTATTTATCATTACACGTCTTGATTTAGTGGCTTCGTTGTTTGTAAAAACTTCAATAACGTTCGGCATTTGAGTCGTTATACCGAAACTGTTAAGCAATGATATGCCGGTATAAAAACCGTACACTTTGCCGTTACTTGAAATATATTTTTTCTCAATTATCTTTCGAGGATTAAGCAAAGACTTTCCAAACGGAGTCGTTGTAGGAATATAATAACAATCGTATCCGGCTTTAGCCAAAAGGTCGCTATTCATAGCGGCATCAATAAGTTGATATACACGTCCTCTTGTATATCCGGAGCAAACATTGGCTATATCTTCAAAAAAGATAGGTGTGTTTTCTCCATATTGAGTTTTTAAGCAATTAACAAGTTCCATATTTCCTCACTTTATTATATTCCTTTTGCTCTTAAATTATACAGTTTTATACCTTATTTGTCAACGATTGTTTGGCGTTTTTTGATTTTTATGTGGTGTCAATTTCAAAGATAAACCAAGTTATGGATAGTGATTTTTAATTTTTTGCAAAAATGCTATCGATAAACCACTTTCTTCTATTACCGATATGTCTACTTTCCATATTTAATTGTCTTTCGTTGTTGCTGTTGTAGCACAAGTCAGCGGCAATAGCAACTACCGTGAAAAATAGCACTTAAAATCTTTATGTTTACTAATTGAGGCAGACTCGAAAGAGTTTGGCTTTTTTCTTTTTTACGGCACTATTTTTCTCTCAAAGCAAGTTTGTAGTTGCTATTGCCCATTGCACCATAATTTACAAATCAAATGAGTTTCGACTCGTGCTACTTTGCCCCTGCCGAAAGGCAAAATAAAATATGGAGGTATTCCAGAAAAATGAAAAAAGTTGTTTACTCAATCAAAAAGGTCAGAGGCGACTCTGACAACAAGATTTCCGGTCTCGGATTTCTTAACGATGAAGGAACGTTGCTATGCAGGTGCGTTTCAAAAACAGGCAAGCCTTATACGAGAGCATTTGATGAAGTCGAACAGCATTGTCACCCGATACTTGGAAAAGAAAACGAGTTCAAAGGTTACGTAACAATGTATTACGAATACGAAGGCAACGATATCGAAATCGAATATTCGGTATGGTATAAAACGGTATAAGGAGTAAGAAAAATGGCTGAATATCAACATTTTGACGGTGAAACCTATATAACTTTCAATATCATATATGCGACCGAAAAAGAAGTCCAACTTGCCGTTACGAATCGCGGCAGAATTAGCGTTCTGACCTACGAC
>CAVKUX010000161.1:0-2493 GCA_963659595.1 Anaeroplasmataceae bacterium | reverse complement strand
TGCCACTGCGCTTTGTGCGCCAGCTACGCACCCAAACGGCGCAGTCGCTTGTACTTTTCGTCAAGCTCGGCGCTCGCTACGGTCATCGCCCTGCGATTCCAGTTCCGTCTGCGAAACGGTTTTAATTCTCAATCTCATCAAGTGCGGCTTTAAGTTCGTCCGTACTCAAAATCTCAACGTCGCCGTTGTCGACGGCAAATGCAACTCTTTGATCCATAGGCAACTTGCCGAGTACTTTGAGGTCGAAATCCTTTGCCACTTTGTCAACCTTGCCCGAACCGAAAATCTCGATATGCTTTCCGCAGTCGGGGCATACGATGTAACTCATATTTTCCACGACGCCGTAAATGCGGATGTTCATTTTGTTTGCCATTTTCACGGCTTTTTCGACGATCATAGACACGAGGTCTTGCGGCGAAGTGACGATGATTATGCCGTCGAGTTTGATTGACTGGAACACCGTAAGGGGTACGTCGCCCGTTCCCGGAGGCATATCCACAAACATAAAGTCTACGTCGTCCCAAACAACGTCCGTCCAGAACTGCTTGACCATACCCGCAATGACAGGACCGCGCCATATCACAGGGTCGGTTTCGTCGTCCAAGAGCAAGTTGGACGATACGATTTTTATGCCCGAATTGCTCAAACGCGGATAAATTCCGTTGGCGTCGCCCTCGACCGTGCCTCTGATTCCGAAAGCGCGAGGTATGGATGGACCCGTGATGTCCGCGTCCAAAATCGCCACGTTTTTGCCCTCTCTTGCCTTGCCCACGGCGAGCAACGACGTGACAAGCGACTTGCCTACGCCGCCCTTTCCGCTGACGATGCCTATGACTTTTTTGACGTTGGAAAGCGGATTTTGCTTTTCAAACGTAATTCTTGACGAGCAGTCCTTTGAGCAAGAACCGCAATCGTGAGTGCAATCGCTCATATATATAACTCCTTCTGCAACCGAAGTCGCCAAACTTTATTTCTATATAATGATACCACTTCCGCGCGGATAATAAAAGACTTTTGCGCATTTTGATTGCAAATGAAAATATTGCGTTTTACGGTCTAAAATCCGAATAAAACGCCGCAAAAATTGCAATAATCCTTGCATAATTCAAAAACAAGGAGAAGCATATGAAACTTCAAGACAGCAAAACCTATCAAAATCTCGCACGCGCGTACGTCGGCGAAACGCAAGCGTACGTCAGATACCAGTTTATCGAATACGGCGCGCGCAATCAAGGCTACAACGCCCTCGCCGAAGTGGTGGACAAAATCGCGTACAACGAATTTAACCACGCAAGGCTCTTGTACACCCTCATTCAGCAATCGAGCAAAGAGCAAATCGACAACATCGACATAACCGCAGGCTATCCGTTCAAGGAAAAATGGAATTTGACGGACAACTTCAAACTCGCCGCCGAAGACCACGAAACCGAAATCAAATTGTACAAATCCTTTGAAAAAACGGCGCGTTCGGAAGGCTTCGAGAACATCGCAAACACATTCAAAATGCTTGCCGACGTCGAAAAACAGCACAAAAAGACCTTCGAGGACTTGCACAATCAACTCAAAAACGACACGCTTTACAAAAAAGAGAAATCAACGACGTGGCGTTGCTCGGGTTGCGGCTACGAATCCTCGTCGAAAGAGGCTTGGAAGGAATGTCCGCTTTGCAAAGCCGCGCAAGGCTTCGTAAACGTCAAAACGCCTCAATCCCGCGGATAACGTAAAAACACCCCTTGTCTGCGAACTCGTTAACGCAAATAAATTCGTTCGCTTTCAAGGGGTGCTTTTTAGTTAAATAAGATATTGCTCTTATTGTTGTTCCGTCAGCGGTAAATCTTTATAGTTTTTATATTTTTCCGGAATATCCAAACTCGTTTGATTGAAATCCTTTAATACTATTTTTAATCCCTCAACTTCCATTACGACTTGATTATTCTCTATATGCCAATCGTAAGTTTCACACATAGTTACGGCTTGTTGTTTCATAAGTTGCAGAGATAAAGAACTATTATCAAAATCCTCTTTTGTCATTTCAACAATTTCAATAAAACTATCTGAAACCTCGTTATTATCTGCATAATAATAAATATCGATTGTATATTCTCTGTTGCTTTCCCAGAAAATAATCCTTTTTAACATTAACGACCGTTCTTCTTCCGATTTCGCGACAAAGTATTCGTATATCATAGATACACCGCGTTCGGTATATTTACCGACCAAATTGTCTTTGCTGACAACCGTAAAACTCGTGCACTCGTTGATTATTTTCGTGAGTTCTTCCGTCGTCATATCTTGATTAAGAACGACGGCATTGTCCTCACTTTTTTCGTCACACGCCATAAGTGAAAAAGACAGCGCAACGACAAAAATCATCGCTAAAATAACAAATCTGTTTTTTTTCATATTTTTCCCCTTTGTTGAAAAGTTAATTCTATTTTATTGGATTTATTCCTATATGTCAATACCAAATATGGAATTTTTACTATATTTTAT
>CAVKUX010000160.1:0-2534 GCA_963659595.1 Anaeroplasmataceae bacterium | reverse complement strand
AGCGTGGGAATCCCCTAAATAGAAACGAGAATTTTTGGGGCGATTGCCAAAAACCGCACTTGTTCTCGCAATCTCTACCGCGCAGAGAATCTTTGCTATCAAAACAAGACGGATAAATAATCAAGCCGCAGTTTCGCAAGATTATCTGCTTGGTGAATGCGCACTTCGTGCGCATATGGAAGATTCAAGTCATCCATATGTTGCTCCTCTGAATGACGGAAGGGTGGAACAAACAAATCCACTGTATTTGTTGAGAAAAAGTAAAGAGAACAACCGAATTCACGATATTTGTTGCGAAAGCAATAAAATATAAAACAACTATTTTTTGGAGGAACGTAGTTTATGAAAAACAAAAAAGCATTGATTGCGCTGTTTGTTGCAGTTGTTGTATGCCTGACGTGCTTGTTTACGGCTTGCAACGATGACACACAGGACGCAAGAGATTCGCAAATCGTTGCGATATACGACAGTTACGTCGCAGACGCAGCGGACAAGGGAGAAACCCCATTATCCTATGAACAATGGCTCGAAAGCATCAAGGGCGCAAAGGGTGACAAGGGCGACACCGGCGCGCAAGGCGCAAAGGGTGAAACCGGCGCACAAGGCGAGCAAGGTATCCAAGGCGAAAAGGGCGAGAAAGGCGACAACGGCGTAGACGGAAAATCCGCTTACGAACTTTGGAAAGCGGCAAACCCCGACAGCACGCTTACGTTGGCACAATGGCTTGAAAGCCTCAAAGGTTCCGACGGTCAAAACGGCGCAAACGGAACGAACGGTACGAACGGTGTTGACGGAAAGTCCGCATACGAAATCTGGAAAGAGCAAGAAGGCAATGAAAATAAAACCGAAGAGGAATTCTTTGCATTCTTGAAAGGCGCAAAGGGCGATAAAGGCGATACCGGTGCTACGGGCGCAAAAGGTGATACAGGCGCAACAGGTGAACAAGGTGTTCAAGGCGAACAAGGTATACAAGGCGAACAAGGTATACAAGGCGAGAAAGGTGAAACCGGTGCAACAGGCGACAAAGGCGATAAGGGCGACACAGGTCGTATCGGCTTTGTTGTGACATCGGCAGAACAACTTGCGGCGGCACTCAATGTTGACAACGCCTACGTTGTGCTTGCAGGAGATATCACAGTTTCGCAACGCATCGATATTACAAAAGATGTAGTGTTGGATTTGGGCGGAAAGACGGTCACAATGGCTGCCGGAAACACCACAGGTCAAGCATTCAACGTAATAGGCGCAAATGTTACCATCAAAAACGGTAAAATTAACGGAACCGCTATCACTCAAACTGTCGGCACCAGCGATGCAGGCGAGTGTGATCCTATCATTGCAAGAAAGGGCGCAAACGTAACATTGTCCGATTTGGATGTCACAATCGACAGTGCGACAGGTGCTTGCGCATATGCGTTCACCGGCAGCACAATCACAATCGAAAGCGGCACCTACACCAACAACACAGACATTGCATACGGACTTAGTTCTTATGCAAAAGGTTGGAAGGCTCTCACACTGAATCAAGCAAACGAAGCAAATCAACTTGTGTTTGTCAAGGGCGGCACGTTTGTCGGCAACAGCCCCGCACTCGGCGATGAATCCGGCATGGTCAAGTCATTTCTTGCAGAAGGATGCGGCGCAGTTGAAAACAGCACAACGACAACCGTTGTCAAGAAAACAGAAGTCGGCACAGCAGAACAACTCGCAGCAGCGGTGGCAATTGACAATTCATACATAATGCTGAAAGAAGATATCACGGTTGCAACCGAAGATTACAATGTCAACAAGCGTTTGAATGTAACTGGCAACAACGTGACCATCGACCTCAATGGCAATACATTTGCTGCCTCAAATTGCGCATTGACCATTGTCGGTAACAATGTGACGGTGAAAAACGGCAAAATGGTTGCAACTCCAAAGCCGGGACAAACAAGCGGTGAATATGGCAGCTATACAATGCAAGTCACAGGCAAGAATGTGACAATAGACGGTGTGACTATGACCGGCGGCGTCAATGTGAGCGGCGCAAATTCGGATACCGAAGAGCCTGATGCGACCGTGACTATCACAAAGTGTACAATCACCGGAACCGGTTATTATACCGTTTGTGCACAACGCAATTCTGCAGTTACAATCAAAGATTCCGAACTCAAGTGTGGAACAGGTCCATTCTTCTGGATTGAGAAGAAGGGTTACACCGAGGACGGAGATCCTGCGGCGAGTGTCGACTCAAAGATATCATACGAGAAGAGTTCTGTGACCTTGACGGGGGATAATAGCCTTTACAACACCGTTGGTGTTGCACCTGTCGAGATTTAAGAAAGATTGCGGAATAAACCGCATTGTGAAAAACGGTGGCTTGAGAAATCAAGTCGCCGTTTTTTAGTGATATTGCGACCATATTATTGTTTGCGCCTGCGGCGATGATATCACGGCGTGATGATATCGTGCATTTTGCACGATGATATCCAAACTTCGTTTGGGTTGCGGAAGATTTGAAATTATCCACTTGTCATTGCGAGGAGCAACAT
>CAVKUX010000159.1:0-2634 GCA_963659595.1 Anaeroplasmataceae bacterium | reverse complement strand
CGAAGATAACGATTTGAAAGGCGTGAAAAAAGACGATGAGGATAATAATTTCCGCAAGCGTTTTCATAAAAACAGCCGCTTAGAATACCGAAAAAGCGAAGAATATAAAAGCGAGCAGGCGAGAAAACTCGCGCTTAAAGAGCAGAAGGCGAAAGAAAAGGAATTAAAGAGAAAAATCAAAGAGGAAAGGGAAGAATTTTTCCTTGAAAGGCTGTATTCTCGCAGAAGAAAATATGCGGATAGATTGTCGAAAATCGAGGGTAAACTCGGAAAAACGCAAATCGAGGTGAGGGGAAGCAACGCTCAAAAAGCACTGAGTGCAATTTCGAAAATATCGAAAGTCGAAAAAGTGGAATCGACAAAGGAATACACGAGGTTTTTTGTCGAGTCCAAACAATGTCACAAGATTATTGCATTATTGCAAAATTTATGCTATGATTATAAAATAATTAATATAGTCGGAGTATCCTCGTCGATTTTCCGTGCTTTTGCGAGGACGGGAATATTTTTGGGGATAGCCGTGGGTGTATGCGCCGTATCGATTTACTCGTCTTTTGTCACGCGCGTGAGCGTAAGGTGCGAGGGCGAGAGCGACTACGCATTAAATGCGCAAATCGACGGCATACTGAAAGAGTACGGCGCAGTCGAGGGCGCAAGGGTCAAGTCTTTTGACGAGGGCGAACTTGAAAACGCGATATTCTCGCTTGACGGCGTTACGTTTGCGAGCGTGGACAAAATCGGAACGCATGTAAACATCGTTTACAAAACCGCGCTGAAAAAAGAGAATTTCGTTTCCGCAAACTCTAAAAGCGTGCTCGCAAAAAAGCGCGCCGTCGTCACGAGGGTTATCGTCGAGGGCGGAACGGCGGTTTGCAAGTACGGCGACGTGGTGGAAGTCGGCGACACTCTTATAGACGGTTACATCGAGTACGGCGACAACAAAATACCCGTCGAAGCAAAGGGCTATGCGTTCGGAAAGGTATACTACAAACGCACGAAGTTCTTTGCGAGGGTAGAGAAAGTCGAAAAAGTCGTAAGCAGCAAAACGTACACTCGCTTCGGTATGTTCGAAAAAGTGCCGAAAACCCCGACAAGTCCGTTTGAAAACTATCGACTGGAAACGCAAGCGAGCGACTTCGGATATCTGCTCCCCATCAAGATATACTCGTATAGGTACGAGGAGACTCAAACCGTCGAGGTCGAGAACACGCTCGACGAGGCGGGTATGAAAAAGGCGGTGTATTCCCAACTCGTTGCGGATTTGACCGAAAGCGCGACGGTGCTCGACGTCTATTACGAGATTACAGCGACAGAGGACGGAACATACGTCACGCTGACGCTCGAAGCAGAGGAAATCATATAAAATGAAAACGCAAAGAGAAAAACAATTTGACAATTACGACGTTATGATGAGCGTGTTCGGTGAACTCGACGAAAACATCGAAAAACTCACCGACGCTTTTGACGTGGACGTTTTCGCGATGGGTACGAGCGTGAAGATAAGCGGCGAGGAAAAGGACGTGCTCGGCGCGCTTGCCGCAATAAACGCCCTCGAAAAACTCTGCAAAAAGCAACCGCTCGACGCACAGCAAGTCAATATGGTGATAGGCTACGCAAAGGCGGGCAAGGAATTCGACGTAGAGGATTTGATGGGTACGGTGGCGATCACCGCTCGCGGAAAAATCATCCGCCCGAAAACTCTCGGACAAAAGAAGTACGTCGACGCAATCAAGAAGTCGAGCATAGTTTTCGGCGTAGGACCTGCCGGCACGGGTAAGACGTATCTTGCCGTCGCACTCGCTGTCTATGCGCTCAAAAACAAAGAAGTCGACAAAATCATTCTCACAAGACCGGCAGTCGAGGCAGGCGAAAAACTCGGATTTTTGCCCGGCGATATGAGCGAAAAGGTTGACCCGTATCTTCGTCCGCTTTTCGACGCTTTACAAGAGATGATGGGACAAGACGCATATCTTCGTCACATCGAGAGGGGGAGCATAGAGATTGCCCCGCTTGCGTATATGCGCGGCAGGACGCTCTCGAGCAGTTTTATCATTCTCGACGAGGCGCAAAATACCACGAGAGAGCAAATGAAGATGTTTCTCACTCGTATGGGCGAAAACAGCAGAATAGTCGTTACGGGCGACATTACGCAAATCGACCTTCCAAAGAACGTCAAAAGCGGTATGATAGACGCAATCGAGGTGCTTGACGGCGTTGAGGGAATAGACATCGTGAAACTCACGGCAAAGGACGTGGTGCGCCACGAACTCGTGACGAGAATAATACAAGCATATGAAAAAGCAGAATCGGCAAGGGCAAAAGTCGCAACGGACGACAAAAATTGCGATTGACCTTGCGGGAGTGAACTATGATAGATGACGTAAGAGATCTTTCAAGAGCGGAAAAAGCCAAAATACTCGCCAGAAAAAATGTGTTGAGATACGTCGGCAAGTGTTTTGCGACGGCGATTATCGCTGTGTGTACGATGACGGTATTTGCGCTTTTTATGATAGGCGATTTCCTTGACGCTTTCACGTTGGAACACGCACTTTCGACAATGGCGATTTTCTTCTCGTCGGTGGTGCTTATCGGCTTCCTTATGGCAGGGGTGTACAGATTTACGCAGTCCAAAGG
>CAVKUX010000158.1:0-2655 GCA_963659595.1 Anaeroplasmataceae bacterium | reverse complement strand
GGGATCGAGTGCCGACGTAGGCTCGTCGAAAAGCATAACTTTGGGATTCATTGCAAGCGCACGCGCGATTGCCACGCGCTGTTTCTGTCCGCCGCTCAAAGTCGAGGGATAAACGTCCGCTTTGCTTTCGAGTCCTATGCGTTTCAAAAGTTCGTCCGCACGCTTTTCGGCGTCCTCTTTGATTTGCTTTTTCGAGGTGTAAACGAGAGGTTGAACGCTCTTTGGCTCGGCGTGAGTCGCGTGAGTTATTTTGCGCTCGGTCTGCTCGATTTTTTCAGTCAAGCCGAGTTTTTGTTTTGTAAGTTTCGGGTCGTAAACGGCGTACGTTTTGCCGCTTATTTCCTTTGTCGATTTCGTGCTTTCCCACGCAGAAACGATAGGTTTAAGTTGCGAATTTAACGTTTCAAGTTTGGATTTGAGCGTTTCGACCTTTTTGTCCACTTTTTTGTTGTACGCCGCGCCGAAAAGCGAATACCACTTGTTGTACACGGGTACGAAGGCGTTTTTGCGCTTTGCTTTGCGCATATTTTTTACACCGATTTGAACGGGTGCGAGCGTGATGTTTTTCTTGACAGTCATATTGTTAAACAGGTTGAATTGTTGAAAAACCATACCCATTTTTTCACGCTGTTCGTTGATGTCCACTTTGAGGTCGGCAAGGTCTACGCCGTCGAACATAATCTTGCCCGCGGTCGGGTCTTCGAGGCAGTTTAGGCAACGCAAAAACGTTGATTTGCCGCCGCCGCTCGGGCCTACGATTACCACCCTTTCGCCCTCGTTTATCGTTTCGGTGATGTCGTCGAGCACGAGCAAATCGCCGAATTTTTTTGTCAGATTTATTGCGCTCAACATACCTTACGCCTCCTCGATAAATTCTTTTTTCTTGCCGCGCACTTTAATGCGCGTGTAGTTGCGGTCGGTCTTTGCCATTTGCTTTTCCACGAGTTTGAGTATGCCCGTAAGTCCCATAACGATTATAAGATACATACACGCCGCAATCAAGAGCGGGAAAAGATAATCGAACGTCCTCGACTGTATAATCCCGGGGACTTTGCCGAGGTCGAGTATTCCGACGTAGCCGACGATTGCCGTTTCCTTGACGAGGGTTATAAACTCGTTGAAAAGAGGCGGCAACACGTTGCGCACCGCTTGCGGCGTGACGACCTTTATCATAGTTTGCGACGTGGACATACCGAGCGACCTGCCCGCTTCCATTTGTCCGTAGTCAACGCTTTCAAAGCCCGCTCTGACTATCTCGGCAACGTACGCGCCCGAATTGAGTCCGAACGTCAACGCGCCTATGAAAATGCCGTTGTCGGACGAGGCAAGCACCACGAAGTACATTATGAACAGTTGAAGCACGACGGGCGTGCCGCGAATAATCATTATGTACGTTTTGGATATAGTCGAAAGCACTTTGAGTTTGCCCGTCTTTTTGCTGACGTAGTTTATCATTGCCAAAACTACGCCGATAGCCACGCCTATGAGCGTGGCAAGCAAAGCGATGAGCAGTGTGTTTCCAAGTCCTTGAAAATACAGTTTGTATCTGTCGTCGTATATGAACGCGCGGTAAAGCCGCTCGGAAATCGTTGCTGAAAGAATCATTATATCACCCGTTTCGGCATTATTTGAGCATCAATTCGGCAGGGATTTTGTCCATAAGAATTGCGTCGATACGTCCGTTTTTGAGGTCTTGCAAAGCGAGCGCGTATTGCTTGTATTGCTTGACGGTCGCGCCCGCCGCCGTGACGGTGACGTCTTGTCCGTCCTCGTTTTCATAGGTATATCCCGCACCCTTTGCCGCGCTGATGATGAGGTCGCCGCTCGTGCCTTCTTGCACGCCTACGGTTTTGCCCGCAAGGTCCTTGACGCTCGAATACTGACCGTTTTCGGACACGATGACGAGAGTGGAACTCGAATACACGTTGCTGAAATCAACCACTTGCTTACGCTCGTCGTTGATTGTGATTCCCGCCGCGCCGACAGCGTCGCCCGTCGAATTTGCAACGTTCGTCGCAACGACGTCAAACACCACGTCTTTCACTTCGAGTTTTTTGCCGAGATTGACGGCAACTTGCGACATAATCGCAACGTCGAGTCCGACGATGTTTTCGCCCTTGTAGAACTCGTACGGCGCAAAGCCCGATTCGGTGTACATAGTCACGACTTCGGTTGCCGAGCCGAAATCCCAACTCGTTTGCAATCCGTCGGGCGCAACTGCGCTCTCGCCGCCCTTTTCCTCGTTTGCAAGCGCGGAATAGTAATCCATATATTGATTCATTTTGCCGTTTGCGAGCCACTCGTCGATAACGACGTTGACTGCGTTCAAAAGAGCAGAGTTGCCCTTTTTGACGGCAATGCCGAAGTCCTCTTGAAGAAGGTCGATTGCCGCGACGGCAACGTAATTTTTATCGTCGCCGTTGCACGCAACGAGCGCGAAACTCGCGCCGATAACCACCGCGACGAGCATAAACGAAACAACGATTTTTGCCATTTTTTTCATAGTTTTATATCTCCGAAAAACTTATATTTTTAATTTACCGACATATAATAGCAAGCAACATTTATTTTTGCAACCGTTTTTGCATAAAATTTATCAAAATTTTTATATTTTTTGAATTTTATGAATAAATTTATAATTATTCGGTATAATTA
>CAVKUX010000157.1:1579-2666 GCA_963659595.1 Anaeroplasmataceae bacterium | reverse complement strand
ATATTTTTATTCTTCCGTTCGGGTGTGGGTGTTCCCACCCATTCGTCATTGCGAGACACATAGTGTCGTGGCAATCAAGGCGGCAGCCGCATTTCGCTTCGCTTGATTCTCGCAGTCACTTCGTTCCCTCAGAATGACATACGGAGGATTTGAATCCACCCGACATTGAATCTTCCTCAACCCAAACGGAGTTTGGATATCATCGTGCTTTGCACGATATCATCACGGAGTGATATCATCGCCGCAGGCGATATCATTATTGTTCCGCAACTGCACCAACGGTGCAATTTCACTTGCGCAAGGCGCAAATTTCATTGTCCGCAAGGACAATTTCACTGCCGCAGGCAATATCGTTCCACAAGTTTTGATTCTCAAAACTTGTGATACGTGCCGTCGCCTGCAAAGTAGCCGTACGGGACCCACTTGCCTATCGTATCGTCGAAGTAGCCGTTGTCGACTATCTCGCCGTTGGGGTCGGTGTAGGTATAGTCTATCCATCTGCCTTCTTCGTCGAAGTAGCCGTCGTAGACATTGCCGTCTTTGTCAACCCACTGCGCGTTTTCGTTGTACGAGCCTTCCTTGCTTACGTCGAATTGCTCGTATTCCACCCAGTTACCCTCAACGTCGAAGTAGCCGTTGAAAACGTTGCCGTCCTCGTCAACCCACTGCCCTTTGTCGTTGTAACTGCCGACGAGGTCTGGTTCGTCCTTGTCCTTGCTTTCTATGTGCAACGTCACGCCGAAGCCTTGCATACCCGTATTCATTCCCAGTCCGCCGAAAAGGCTGTCCGACTTATATTCGTTGAAAAGTTTTTCTTCCTTTTCGAAATCGGCTTTGATCTTTTTCGATTTCTTGGGTTTCTTGGGTGCGACGAATCCCGACGGTTTTTCGGGACGTATCGGTGCGGCGACGCTGTTTTCGCTTTCCTCTACCACGACTTCTTTCTTTTCTTTTTCATGCTCGGGCTTCGCTGTCTCGAACTTGGGCGCGGTTTGCTGCGCAAGAGGTCTGTCTATGCCGAGTTCGCTCTTCTTTTGAGAGGCAAACGACAGCGCAAGCGCGCTTTGCACGTCGCCCTGATAGCGCA
>CAVKUX010000157.1:0-1569 GCA_963659595.1 Anaeroplasmataceae bacterium | reverse complement strand
ACATCTCGGTGATGAGTTTCTTCTCTCTCTCTTCGGCTTCTTTGGAATCTTGCTCGACAAGTTTTGCCTGTATGTGCAATCTCTCCTCCGTCGCTTTCTTCGCACTGAGTTTCTGCTGTTCGAGGCGCACCTGATAGGGCGATTTTGCAAGTTCCGGACGAGGCGCGGACGGCATAACCTTTTCGCCGTCGGTTGCCTTTGCCTTTTCTATTGCCGCGTTGCGCAACGCTTCGAGTTCGTCACGCTCGGCTTTTTCTTTTGCGTCGAGAATCTTTTGAAGTTTCTTGAGATACTCTTCCTTCTTCTCGCCTTCGGGGTCTTTGAGAAGCAAAAGGTCGTTGGTGACCCAACGCGAAAGTTTTGAAACGCCTCTGCCCGTCATATACTTAACGCCCTCGCGCTTGAATCTCGCATACTGGCTCGGCGTGTCCACGCCTTCCATAACAAAACCTATCTTGTTGGCTTTGCAGAAACCTACGAGCATAGCAAGGACTTTTTTCTTGTTCTTGTCTGCGTCAAAGTATTGCGCTTCGCATCTGAGATAATCGAAATTGAAATCGGCAAAAACGTCGAGCGAGTTGTAGTCCTCGCCGAACGCCGTCGCGCAGACCTTGTACCCCGCCTTGCGCAAACGGTTGTATCTGTCTTTGCCGTCCTTGTCCAACTTTGCAAGCGAGGATACGAAAAAGGAAATAATCAATCCGTTTTTCTTGTAGCCCAAATCTTTGAGCGTGGACATAAGTATGTCAAAATCCTTGTCGTTTTCCAAAAAACGAGTGGACAAAGGAAGATTGTATGTGACGTCGGGAATGAGAAAGTTCTCTTTCATAACAAGGTCGTAATTGACAAGTTCTTCAAGAGCGATGATATTGAGTTCGTTGATTCTGACCGAACCTTCCGCGATATAGAAATAATTGCATACGCTCATCCTGCCGAGATAGCGGTCGTTCAAAATCTGGAACGCGTCGACAAAAGCAATCTTTTTTGTCTTGCCCGAAGCGTCTGCCACCGCGCGGAAGAAGAAATCGATTGGCTTATACAGCGTTCTTTTTGCGTATGTCGTTGAATTCATTGCTCACCTTGCGTGCGTGCGCGCAATGCGCCTGCACGAAACTTTCCCTTATATACTCAATAATTATAACATCGCGCGCACGACTTTGCAATATCTTTTGCGTTATCTTATCGACACTTTTGTATGGTTATTTTGCCTTTTGGACGAGGAAAAACAAAAAACACCCCGAAAAACGAGGTGTTTGGTGCCGAAAATCGGGGTCGAACCGATACGATGTTGCCATCGAGGGATTTTAAGTCCCTTGCGTCTGCCTATTCCGCCATTCCGGCATATATTTTAATTTCTAAATTCAAGATTTCAGCGACGTGTGTATTATTTATTTGACACATCACCCCTTCCCTTCGGGCTTTCCCCTATTGCTCAAACTTACGCCAATTCTCTATCAAATTTCACATCGTTCGCAAGAGGGGAAGTCGGCACTCACATAGATAGGGATATTTCTCTTATTATGCCACTGCGCTTTGTGCGCCAGGCAGTGGCCAACGGACGGCGCAGTC
>CAVKUX010000156.1:0-2685 GCA_963659595.1 Anaeroplasmataceae bacterium | reverse complement strand
TAGTCTTCGAATAAGTGTTAGGATTAAGGCTTCGCCTTCCGCAATTATTAATTATTAATTATTGATTATTAATTCTCTCTCAAACTTATTTCCCCGCATAGACCTTTTTGAGTCTTGCAAATCTCGGAAGTCCGTTTTCGAGCGGTGCTTTCGCGTCGCCTTGGATGAGCGGAAGCGCGTATTTGACAAACTCGTCGCTCACATACGTTCCGTTGTTGATTATCCACTCCGACGGCACTTTCTTTTCGGTGTTTGCGGCAAGTTCGAGAGGCATAAGCACGTTGGTGCAGACGTAGTTGCCGTCTTTGTCGGTGTCTCTCTTGAAGATGACCATTTTGTCCGTTTCGCCTTCGCACGCGCTCTTGACTGCGAATGCGCCCGCATTGAACGCTTCTTCGACGTCGTTTTCGGAAGCAAGGTGCGCGCCGCAACGTTGCATAAGGCTGAGTTCGATTCCTCTGGTCTTATAGCCCGTCTTTTCCTTGATGACGTTTGCGAGAATGGAAGCAACGCCGCCAAGTTGCGCGTGGCCGAAACTGTCTCTTGCCGCCGCCGCGCCTACGCTTTCGCAAATAAGCGTGCCGTTTTTGTCGTGAATGCCTTCCGATACGACCGCAATGCACTTGTTGCCGTTCTTTTTGCAAACCGCCTTTACATCCTCGACGAATTTGTCCACGTCAAAGTCGGTTTCGGGCAAATAGATGAGGTCTGCGCCCAGACCGTTTACGCCTGCAAGAGCCGCGCTTGCGGTGAGCCAGCCTGCGTGTCTGCCCATAGCCTCGATGATGCAAACCATCGGCGTGTCGTACACTTTTGCGTCGAGGTTGACTTCCATAATGGTGGTTGCGATATACTTTGCCGCGCTTGCGTAACCGGGGCAATGGTCGGTGCCGTAGAGGTCGTTATCGATGGTTTTGGGCACGCCGATGACGTTGCACTCGTAGCCGACGGATTGCAAGTACTTGCTGATTTTGTTGCAGGTGTCCATACTGTCGTTGCCGCCGTTGTAGAAGAAATAGCGCACGTTATACTTTTTGAACACTTCGAGTATACGCTTGTAGTCGGTGTCGTCGACGGAAACGTCTTTGAGTTTGTAGCGCACCGAGCCGAGAGCGGACGACGGCGTGTATTTGAGCAATTCGAGTTCCTTGGGGTCTTCCTTGGACATATCGAAGAACTTTTCGTTGAGAAGACCGGCAATGCCGTGTTCGAGACCGTAAACCGCCGTGATGTTGCCTTGTTTCAGAGCCTCGGTGAAAACGCCTGCCGCGCTGCTGTTGATGACGGAAGTCGGACCGCCGCTTTGACCGAACATACAAGCACCTTTCAAATTTTTCATTTTTTCTCCTTATTCCGCAATGAAGCGGTGAATGGTATATGATTTTTATTTATTTTTTTCGTAAAACGTCGCATATTCGCCGTCGAAAACATCGGAAGGCAAAAACTTTCCGTTGTCCGCCGTTTTGAATATTCGCCGAGTTGTTATCTCGAAATGATTTGTGCGATTTCGTAGAGTTTCTCGTCAAAACCTTTCTTGCAAGCGAGTGCCTCGAGTACGGTCGTATCGAAGATTTCGCCGCCCTTTATGCCGATAACTCTTCCGCTTTGTCCGCATTCGATGAGTTCCACCGCTCTGCACGCCATTTTTGCCGCGAGAACTCTGTCCTCGACCGTCGGATTGCCGCCTCTTTGCATCCATTTGAGAGCCATGTGGTTGACGCGTCTGCCCGTTGCCGCGCTTATCTTTTGAGTGAGTTCGTCGGTGAGTTCGGTTTTGCCCTCTGCAAGCACGATGATAGAGGAAGATTTGCCTCTGTCGAATCCGTCCTTTATGGTCTTTGCAACCTCGTCCACGTCGGTGGGGACTTCGGGAACGATGACGTATTCCGCGCCGCCTGCAACCGCGCTGTTGAGAGCGATGTTTCCGCACTCTCTGCCCATAACTTCCAAAATCATAATTCTGTCGTGAGAAGTGATGGTGTCGCGAAGTTTCAAGATTGCGTCCACAACCGTGTTGCACGCCGTGTCGAAGCCTATCGTGGAATCGGTGTAACCCATATCGTTGTCAATCGTGCCGGGGATGCCGACGACGTTGAGCCTTGTTTGCTCGTGCATAGCCTCAACGCCTCTGAACGAACCGTCGCCGCCGATGACGATGAGGTTTTCGATACCCTTGTCGAGAAGGTTGTTCACCGCCTTTTGCATAACGTCGGGGTCGATAAATTCGGGGCATCTGGACGAGCGCAAAATAGTGCCGCCGGCGTGAACGCAGTTGGACACGCTGGAATATTCCATTTTGAAGATTTCGTCGTTGACAAGACCTTTGTAGCCGTGTTTTACGCCGTAGACCTCGAATCCGTGATTCAAGCCGTATCTTACGCAAGCGCGGACGCAAGCGTTCATACCGCTGGCATCGCCGCCGCTGGTAAGCACTGCGAATTTCTTTGATTTAGCATTTACTTTTGCCATAAGATTACCTCTTTGCAATAAAAATATTTATTTGGTTTATTTTGGGTGTGGGCAACGCCCACCCTCGAATAAATGATTTCGTTTGCGTCGATGATATCCAAACTTCGTTTGGGTTACGAATATTTGAATCTTCCACATGTCATTCCGAGCGACAGCGTGGAAATCAAGGCGAAGCCGCATTTCGCTACGCTGGATTGCCACGTCGCAACTCCGTTG
>CAVKUX010000155.1:0-2706 GCA_963659595.1 Anaeroplasmataceae bacterium | reverse complement strand
GACATATACGACGTTATATTATATAATAATATAAAAGATAAAAACGGAGGATAGAGCCGAAAAAATTGGCATAATTTTTGAATACATTGTTGACAATCAGAATACAATAATAGTGGCAGGCGGCAAAGAAAAAAGTTGTTGACAAAAAATTTTGAATTTGCTAAAATGTCCTTACAAAGGAAGTGGTGACACTCTTTTGTATGTACGAACCGCACGATACGCTATATGCCGGTATCGTCAAGATAAGCCCGACACTACAAGTGCCCGGCTTTTTTTATAAACTTCAATATGCAATGGGTTTCGATATCCTCAAACTTCTTGCAATATTGAAAACCAACATAAAACCCGTACTTAAATATTAAGCCCAATACCAACGGCGCGGAAAATTCCGCGCCGTTGTCATTATGTAATGTCTGCTGTATGATGTGTGTTTATTATTGTGGATGATATTCTTTTGCTTTTTGTTCCAACAGTTTGAAGTCATTGCAACGTTTTTTCAACGACTTGTCACAATCTTTACGACAACATACAGAATATAACTGATTTGCGTTTTTGATTATCCGTTGTTCGAGTGTTCGAATAATTCTTGCTTCTGTCATAAGCAGTTTGCGGTATTTGACATCTTCTTCGTTTTTGATATCTACAAGCGTGCATAATTCTTTTGCCGCCGGAAACATATTGTTCAAATTCACAACGCAGTAATCTTTGATTTTTACAAAATCAAGACGGTCTGCCATTTTTTTATGTTTATCCTTAAACGATGACAATGGCGCAAAATAATCTAAATCGTTTATTGAAAAAAGAATCCCGATATATTTCCTTTCATTGTGCTGGTGTGCTTGCTTGTTGTGAAAAAGGTGCTCGGCAAATTGACTTAAATAGTCGATATAATCTTCATCGATTTCGTAAATTTGAATTTTCATATATTTCTTCCCTCAGTATTCGCAATGTAAAAGGGGTGCAAGCACCCCTTTTCTGTTACGGTCGCATTCGGAGCAGCGAAACGCTCGCTTATAACTGTCGCTGTTGAGGGCCGCGATTTGCCCGCTTGTAACTGTCGCTGTTGAGGGCCGCGATTTGCCCGCTGTTAAAGGACATGCATCCCTTGTCAATCGTATTTTAATATATAATACGCAACTTGTCAATATCTTATGCCAAATTTCTCGTTTTGTTGACCTCAACAAAATGTTTTATATTTGTATCGAAAGTTGGAACATATTCGCTTTCTCATCAATTGTTTTTTGGCGATTGCTTTGGTTTACAAAAGGGAATCCCGATTCGCAATGAATCAGGATTCCCTTTGAAGAACTGTTGACTTTATATCTACGCATTCAGCGTAAATACCGTGTTAGGTTGTTGCTGTGGCTTCAATTCCATTGGATGCGGCTTTGCCTACTTCGGTTTGACGAATGTAGACTTTGTTGCCTTCGTCTACTGTGGTGAGAGCAGCGACGGTCACCCTGTCGATGTTGACAGTTTCGTTAATCTTTGTCCAAGAAGTGCCTTCGCCAACTTTGTATTCAAGCGTTGCTCCTGCTTTATAACCTGTCAGAGTGAAGGTCGTTCCGTTGGTGGAATCAACTTTGTATGTTGCAGCCGTCAATGCATCGGTTGGGGTTGCGCTTTCGGTTGCGAAGAACATTTTGATTTGACCGCTTGCGTTCTTTGCGTTATCGATACAATCGGGGTCAGAACCTGCGATGTAGATGATAAGTTCGATTTGGTCGATAGCACCTTGTGCTGTGCTCAAGTCACTGATTTTCACAACGCCGACTTTGGTTGTGGGGGCAGTTCCGCTATATGCCGTATCGTATGCCTTTTTCTCCGTTTCAGTCCAAGTTACTGATTGAGCACTCAATTGAGCGTTATATACAGAAGTAAAGAACTGTGCTTCCGTCCATTCTGTCGTAACATTATCTGCGCCTGCTTTTGTAACTCTATACGCAACGTGAACTGCTGCAAGCATACCAACGTTTGTACCTGTCGATGAGGATCCGTCAAGCATGAGAACGAGTGTGTTGCTTGTGAGTGTTTCCGCCGGTGCTGCACCGAGGAACAAATAAGCATAATCGCCTTTGCTATTTTCTTCTCCTTCCTTACCCTTGTTTGCCAATGCCGCTGTCACGTTTGAGAGTGTAGTTCCTGTGCCGAGATTCGCCGCATTCAAGAAAGTGCTTTCACCGTTTCCAGTTGTATTACCTTTACCGGGGTTATCTGTTGTGCCTGATGCATCGCCAATATAGCCGTATTTGGCCGAATCGGTTTCAGCCGACCATGTAGCGGCATTGAAAGCGCCGACCGCTTTGGATTGTTCACCCCAACTGATATTGTGTTTAAGCGTTGCTGACAAACCGACAGTTCCTCCTGTCCAGTTGCCTGCATCTTTGCCTATTTGACCCGTTGTGGAAGAGTTTGTCCAAGTAACATCACCTGAAAGAAAGTCGTCATTCGTTGCGTCTTTCTTGTGTGTGTTGTCTTTTTTTACGCCGATGTTGACAGCATTGCCCGCAACTACAGAGAGGTTGAAGCCATCGATAGTTGTTTTGTTGGAAACTGTGAACCAAGCGTATGTAGCAGTGGTGAGAGATGCAATCAAGACAACAACCATTACGACTGTTGAAATAATCAAACCTTTCTTTTTCATCGTTTTTCTCCTTATCGGAATAAAGCCCCTTTCTAAAAAACTTTATCCCTATTTTTATTTTT
>CAVKUX010000154.1:0-2778 GCA_963659595.1 Anaeroplasmataceae bacterium | reverse complement strand
TCTAGGAAGATGACCGGTTTAGTCTGTGTACAACGCCAATTCAACTGTGTTATGAATAAAACCGCAAGAGAAGAAAAAGAGGTAAAGCCTATGTAGCAACCAAGTCCGTGAAAGTTAAATCTTCGGCGTTACTTCTTTTTCTCACTCTTGCAAAAAATACTATAAAAGGAGGTAATGCTGTTGAAGAGAAAACAAGTCCAACTCAAAGTAACAACCGTCGGTGAAACCAATCTCGAAGCCATGAGTGAGAGCGAGCAAAAAGCGTTCTGTGTTTCAATGCTTATGCGGATTTTGGATAAACGCCGTCAGCAACTGGAAGAGCAATCCAAAGTTGAGCAAGATTGCAAAACAAAGAGTTGATATATGTAATCTTTATGTATTAACTCTGCGTTATGCAAAAACATGTTCAAATCAAGCAGCGTCATCATGGGACGCAAAATCAATAAAAATACTATGCAAACACACATCATTTATTGTCTTCCGCATCGGGAGCGTAAACGAAAACTGCGGTTTGTCAAGGGTAAAATGTAGTGCCTTCCGCCCCCCTTGACAAACCTGTAAAACCACTATGTTTTAGACAATATCGTTTTCGTTTTTCTCTCTCCCGTCGAAAGACAAATCAATCGCAAAAAGGAGAAAGAAAAACAATATGAAAACAGCAGCAATATATGCAAGATACTCTTGCGAGAACCAAACGGAACAGTCCATCGAAGGACAGTTGAGGGTGTGTCAGGAATACGCAGCAAGCCTTGGCATTCTTATCGTGGAAACGTACATAGACCGAGCAATGTCGGGCACGAACGACAATCGTGCGGCATTCCAACAAATGCTCAAAGACAGCAGCAAAAAGCAATTTCAGTTTGTAATCGTTTACAAATTAGACCGCTTTGCACGCAACAAAGTCGAGTCCGTCATCAACAAAAAGACGTTGCAAGACAATGGAGTTTCGCTCTTATCCGCAATGGAACGCATTACGGATACACCCGAAGGGCATATGATGGAAACAATACTTGAAGGCTTCAACCAATACTTTTCGGAAGAGTTGGCGCAGAAAGTGAAAAGGGGTATGCGAGAAACAAGACTTAAAGGTTTGTATCAAGGCGGTGGCGTGCCGTACGGATATAAAGTCGAAGGTCGCAAAGTCGTTATAGATGAGAGTGCCGCCGAGATTGTGCGATATGCATTTCAAGAATACTCGAAAGGCGCATTTGTGTTGGAAATTATAGATACGTTGCACAAAAAGGGATTATTGTACAAGGGCAAGCCTTTTCCAAGAAATCTTTTATACCACGTGCTGCGCAATGAAAAATACACAGGCTCATATAAGTGCAGAGATGAAGTCGTGGATAATATATATCCGCAAATCATACCTGTTGAGTTATTCCAAAAGGTCGGCGAAAGGCTTGAAAAGAACAGATACGGCAAACGTAGTTTCGAGGCGACGTATTTATTGAAATTCAAAGCAAAATGCGGATATTGCGGAATGCCGATGTATTCGGAAACGGGAACGGCATCGAACTGCGAAACCAACAGATATTATAAATGCGGTGGCAAAAAGAAATATCACAACGGTTGCACAAAAAGTCAGGTGCGGAAAGAGTATCTCGAAGAGATTGTCGTAAACGCAATCGTCGATGAGCTGAATCGTCCGGGCGCAATAGAGTATATAACAAAGAAATTGCTCGAAGCGCAGGATGAGAACATAAAGAACAATTCGGCCGTGAACGCACTTGTGAAAGAGAAAGCGAAGATAGACAAACAACTTGAAAATATCGCCAACGCAATACAGAACGGAATCGTGTCGAAAACGACCGCAAAGCGATTGCAAGACCTTGAAGAACAACAAGAGAAACTTGAGCGAGAAATATTGATAGAACAAAGCAGGCAAGCGGTGCCGCTGACAAGAGCGCAGATAAAAGAGTTTTATTCGGGTGCGCTCGAAATGGAACCGCGAATGCTAATAGAGTATTTGGTGAAAGAAGTAATACTGTATGATGATAAAGTACAAATAATATTCAAATCCCCGATAAGCACCGTCCCCGATGAAGATCGGGGATTTTTATTATCCGCAAAATTTTGCAAGCCGAAAAAGGTTATATCGTCCCGCTCGTCCACAAAACGCAAAATAATGGTTGAGATAAGGGTGGAATAGCGAAAAATACCTTGAAAAAGACTAAAAAAATAACCTAACTCGGAAAATCAAGTTAGGTTATTCGTGGTGAAAAATCCGCCTTATTGTACGAACTGGATATAGAAGAAACAGCAGACGCATCTGCCGATTTTATCTGCTGCTCTATGTTTTCGACGTATTCCGTTGTAACTTTTGTCGGGACATCGTAGTCTATGAAATTGTAAGTTATCGTGACCGCGTTGTCATACAATATTATTTCTCGCACGAACGTATTTATTAGTAGTTTTCTAACTGCCATATCGGTGGTGTCGGGGTTTACGAATTCTCGCAAGTAGCCTTTTATTTGCTCAGCCGTCAAGAATGAGAATTGCCTATCTTTTTCTTGTTGTATATCGAAATCGTATTGTGTAATCAGTGTGTCCAATTCGTCCAGTCGGCTTTTTGTCGCCGCATTGAATATGCCTTGCTCAATAGCCTTTACGAGATTGTTTTGTGCTTTAACCGCTTCGAGCCTGTTTTTCTCAAGCATTCTAAGTTTTGTATTGTCTTTGCAGGACTTCTCGTGAACGGCGCATATTTTCTTTGCAATACCGTCAATGCGTTCTTCCGTCGCTACGATTTTTGCGGTGGTATCGATAACAAGGTCT
>CAVKUX010000153.1:0-2820 GCA_963659595.1 Anaeroplasmataceae bacterium | reverse complement strand
ACTAGCGATTGCTACGAAGTCAATCGCGTCAGTGTTGCCCCACGCGGAGCGGACGCCGTGGGTTCCCTCAAATTTATGCAGAGGGGGAACGGCGGTAGGGGAAACACGTGAGGAAGGGGGAAGTTTTATTTAATTTTTCTTTTATATAGCGCAAATTCTCTGCGCGGTAGAGATTGTGAAAACAAGTGCGATGTTAAGCAATAAATAAATTATTTGTTGCTTCCACCGCAGTGCCGTTTTCGCAATGATTAACTTGTAAATTTATTCCTTGCAAATCCGCTTTTTACATGCTATAATTGTTTAGTAGAAATATACTTTTTGCGCGTTTGCGCAAAAATTAGAGGAAATTATGGAATACAATATGCTGTTTTCTCCTATGAAAATAGGAAATTGCGAAATCAAAAACCGTATCGTTATGTCGCCTATGCTTATGGGCTTCGGTCAGTTCGACGGTTGCGTCACCGAGCAACTTATGGACTATTATGAGGAACGCGCAAAGGGCGGTACGGGGCTTATCATCACCGAAATCACTCGTATAAACGACGTTCACGGTTCGGCGGCGTTCGCGCAACTGGGCGCAAGCCACGATTATCAGATACCCGGTCTTCACGAATTTGCAGAGCGCATACACAAACACGGCGCAAAACTTTTCGTGCAGTTGCATCACCCCGGACGTCAGAACGTCGGTCTTGCAATCGGCACCGTTCCCGTGTGTATCGCAATGACGAGAATGTTCAAGAGTTTCCCCAAAACGCTGTTCAAAATCGCTCCGAAAATCGCACCGTTTATGTCAAAACACAATCTCGCGCTGTCGTCGGTGTCCGCATCCAAGTGCGAACCGAGTTATTTTGCAGGCGGCAGAGTGCGTGCGTTGAGCCATAGAGAAGTCAAAAAGGTTATCCGTCAATTCATAGACGGGGCGGTACGCTGCCAAAAGGCAGGCATCGACGGCGTGGAACTTCACGGCACGCACGGCTATCTTATCCAACAATTCCTTTCGCCGAATACCAACCGCAGAACGGACGAATACGGCGGAAGTTTTGAAAACAGACTGCGCTTCTTGCGTGAAATCGTGGAAGGAATCCGCAAAGAATGTGGCGATTATCCCATCATCGTGCGCCTTACTCTCGACGAGTTCTATTCAAAAATCGGCAAACCCGAAAAAGGCTATAATTTTGAAACGGGCTTGAAATACGCAAAGGCTATCGCGGATATGGGCGTTGACGCAATCGACGTTTCGAGCGCGGCTTACGACACGTTCAACTACTGGCTCGAACCCACGAGTTTCGAGTGCGGTTGGCGTAAATACCTTGCGGCGGCAGTCAAAAGAGAGGTCAATATCCCGGTTATCGCCGCAAACCTCATCCGCACGCCCGAGCAAGCCGAAAAGCAACTCGAAGAAGGCGATCAGGACTTCGTATCCCTCGGCAGACCTCATATCGCAGATCCGCACTGGGCAGAAAAAGCGCAAAGCGGTCGCGAAAAGGAAATCAAACGCTGCCTTTGCTGCCTGTACTGCATACAAAGTATGCAAGACAACGCCTATCACGGCGATCACGGCTATTGCGCTGTCAACCCGACTGTCGGCAGAGAAAAGGAATTCGACAATCTTCCGCACGACGGAAACGGCAGAGTGGTTGTTGTCATCGGCGCAGGCGTTGCCGGTCTTACTTGCGCGGAAATGCTCGGTCGCAGAGGTTTCAAAGCAATCGTGCTTGAAAAAGACAATCAAATCGGCGGACAAATTCAACTTGCAAACAAACCGCCAAAGAAAGAAAAACTCGGCTGGTCGTTTGAAGATATGCGCACCAACGCGGAAAAATTCGGCGCGGAAATCCACCTTAACACCGAAGCCACGCCCGAAGTTATCGCAAGTTACAATCCGTATGCGGTTGTCGTCGCAACGGGTGCTTGCGCGGTCAAACCTCGCTCTATCGAGGGCGTAAACCTTGAAAACGTCTACACGACAACGCAAATTTTGAGCGGTGAAGTCAAACTCGAAAACAAAAAGGTCGCTCTCATCGGCTCGGGTATGACGGGTCTCGAAACGGCGGAATTGCTCGTTGAAGGCGGCAACAAGGTCACAATCGTCGAAATGGCTGACACTCTCGCACCGGGAACGTGGTTCCAACACCTCGACGACATCGTGCCCAAACTCGACGCAAAGGGAACGCAATATATCCTTTCGCACAAACTCAACTCGATTGACGAAAAAGGCATAGTTATCGAACCTGTCAAACTCGACAAGAATCGCAAACCCGTAAGTAAAGGCAAGCCTTATCACGTTGACGCGGATGCGGTCGTGCTTTCGCTAGGCGCACGCTCGGTCAACTCGCTCGCAAAGGAACTCGAGGGCAAGATGAAAAATCTCTACGTTATCGGCGACGCGAAGAAAGTGGGAAGAATTGCCGACGCCACTCGCGAAGCCTACGACGTCGCAATCCACAAACTCAAATAAAACAATAACGCAAAAAAAATTCTACATTTGCAACTTATGCGCGATTTTATACGGTTAGATACCGCAAAATCGCGCATTTTTCTAATTTTGAAAATATTTTTTTTCGAGGGTATATCGCGACAAAAAAACAAAGTTTTTCACACTCCGCAATCGAGCGATATGTCGCAGCGTTGCAATGAGCTCGAATATAGAAGCGCCGCACTATGTCAAACAAAGTGCGGCGCGTTGAAAGCGACAATGTATTTCAAATCAACGAAAAGTCGGCGAGTGTGTTTGAAAATCAGCCGAGTTCGTTTATAAATTGCTCAATCAAATCGAATGCTCGCTTTATCACATCGAGAGAATAGGCGTAACTTATGCGA
>CAVKUX010000152.1:0-2822 GCA_963659595.1 Anaeroplasmataceae bacterium | reverse complement strand
TTTTATAAAATCGGCATAAAACATTCGCTATTTTGATTTTGCTTTACAGAAAGTGAAAATGTGCTATAATAATGATGTTTTTGCGGATGTGGTGAAATTGGCAGACACGCAAGATTTAGGTTCTTGTACGGTAGTGTGCAGGTTCAAGTCCTGTCATCCGCACCAAACACGAATAAAACGAACCTTGATGAAAAATCAAAGTTCGTTTTGTTTTTTACAAGAGATTATTTCGGACTAAAAATCAAACTATAAATACATTGCAGACTTCAACCGAGTGTTTCCGCGCACTCGGTTTTTCTATGCCGTTTTGCCGTCCGATTTATCGTCTTTCGCCTAAGGTTGTAGCACAGTGAGAAACTGATGTCAACTGCAAAAAATTCTTGCTATGACTTTTAATTGCGCCAGATATTTTGGCGATCGAAAGGTAAAAAGTGTAGCGCAAGCAAAAAATTCGGCAAACAATGCTAAACGAGTTTTGCTCGCATATCTTTTATTATGCGAAAAATGGCGAAAGACAATATCATTGTCGTATGCACGATAGTGCTGTGTTTTATGATTACGCTTGCGCTGTGTTTGTCCTTTTCGGAAGGCGGACTTTTGAAGGTGTCAGGCAAGGTCGAGAGCGAGTCGCAGACGGTGTGGGGGATTGCATGCGGCGGATATTCGACGGTGGCTTTGGCGAGGCAAAGCGCGGAAATGATAAGGTCGCGCGGCGGCGCCGGATATGTCGAGAGCGGCGACAAAATCGAGATTGTGTACGCAGTGTACAATAGCGAGGACGAGGCAAACGCCGTGCTTTCAAAACTTTCGGACAAAAGTTTGTATATCAAAAAATACGACATAGCAAAAGGCAGTTTCAAGTGGTGCAAGGACGATATGAAAAGTGCGGTGGAAAGCGCGCTCGGCTACTTTCAGATTGCGTTCGACAAAATGTTCACGTGCGCCGATTCTCTCAATGCGGGCATTATGGGAATAGACGACGCAAAAACCGAGATTAATGTTTTATATGCGCAAATCGAGGACATAAAGTCCGCATTTTATCAAAACGTTGCAAATTCAAACGAGGAGCATATAACTCAAATCAAACTCGGTTTGGTGACGACTCTCGCACTTTTAAGCAATATCGATTTTTCAAAATCCGCCGCTTCGGTCATCTCGTCGATAAGATATCAACTCGTTCAACTCGTGCTTTGCAGACAAGCGTTGATGAATGATTTATAACAGTTTTTTATTCTTGCCATATTAAATTATTTAGTTTATAATACCATTTATGGCATATACATCATTATATCGCAAATATCGTCCCGACACTTTCGACAAGGTTATCGGGCAAGATCACATCGTGCGTACGCTGAGGAATCAGATTGCTCACAACAACGTCGGACACGCATACATTTTCACCGGCACGCGAGGCACGGGCAAAACTTCCGTCGCCAAAATTTTTGCGCGCGCGGTGAATTGCCAATCTCCGCTTGCGGACGGTTCGCCGTGCGGAAAGTGCGAAAACTGCGTGGAACTTGCGTCAAACTCAAATTTCGATATTCTTGAAATCGACGCTGCGTCCAACAACTCTGTCGACCAGATAAGAGAGTTGACGGACAAAATCGGTTTTCCGCCGACGGTTGGCAAGTACAAAGTCTACATCGTGGACGAAGTTCATATGCTCTCAAAAGCCGCTTTCAACGCATTGCTCAAAACGCTTGAGGAGCCGCCGTCGCATGCGATTTTCATCCTCGCAACGACGGAAATTCATCAAATCCCCGCGACGATTTTGTCGAGGTGTTTGCGCTTCGATTTCCGACTTGTGCCAAACTGCGTTATCGCAAAGCGTATTCGCGACATTTTTGACGACATAAACGTAAAATACGAAAGCGAGGCGGTCGATCTCATTGCTTCGGCAGGCGCGGGAAGCGTGCGCGACGCATTGTCCATCGCGGATATGTGCGTGAGTTATTGCGACTCGAACGTGACCTACAACGGCGTGCTCGAAGTGCTTGGCGCGGCAGACCCGAAAAAACTGCAATCCCTTGCCGCCGCAATCGCGGACGGCGATACAGACAAGGCTTTGCAGGATGTGGCAAATCTTTGCGATCTCGGAAAGAGCGTGCCTATTCTCACACAAGACCTCGCAACGCTGTTTAGAAACGTGCTGTATATCAAAAACTGTTCGAGCGCAAAGAGGCTGCTTGCCTTGCCCGAAGCGATATATTCGTCGCTTGCCGAAATGGCAAAAAAGTACTCGACGGAAAAGTGCATGAGCATAATGAAGATTTTTTCATCGCTCGAAGGCGATTTCCGTTACAGCGCGCAACATCGCATTCTGTTCGAGGCGGCGGTCGTGCTTGCGGCGAGCGGCGGCGATAGGGACGTAAAGGTCGAGGAACTGCAAATGCGAGTGACTCGGCTCGAAAAAATGCTTGCAAACGCGAGGAAATCGGATTTTGAGTCGGCACCTGTCGTGACGGATGCGAGGCAGGTGTGGCTCAGAGTAGCATCCGAACTTCGACAAGACGGCTATACGCTTCTTGCTCTGTCCACTCAGGACGCGCAGTTTGCAATGACGGACGACGAGTATCACGTCAAAGTTGCGGACGCGGCAACGCTCAACTTGCTTGACGACAAGAAAAATCGCGACGCGATAAACAAGGCTTTCAAAAGCGTGGACTCTAATCGCAAACTCGTCATCGAAACCGAGCGACATCTCGACGAGGACAAGGCGTTGCCGTTTGTCAAAGAGATGTTCGGCTCGCTTTTGGAAATCAAATAACAACGACAAAAATACGGTAAAAACGGCGCATAGCGCGCGAAAATAATAAAAAATA
>CAVKUX010000151.1:0-2907 GCA_963659595.1 Anaeroplasmataceae bacterium | reverse complement strand
GTCGAACAGTTTGAACTTTTGGTCTTGCTCGCCCTCATCGTCGGATACGGGATTGATATGCACTTTTATTTCGATGATTTTGCGTGCGGTGAGTTTGTTTACGACGACTGTCAGATTCTTGAAATCGAAAGATTGCGATTTTTTGGGAATCTCGCCGAACTGCTCGATGACCCAGCCGCTGACTGTTTGCGAATCGAAGTTTTCGGTTTCGTTCTCGTCAACGTTAAACTCCTTGAAGAAATCGTCAAGTTCCGCACGACCGTCAACGATATAGTTTTCATCGTCCACTTTGGTGAAGTAGTTGACCACCTCGTCGTGTTCGTCCCAAATCTCGCCGACAAGTTCTTCGAGGATGTCTTCGAGGGTGACTATGCCGAGCGTGCCGCCGTACTCGTCAACGACAACCGCCATATGCACTTTTTGGCGTTGCATACTTTTGAGCAATGCGGATATCTTCATATGCTCGGTGGCGACCGCAACGGGCGTGATGTAGTTCTTTATGCTCTTGTCGCCTTTTTCGAGGGCGGTGAAGAAGTCTATGTTGTGAATCATGCCGACGATTTGATCGATTGAATCCTTGTATACCGGCAGGCGCGAATAGTTGTATTCTAAAAATATGGATTTGATTTTTTCCATTGCCATATTTGTCGGCACGGCTATGACGTTGACTCTCGGCACGAGGATGTCGGCAACTTCGCAGTCGTCAAACTCGATTGCGCTGGATATGAGTTCTCTCTCTTGCGAGTCGAGCGAGCCGTCTTCTTGCGCCTCTTCCACCATAGAGAGCAGTTCCTCTTCGGTTATCTTGTCGTCGTCGTGGGATTTGAATATCTTTTTGAGCAAAAATTTTAAGCCTGCAAATATGATTGTGATCGGGTAGAGAAGCACCATTATCGCGCGGATAGGATAGCCAAACGCAAGACATATGCGCTCGGAGTTCTCCTTTGCGACCATTTTCGGTGTGATTTCGCCGAAAGTCAGGACGATGATTGTCGACACCGCGACCGACACAACGCCGCTGACCGCCGCGTCGGGTATGACTTCTTCAAATATGTTGTTGAAAAGAATTGACAAAGTGATGTTGACAAGGTTGTTTCCCACAAGTATCGTCGAGAGCAGTTTGTCGAATTTGTCAAGAAGATACATCGCATTTTGCGCGGCTTTGTTGCCGTCTTGCGCCTTCAATTTGAGTTTTGTCCTGTTGACCGAACTGAATGCGGTTTCCGTTGCCGAGAAAAATCCCGAAAACAAAATGAGAACAACTATAAAAATCGATGATAAAATGGTACTGAGAGGGTCAGGGTCGGCGGTTGCGCCAAGTAGATTGCCCATATTTACTCCTAAAAATTTGATGTTAAGATAATATCATACAAATGGGAATTTGTAAATATTTATTTCAAAATTCATTATCGAACATAGAGCGACATATATTCGTGTTTGCGTGCGACCCTCAAAACGCTCGCCCGACGAAATCGCCGTCCGCAACAAAATCAAAGAAATGTGAAATAAAATCGCTCAACCACTTGTCAAAATCGCTTTGTTGATATATAATCGTCACGTTGGGTTTTGAGGGTAACAGTACCCCGTGAACAGTTGGAGGAAATGGTTTTGTTTTCCATTCGCTTCCAACTGCCACCCACTTATATAACAACAGTCAACAGTAATTCAAAATACGCTTGTGGAGAAGTCGTGTTAATGGTACTTGCGTACCAAACACGCTCCCTCTCTTGTGGAAAAGTCGTGTTTATGGTACTTGCGTACCAAACGTGCTCCTTCCACAATAACTTATGGAGAAGTCGCCTAGTTTGGTCGAGGGCGCGCGACTGGAAATCGCGTAACCGTCAAAAGCGGTTCAAGAGTTCGAATCTCTTCTTCTCCGCCACAAAATTAGCACTCGTTTGAGTGCTTTTTTGTTTTGGAGAAGAAGAGATTCAACGGCATTATGGAATGCCGTTGGCAACTACGTTGCCGAACTCTTCGTTGCACGCTCCGCTATGTGTGCAAGCACACTCGTTTCGCTGATGGGCGAATCTCTTCTTAACCTGTGGAGCAGAGAGATGTTCGTTGAGTAGTAACGACTTATATCTTATTTTCTGCAAATAAAAACCTAAATCGAAAATGAAACCGTTTGGTTTAGTTTTTCTTTTGCAATAATTTTTGGTTCAAATGAGTTGTTTGGAGGGCGCTTGTATAGTCAAGCAACTGTCAAAGAGCCAGTTAGAAATTTTAATTAAAAATTATCATTTAGATGGACAAAGAATTGCTTGCTATTATTCGCGTTTTAGAATATAATATAAACAAGAATTTTTGAGGTGACATTATGTTAAGTTTTATATCTGCAAAAGAAGCCGCCGAAAAATGGAACATTTCTCAAAGACGTGTTTCCGTACTTGCAAGCGAAAACAGAATAAACGGCGCAATGATGGTCGGTAATATGTGGATTATTCCGTCTAATGCAGAAAAACCGATTGATAAAAGGACTGTTCGTTATGAAAAATCAAAAACTGTTACGCTTAAACCGTTTGTAAAATGGGTAGGTGGAAAAAGCCAACTCGTCGAGCAAATCGAAAAAATGCTCCCGATAGACGGAGAAAAAGTTTTGACAAAATACGCAGAACCTATGGTTGGCGGTGGCGCATTATTTTTCAACATGCTTTCCAAATATGATTTTGAAGAATTGTATATCAGTGATATAAATGCCGAACTTATAAATGCATATCAAGCCGTAAAAAACGACGTAGATAAGTTGATTGCGAAACTTAACGAAATGCAAATGCTGTTTTTGCCTATGGATGAAAACGACAGAAAATATTTTTACTATACCGTTCGTGAAAGATTCAATTCAACGACATTAACCGAAGAAACAGCAACTGAAAAGGCGGCACAATTTATTTTTCTAAATAAAAC
>CAVKUX010000150.1:0-2944 GCA_963659595.1 Anaeroplasmataceae bacterium | reverse complement strand
CATACCGTTAATAAGTACGCTTCGAATGAGTGTCCGTTAGAAGTCCGCTCTGCAAAGAGAGCGGACGGCGGTTTTTATTTCGTCTTCGAAATTACCCATTCCGTGTACGAGTAGGCTTCGTACGAGTAGGCTTCGAATAAGTTTTCGTTTCGGGTGCGGGTGTCCCGCCCACAATTATTAATTATTCATTATTAATTATTAATTTAATTTCCGTATTTACTTTTTCCTCTTTTTCATTTAAACTATACAAGTGTACGGATTCCGTGCAAATGAGTATAGGGGGCAATTATGAAAAAAGTTCTGACTATTTTTATCGTCATCGCTATGGTTGCGCTTACAGCCGTATCTTTTGCGGCGTGCAACGAAAAGTCCGATGATTCGAATTCCGCCGACGGGAAACTCAATATCGTGTTTTTGGGCGATTCCATTGCGGAAGCGTTGATAGGATCGTCGCCGATAAGCGAGCGCGACAACTACGGCTATTATGCCATCGTCGGCAAAACAAACGACTATAATTATTACAACCATTCTATGTCGGGGCATCTCACATCCGGCAATATGATGGACAAGTCGGGAGAGGGGCTGCTCGAAGTTATATCGAGACCCACCGAAACGGCAACGCTCATTCGCACGCACATCGTCGAGGCGGACGTTATACATATTTCAATTCTCGGCAACAACATTTTGCAATATAGTTTGGGGTCTATGATGCTCGAGATGGCGGACGAACTCGCAGGAATAAAGCCGGGCAGTGAAAACAGTTGGTATCAATCCTGCTTCGATCGCGAAACCGACGAGGCAACGAGGGATGAGCTCAAAGAGTATTACGCCGACGACAAATCCCTTTTCGATTATCTGCACGACGGCGGCACGCTTGAGAACGTGCGCCCGTCCATATGGTCGGGCGACGGCGAAACAATAAGTTTCGGCGACCGCTCGGACGGTAAAAATCCGAATATGGCTGACCCCAAATTCAATTTTCCGTCCACATATCAAAACATCGTAGATATCGTTGCCAAACTTCGCGAACTCAATCCCACGGCAAAGATAATTTTCCAAAAGGTTTACAATCCCGTTTATGAAGGAACGACGCTTCTCACCAAATGGGAGTATAAGGCTCTTGCCGAAAAAGGCTATGACACAATCGCAAAGGTGAGAGACCTTGCAGGTGAACTTCTCACACGCCATCTCAACGGTATGCTTGACGAGTACAACGAAAAGCACTCCGACAGCAAGGTTTATACCCTCGACATCCAAAAGGCGTTTGACGACATCACCAAAACCGACGTCAAAGACGGCGTTGTGGACTTGTCCGCAACAAGTCTCGGCAGATCGCTTCTATTCGAGGACTTCACGCATCCGTCCAATTTCGGACACGCGGTGATAGCCGAGGAAACTCAAAAATTGCTCGAACAACTCGGCATAGCAAGCAAAGACGCTCTTGCCAAGTACAAGGCGATCAAGTGCGACCAACTTGACAGAATATATTCGGGCGTTCAAGGTTTCGATCTTCAAGCCGCAAAAGACGCGGTGAACGGTGCGGACTCCTACTACGCCACAACAAGAGCGTACTTAGACAAGACGGACGGCTATGTTCCCGTCAACTATTGATAAGGAGGAAGAGGCAATGAAAAAATCCGTTATTAAAATTTTCACGATAGCAATCGCACTCGTTTTGCTTTCCTCTTGTCTGTTCGCACTCTGCGCCTGCAACGAAAAAACCGACGATTCGGTTTTTGCTCAAAACACTCGCTTCGACGTGGATTACGACAATCTCAATATGATGGGGATGAACAAAAAACTCCTCGAGCTTATCGTCCAAGCGGCAATCGACACAGACAACACCTATTTCGAGTTCAAAACCGACGGAACCATGCATATGCAAATCCAAACCAAAGCGGGATTGTTCAAAAACATAACCGGACTGCTCAATTATTTTGGGGTTGACCTCTCATCCGCGCTTTCGGGCTTTGACATAAAAACAAGCGTCGACTATTATGTCGAACCGATGTTCCCCGGCTTCACGCAAAAACTCAAAGAGTACGACTTGCAAGGTGCGCTCGGACTCATCAAACACAGTCTCGGCTTCAACATCGACGGGCTCGACCTTCAAAACGAAAAAGTTAAAGCGGCACTCGGGTATGTCGGCGAAAACATGGCTCTCCCTGCCGACCTCCTCGATGCAATACCGCAAGACACCGTCCTTCGCCTCACTCTCGACACGCAATACGCCCTCCGCGACTTGACCGCCTCCGACGGCACGCACTTTAGAGCCATCTATCTCGGCTACAAAGTCAAGGACAATCCGCAAACTGCGCCATTTGGCGTCTTCACGTTGACCGAAAACGATACGGTGGGGGCTTTGTCTATTGAGTTTATGAACATCCACCTTGCCATCAAACAGCCTGTGTGAGCAAACAACTGCGTCAACGCCCCGTTGCTATCAATTCACGTACGCCTAAGTACGTTAGGATTGCTATCAACGGGGCGTTTTCTTGTTCTTTATCTCACACAGACTGTTTGATGAAGTCAATAGGGAATCGCGAATAACTGCGGCAGAGACACCCGCCTGTCAACTCATTTACGCTCTGTAAATTAGGGTTGCCATTCGGGTGTCTCTTTCTTGTTCTTCATCGATTTAGCGTTGTTTGCAAACGATAGGTGGGTTCGCAAAGGGGCGTTTTCTTGTTCTTTATCTCACACAGTCTGTTTGACGTTCTTGCTTATATAATTCGGGTGCGGGTGTCCCGCCATCAATTATTAATTATTCATTATTCATTATTAATTATTAATTCAATCTCTTGTTCGTCTCTCTGTTTTTGTGTTACAATAATTTCATCAAACAGATAATAAATTTTTTATATAGGAGCAAATATGATTATCACAAACGATATTAAATACGTCGGAGTAAACGACAAAGACGTTGATTTGTTCGAGGGGCAAT
>CAVKUX010000149.1:0-2989 GCA_963659595.1 Anaeroplasmataceae bacterium | reverse complement strand
CACTGCGCTTTGTGCGCCAGGCAGTGGCCAACGGACGGCGCAGTCGCTTGTACTATTCGTCAAGTTCGGCGCTCATAGGCTCGCCGCCTTGCGGCTCGTGTTCCGTCTGCGAATTAGCACATACCGTTTATAAGTACGCTTCGAATAAGTGCTCGTTAACCGCTTGCGTGCAAAGCACGCACTCACCAATCAGATAATCTTGCGAAACTGCGGCTTGATTATTTATCCTTCTTATTTTGATATCAAAGATTCTCTGCGCGGTAGTAGCGCAATAAATCTATCAAGGCAAATGCTTATACGCAAACTTGCGTGTCAGCATTGCCTTGAAGACGATTTTTGCGCCGATGAGCAAAAGGGGTTTGACGAAGTTAGTCGCTGTTTGAATGCGTCTTAAACGCAATCCACAGAGATGAAGAACAAGAAAGGCACGGCTTGAATCAAAACCCAACGTACATAAGCGTACGTGATTTTGAGGCAAGCCGTGCCTGACGCAGTTATTCGCTCTGTGGTTGCGTTTAATCCACCCATTCGAATTCGAGGTCGCCGATAACCACAATATCCCCCTCTTTCATACCCTTCTTTTTCAGTTCGGCAATTACGCCGCGGTCTTTGAGTACCTTTTGGAAGAAGGCGAAGGAATCTTGGGATGAGATGGTGACGTTTTGAATGAGAAAATCGACAAGTCCTCCGTCAACGAAGAAGGAGCCGTCGGGAAGACGAGATACGGTGAATTTCTGGTCGGTTTTGGGTTCGAGTTCAAAGGATTCGTCACGCTGAATACGTTGAGGGGGCGGAAGTTGATCGACTTGTTGTTTCATTGCGGAAAGAAGTTCGTCGAGTCCCTCGTGCGTAACGGAAGATACGACGAAAACCTTTTTGCCGATTGCTTTTTCAAACTTTTCGATTTCCGAACGGTCGGTGAGCAAGTCCGCTTTGCCTGCGACGACGAGTTGCGGAATGGAAGCGAGTTTTTCGCTGTACGTTGCAAGTTCGGCGTTGATTTTGTTGTAATCGTCGATGGGGTCTCTGCCCTCGCTGCCGCTGATGTCTACGATATGCACGATTAAGCGCACTCTTTCGATGTGACGAAGGAAATAGTGTCCGAGACCCGCGCCCTCGCTTGCGCCCTCGATAAGACCCGGAATATCCGCAATTACGAAACTGTCGTCGTACATCTGCACTACGCCGAGATTGGGATTGATTGTGGTAAAGTGATAGTTTGCGATTTTGGGTTTCGCGCTCGTAAGCACGGACAAAAGCGTGGATTTACCGACGTTCGGGAATCCTACGAGACCTACGTCCGCAATGGTTTTGAGTTCGAGCGTAACCTGATGTTCGTCGGTGGTTTCGCCGAGTTGCGAGAAAGACGGCGCTTGACGTCTTGCGTGCGCAAAACGGTTGTTGCCCTTGCCGCCTCTGCCGCCTTTGAGAGCGACGAACGTTTCGCCGTCGTCAAAGAGGTCGGCGATGACCTTGCCGCTTTCCGTGTCGCGAATCACTGTGCCGACGGGAACTTTTATGACGAGATTGGGCGCGGATTTGCCCGTGCAATTCTTTGCCTCGCCGTCGCCGCCGTTCTGCGCGCGGTAAAACTTCTGAAATTTGAAATCTATGAGCGTGTTTATCTCTTTGTCCGCGACAAACACCACGTCGCCGCCGTTGCCGCCGTCGCCGCCGTTCGGTCCGCCGTTGGGAACGAATTTTTCACGGTGGAAGGACACTTTTCCGTTGCCGCCGTTGCCTGCTTTTATAAAAATTTTCACATAGTCGAGAAACATATTGACCTCTTTTGTGCTTTTATTGTGGAAAAATCAACGCTTCGATTGTTTGTTATTCCGTTGATTTTCGGTTGTTCGATTTTAGTTTTTGAACGATTCGAGTATTGCTTTTGCACTGCGTTTGCCCGCGCCCATTGCGAGAATTACGGTTGCCGCGCCCGTCATAGCGTCGCCGCCGACGTACAGACGAGGCACGCTTGTAAGTCCGTTTTCGTCCGCAACTATCGTGCCTTTCTTCGTCGTTTCCAAAGACGGGAAACTGCGCTTGATTATGGGATTCGGACTCGTGCCGAGCGCGACTATAACTTCGTCGCATTCCGCAACGAACTCGCTTCCTTCGATAGGAACGGGGCTTCTTCTGCCGCTTGCGTCGGGCTCGCCGAGTTGCATTTTCACGCACTTTATCGCACGCACGCTACCCTGTTCGTCGCCGAGAATCTCGACCGGATTCGACAAGAGCATAAACTCAACGCCTTCTTCTTCTGCGTGGTTTATTTCCTCCTTTCGGGCAGGCATTTCCTCTCTGCCTCTGCGGTAGACGAGTTTGACGTTTGCGCCCATACGCAACGCCGTTCTCGCGCTGTCCATAGCGACGTTGCCTGCGCCCACGACGACTACGTTTTTGCCGCGCTTTACGGGCGTTATCGAGCCTTGTTTGTAGGCTTTCATAAGGTTTATTCTGGTCAGATACTCGTTTGCGGAATACACGCCGTTGAGGTTTTCGCCCTTGACCTTCAAGAGCATAGGCACGCCTGCGCCCGAACCTATAAACACCGCATCGTATCCCGACAGCAATTCGTCTATGAACACGGTTTTGCCGACGACGACGTTCTTTTCGATTTTCACGCCGAGCGAACAAACCTTTTCAATTTCCTCTTTAACGAGCGATTTGGGAAGTCTAAACTCGGGAATACCGTACACAAGCACGCCGCCTGCCTCGTGCAAAGCCTCGAATATCGTGACGTCTACGCCTGTGCGAGCAAGGTCTGCCGCACACGAAAGCGAGGACGGTCCCGAACCCACGATTGCCACGCTTTTGCCGATTTTTTCGGAAACGGCATGCTCGGCAAATCCGTTTTTTGCGGCGTAATCTGCAACGTATCTTTCGAGATTGCCGATTGCCACGCTTCCGCCGAGTTTATCTTTGCGCACGCAATGCTTTTCGCATTGATTTTCCTGAGGACATACCCTGCCGCAGATTGCGGGAAGAT
>CAVKUX010000148.1:0-3122 GCA_963659595.1 Anaeroplasmataceae bacterium | reverse complement strand
GCTCCTCTGAATGACAAAAAATCCCACACAAACAACGGTTTTAGGTCGCAAATATGAAAGCGACTCAAAATATATCCCCACAAAACGAAAGGAGATAATATCATGACAAACAAAACTTACAAAACCAAATTCTTGGCGGTTATGCTTGGGCTTGCAATGTGTCTTGCGCTTATGCTCGGCGTTATTTTTGCAAGCGGAAGGGTGGTTGCGCACGCGGAAGAACCCGTGTATCAAACAATCGGCAGTGCAACGGCAAGCGGCACGGGTTGGTCGTTTGACAGCGCGAGCGACACGTTGACTCTCACCAACTACAACGGCAAAGCAATTTCCTTGACCGACGCAGTAAAGAAAGTCGTGTTGAAAGGCGACAACACCATCACTCTTAATGCGCTTACCGACACGGGCGACAATAAGGCAAACGCGCTTTTCGGATATGATTTTACAATTTCAAGCGATGGCAAGGCTTCACTGACAATCAATGCGGATTTAAGCGCAGTTGAGGCAGGAACGTCGGCATACACGGCGCACGGCATTTATGTCAAAAACGGTCTCACAATCGAGGGCGACGCAGCCGTCAAAGTCAACGTCAAGGGACAAGGCAACGTGTACGGAATTCGTTATGAGTATTTATCTTCCGCCTGCACGGGCATTGCGGTGAAAGACGAAGCAATGCTTGACGTGTCAACCGAAGTCGTTGGAGAAACAAAATATAGCAGTTGCGGTGTTAGTTGCGAATATAACCAATATACCGACACCGAAAAAGGCGTGAGTTTTTCGGGTAGCGGCGCAAAAACCGTTACGGTGAAAGGCAATGACTATGCTTCGGGTATATCCGGTCAACACGTCGATATTTCGGGAGAAGGAAAAGTCACGGTAGATTTGCAAAACGCAACTTCGGGGACAGGCATTTATGCATTGCACTGCGTAAATATGGACAATGCCGACGTTGAGGTCAAAAACGCATTAGAGGGAATTGCAGGGTACGGCAAATATACAAATGCGTCGAACTGCTCTCAAAGCAATTACAAAATCCTCGTGAAAAACAGCACCGTTAAAATCACTTCCGCTGTTGCAGCGTCAAAGGGTTTGTATTGCGGTAAAAATGCGGGTGCCGGTATTTTTTGCATCGAGAATAGCACTGTGACGATTGACACAAAGGGAGAGTGTGTTGACGGCAGCGCCAACGCATGGGAAGTTTACGGCAAAAGCGTTGTTGATTTGACAAGTGCAAACGCGAGTGTAATCTATACGCCCGACTATTCCGTGAGCAAATTTGCGCTTACCGACGGCGGAAGCGTGACGATAAAAAGCACACAATCGACACGTGCGGTCTGGACAAATTCGGTTGTTACGCTTGAAGAAAACACAAGGCTTATTGAAGGAACAGCGTATCAGAGTTCCGACACAACCAAGTATTACTCCATTGCAGGAGATCCGTCCGTGTTGAAGTTTGCATACAGCACGACAAAAACAACGGCAACAATCGCAGGCAGTGACGGTCAGTCGGTATACATCAGGGGCGCAAAGGGACAGCCGATTGTCGCAAACGACGTTGTGGTGACCATTGCGGACGATACGTTTACGGGCGTGAGTACGAATGACGTCGTGACAAGTTGGTTTGAAAATATGCCGTCTGGACTTGTTGCAAAAGTCAAATCGCTCGGCACCGACAGCAAAGCGGTGACAATCACGGTGAGCGGAACGCCGACGGCAACATCCAATGAAGAGATAAAAGTCAAAATCCCCGCAGACAAAATGACTTCTGCAACGGAAGATGTCGTTGCTTCGAAAACGCGCGTTCCGGGCGAGTATTCCACTGCTTACTGGGACGCACAATTCGCAATCGGTGAATCCGTTGCGGTGCCTTCGCCGAGTACGACAAGTTTTGAATATGACGGAAGCGAGAGGATTTGCGTTGAAGAAGGAACAGGCTACACCGTGAGAAACGGCAAGGCTACAAATGCAGGAAGTTATAAAGCGGAACTCACTTTGAAAGGCGGCTACACTTGGGCAGACGGAACAACCGCCAAAAAGGAAATAGCGTGGACTATCACAAGAAAACCCGTTTCGGGCGTGACTGCAACGCTGAAAGGTGTAACCGACGGCAAAATGGATTACAAGGGCTGGGCGCTTGAACCAAACGTCACGGTCAAGTATGCCGACGGCACAGACGTGAATACGTCCGACTATACCGTTGAGTACAAAAACAACGTCAACATCGGCACGGCAACCGTAACGGTGAAAGCAAACGGAAACTATGACTTTGCCGACATCACGCTCAACTTCGAGATTGTGCGTGCCTCTATTCCCGCGCCTACGGGATTGAAAGGAATCGCCCCGACCGCAAAGGACGGCACGGACGGCAAAATCACGGGTACGACAAGCAAAATGGAATACTCGACGGACAAAGACTTCACCTCTCCCGTCGATTGTGCGGACAGCGAAACAACGGGACTCAGTCAAGGTGTGTACTATGTGCACTTCAAAGCGACTGCGACAACGGCGGCGAGCGACTATGCAACCGTCAACGTCAAGTTCAACTCCGTCACCGTAACGGGTGGATCGGGCACGGGCGAATATCGCGAAGGCGACACCGTCACCGTTACGCTCGGCGAAATTCCTGCGGGCAAAACGTTCAAACAATGGGATTTTGCAGGCGTGAGCATAAGCGCGGAAGATATGGTAAAAGACAGTTTCACGTTCACAATGCCCGACAAAGACGTGACAATCACTGCTCTTTACAATGACATCGAATACAGCGTAAACATTGTTTCGGGCAGTGCGGATAAAACAACCGTAAAATACGGCGACACTATCACTCTCACGGCAAACGCCGCACCCGAAGGCAAAGAGTTCAAGGGTTGGCAGGACGCAAGCGGTAATATCGTCAGTACGGATGTTGAGTACAAATTCACCGTTTCGGGCGAGGTCAACCTCACGGCGGTATATGCGGACAAGACGGTCGAACCTGCCGATCCGACAGATCCCACCGATCCGACCGAACCGACCGACGAGAAAATAGAGCCTGAAAAGAAAGGACTTTCGGGCGGAGCGATTGCCGGTATCACGGTAGGCAGCGTTGCGGTTGCAGGGCTCGGAGGATTTGCAATCTTCTGGTTTGC
>CAVKUX010000147.1:0-3166 GCA_963659595.1 Anaeroplasmataceae bacterium | reverse complement strand
GAGGATATCACCCGAGCATAGCGAGGATATCACCCGAGCATAGCGAGGATATCACCCGAACGAAGTGAGGATATCACTGCAAAGGAAGTGAATGTCACTTCCTTTGCATCACGCACAGCGTCTCCACGTTGCTCGTTTGAGGAAACATATCGAACGGCACGACTTTTTGAATGTCGTAACATTGCGATAGAATTTTCAAATCTCTTGCGAGCGTTTGCGGATTGCAACTGACATAGACGATTTTTTCGATTTTCGCTTCTATCGCGCAATCGAGTACGCTCTTGTCGCAACCTTTTCTCGGCGGGTCGAGAACGAGCGCAACAGGTTTTCTTTCCTTCTTTTTTTCGCTTTCGCCGAGAAAATACGGCGAGGACTTGATTTCGTCGGGCAAATCCTCGTCTTGCGATTTCGTTTTCTCGCTTCCCTTCTCGATTGATTTGACGTATTCCAGCACGTCGCCGCACACGCATTTCACTCTCTTGTCAAGACCGAGCGATTTCATAAGCGCGTTTGCGTTGTCCACCGCGCTCGGTTCGATTTCGACGGAAGTGATGTTCGCGTCTTCAAGCCTCGTTGCGATTTGCGCCGTCAAAAGTCCCACGCCCGAATAGAATTCCAAAATATCGCCGTCGAAGTTTGCAAGTTCTTTGCACACTTCGTCGTATATCGCGTCGCGCACGTCGTTGTTCACCTGCAGAAACGACATAGGAGAAACAACTGCGGCGAACGTGCCGAGATTCTGTTTTTTCTCTTTTCCGTACACGAGTTTGACGGATTTTCCGAAAATGACGTTGGTATTCTTTCTGTTTTCGCTTAGATACACGCAAACGCCCGAAAATTCTTTTTCGAGGTTCCGACAAAGTTCGGCAAGGAACGGCACTCTGTCCGAATTTACGACAAGAGTCACCGACAGCGTATCGAGATTTCTTGCAACGACGTGGCGCAAAACGCCTTGTCCGCTGGTTTCGTCGTACACACCGATGTGATTGAAATTTGCCCAATCCGTGACGATTTGAATGAGTTTTGCCGCCCATTCGCCGTGCAGAGCGCACCATTTCATAGGCACGACCGAGTGCGTGCGTTTCTCGTAAAAACCGAGAGTCACTCTGCCCGTCTTTCGCTTATATCCGAACGGAAGCGCGATTTTGTTGCGGTATTCCCAGTCGTTGAGGCGCACCACGTCCGCAACTTCCACGTCGAGACCGCCCGTCTTTTTGAGCGCGTTTTCGACGTTCGCTTTTTTGATTTTGAGTTGACACTCGCGCGTGACGTGTTGCAAATCGCAACCGCCGCAAGTGCCGAAATAAGTGCATTTTGGTTTAATGCGGTCGGCGGACGGTTTCTCCACTTCTATGAGGTCGGCAAAGGCGTAATCCTTTTTTGCATAGCGAACGCGGGCGCGAACGATCTCGCCCTTTATGGCAAACGGCACAAAAACGGCGTACGAGCCGATTTTGACGATGCCCTCTCCCTCGCTTGCAAAGTCGCAAACTTCGCCTTCTATCACGTCACCGACAGCAACCGTCAGCACTCCACTTCCCCCTTCAACGCTTTTTTGTATTGCGTCATAAACGTTTCAACTCTCTTATATCCTTTGCTCATATCCACGCCCAAGTCTTTTTCGAGCCTGAAATACCAGTTATAGAGCGCAAGAGCGTCCTTTCTTGCGGGCGCAAACGGGAATCTAAGCACGTAGCAATGGTCGGAACGGAAAAGGTTTTTGCCGACCGTATACTCGTTCTTTACGCCTGCCTTGGTGAGTGCGTCGCTCATACGTTTTGCCTCGCCGAGGCACAAAAGGTCGGTCATACCGCCGCTGTTGTAGCAAGGCGGAAGATTTGAATTGAGATAATTGTATGGGTCGGATTGCTTGTAAAATTGCCAGTTTCTGAACGCTTTTCTGCTCTTTTGCCCCGAAACGTATCTGACGATAAGCGTGTTTGTGAGCGGAATGCGGTACATCACCTCGAAACTGAATGCGCCGCTGACCATGATAAGTCCTGCGGGTTTCGTTTGCGTGGTCGGGATTCCGAGCGAGTTTGCGTATTCGTGGTCGGTTGCGGCAATTCCGAGACACATCGTAAGATGTCCGCCCGACGAGTCGCCCGTGACGGTGATGTTGTCTTTGTCGATTCCGAATCTTTCGGCGTTGTCGCAAAGGAAATTGTATGCGTCGACGCAATCTTCGAGGTCTTTGGGGAAGAAAACTTCGGGGCAAAGTCTATGGTCGATAACAGCCACGACTGCACCCATAGCCGCAAAACATCTCGCATAACCGTCTCGGCGCAAGCGGTTGTGAATCATCCAGCCGCCTCCGGGGATATCCATAACGCAGGGCGCATTTTTCGCAATCGGGCGAGAGGGATAGTAAATGTCCATAACGAGTTGTTTGCCGTCTACGGTTTTGTACGCCACGTCTTTTTCGATTTTGATTTCGTCGTTGAAAGGCGTTTTGCCGTTCGGCACCGCCCTGTCCTCTTCAAAGAAGTCGAAGACGTCCGCCATAATCGGACGGCGGCGCATTCCGAAGTCTTTTCTGAACGCTTTTTCAAGCCTTTTACTCTCTTTGTTGAGTGCTTTTTTGTCGGCTTTATATTGCGCTTTCAATGCTTTTCTGCCCGAGCGCATATCCTGAATGCTTGCGTTCTCGTTTTCCAAAAGCGCAACCATATCGTGAGCAAACTGCCCTTTGAGCCTTCTTTTATCGGTGCGTTTCACCGCAAAATACTCGTATTGTTTCATAAAAAAATCCCTTATCTTTTTTCGTTATCGTTGCGAGCGCGCTCGCAACGATAACTGTTTGTTGAATTAAAAATTCGATGATATCACCTGCGGCGGTGATATTCTCACTTCGTTCGGGTGATATTGCGGCGTTGCCGCAGTTGAGGAAGATTTGAATCGGGTGTGGGTGTCCCACCATTTCGTCATTGCGAGGCGCGACACAAGTCGCAACGCGGCAATCAAGGCGAAGCCGCATTTCGCTTCGTTGGATTCCCACGCTTCGCTCTGAATGACATATGGAAAATCCAAACCTTCCGTCTGCGCACACAGTGCGCTTCACCAAGCAGATAATTTGGCGAAACTGCGGCGTGAGGTTTTATCCGTGTTTGAACTGATAGCACAAATTCTCTGCGCGGTTAGTGATTGCGAGAACAAGTGCGGTTTT
>CAVKUX010000146.1:0-3298 GCA_963659595.1 Anaeroplasmataceae bacterium | reverse complement strand
GCATTGTTTCCGTCTCTTTGTTCGACAGTGTAATCGCCGTCGGGAACGAGAGAGGAAACAAGATATTCGACCAGTTCAATCATTGTCGTCACCAATTACTTCTTCTCGACGATGCCCTGAGAAACGAGCAAGCCCATAACCGTATCAGTGGGTTGTGCGCCTTTTGCAAGCCATTCTTTGGCTTTGTCGGCGTCGATAACGATTTGCTTGGGTTCGGAAACGGGGTTATAGAAACCGATTTGGTCGATATATTTGCCGTCTCTTGCTTTGCGAGAATCCATTGCAACGATACGATAGAAAGGAGCTTTTGTTGCGCCCATTCTGGTGAGTCTAAGTTTAACCATAATAGTTAATCCTCCATTTGTGATAAGATTTTTATTGATATATTTCTATATTTTTGCGATTTTTAGAATACTTCGTGCAGTTTTTTTATCAGAACAAGCCTTTAAGACCTCTCAAACCTTTAAGTCCGCCCTTTTGCATTCTAGCCATCATATCCTTTGTCATTTCAAACTGTTTGAGCAGTTGATTGATTTCCTGAATTGAAGTTCCGCTTCCTTTGGATATGCGTTTCTTTTGCGAGGCTTTGATGATTTCGGGATTTCTTCTCTCCTTCGGAGTCATCGATTGAATGATAGCTTTCGTCCTTGCGATTTGCTTTTCGTCGATTTGCGCACCCTGTTTGAGTTTGCCCGAAAATCCCGGTATCATCGACATCATATCTTGAAGATTGCCCATCTTCTTCATGCTGTCGAGTTGTTGCAAGTAGTCTTCGAGGTCAAAAGAATTTTCTTTGAGTTTCTTTTGAAGTTTCACCGCTTCTTCTTGCGAGATTGCTGCTTCTGCTTTCTCGATGAGCGTAAGCACGTCGCCCATACCGAGAATTCTCGACGCCATACGTTCGGGATGGAAAGGCTCGAGATCTTCCATCTTCTCGCCCGTACCGTTGAATTTGATAGGTTTGCCCGTCACTGCCTTTATGGAAAGTGCCGCGCCGCCCCTCGTGTCGCCGTCGAGTTTGGTCATAATCACGCCGGTGATATCGAGTTTCTTGTTGAAAGTATCTGCAACGGTGACTGCGTCTTGCCCCGTCATACTGTCAACCACAAGCAAAATTTCGGTGGGTTTGACGGCGTTTTTGACATTTATCAACTCTTGCATAAGGTTTTCGTCGATATGCAAACGTCCCGCCGTGTCGATAATCATCGTGTCGTAGCCGTTTTTGAGCGCATATTCAACGCCTGCTTTTGCAATCTTCACTGGGTCGACTTGCCCCATATCGAAACATTCGGTGTTAGCCTTTTTCGCAACGACGTGAAGTTGTTGGATTGCCGCAGGTCTGTATATGTCCCCCGCAACCAAAAGCACCTTTTTGTTTTGCTTTTTGAGATACGTTGCGAGTTTGCCGCACATCGTCGTCTTGCCCGCGCCTTGCAAACCGCACATCATATAAATCGTGGGTTGCTTGTCGCTTACGGCGAGTTTCTGATGCGTACTGCCCATCAACGCGCAAAGTTCCTCGTTGACGATTTTGACGATTTGTTGCGCAGGGGTCAAGGATTTGAGAATATCCTCACCGAGTGCCTTTTCGCTCACTTTTGCCGTAAAATCCTTTACGACGTTGTAGTTTACGTCCGCTTCGAGCAAAGCCACGCGGATTTCACGCATCGCTTGCTTGATTTCCAATTCCGTCAACTTGCCTTTGTTGCGAAGTTTGGAAAATATATGGTTCATTCTGTCGGATAAACTTTCAAAAAGTGCCATTTATTCCTCCATTAACAACCGAAGTTGCTGAGCGCAATTTTTTGCAGTTTGGTTATCGACCTTTTCGAGCGAATCGATAACTGCGTGCATTTTTTTGTCTTTCTCGACGAGACGAAGTTTTTGTTCGTACTCGCAAAGGTGTTTTTCGCCCTTGTTTATGCCGTCGAGAACGGCTTGACGAGATATGCCGACGATATTTGCGATTTCCCCGAAAGACATATCCTCGTCATAGTGCATAACGAGCAAATCGTTTTGTCTTTGAGTCAGAAGCGCACCGTAGTAACTTCTGAGCGTGGAAATTTCAAATCTATCCATATCACCCTATCAAGCATTTTAACTTGACACTATCATACTCCGAAATAAAAAAGGTGTCAAGCATTTTTGCAAGACACCCAAAAATAATTTTATATAATTAAACTTAATTTCGTTATCGCAAAACCGTATCGTTGCGATTTAGGTAATCTAACGTTGTTTTTTGATTTTATTACAGCAACGCGTTGATAAAGTCTTTTGCGTCGAAGGGAATCAAATCGTCGATTTTTTCACCCACGCCGACGTACACTACGGGAAGTCCGAGTTCCTCGCTTATGGCAAGCACTACGCCACCCTTTGCCGTTCCGTCGAGTTTTGTGAGGATAATGCCGTCGGTGTCGATGTCCTCGCTGAATATTTCCGCTTGCGACACCGCGTTTTGACCCGTCGTTGCGTCGAGAACGAGATATTTGCGGAAGTCAGCGTTCGGCAATTCACGCTCGACCACGCGGCAAATTTTTTGAAGTTCCGCCATAAGGTTCTTTTTGTTGTGAAGTCTGCCGGCGGTGTCAACCAAAATCACGTCGTTGCCCTTTGCTTTTGCCGAAGAAATCGCATCGAACACGACGGCCGCGGGGTCTGCTCCCTCGTTGTGACGGATAACTCTCACGCCCGCGCGCTCGCCCCACACTTCGAGTTGTTCGCTTGCGGCGGCTCTAAACGTGTCTGCGGCGGCGACTACGACCGAATGTCCTTGTTCTTTGAACATATGAGCGAGTTTGCCGATTGCGGTGGTTTTGCCCACGCCGTTTACGCCCGAAAGCAATATGACGAGCGGATATTCGTACTCTGGAATATCGTAATCGATATCCTCAATCATAAGTTCGGCAAGAACGCCTTTTGCGTCTTCGGGTTTCTTGATTTTGCGTTTGAAAATCTCGTCTTTGAGTTCGTCGATGAGGTTTTCGGTTGCGGTAATGCCGACGTCTGCAGTGAGCAACGCTTCTTCGAGGTTCTCATAGAACTCGTCGTTGAGTTCTCTTGCCGAGAAAGCAAAAAACAATTTCTTTGAAAACGCGTCTTTGGTTTTCTTTATCCCTTGTACGATTTTTTGAAAAAATCCCATAGTCCACCTTAACGAAATATTTTGTATATGGTTTTATTTTTCCGCTTGCGCACGAAGTGCGCATCCACCAAGCAAGCACTCGCGCGGAATTGCGGTTTGAGTTCTTGTCCGTCTTATTCGGGAGAGCAAAGAGGGCTTGCGCGGTTAGTGATTGCG
>CAVKUX010000145.1:0-3348 GCA_963659595.1 Anaeroplasmataceae bacterium | reverse complement strand
TACAATGAAAACAGATATTCTGATTGTCGGTGCAGGACCTGCGGGAATCTTTACCGCAATCGAACTTTTGCGCAACGGAAGCAAGAAAAAAATGTGCATAATCGAAAAAGGACAACCTGTCGAAAAGCGCGTATGTCCCAAGACGTTCGGCGGCGAGTGCCGCAACTGCAAGCCCTATTGCCATATTACGACGGGCTTTTCGGGCGCAGGCGCGTTTTCGGACGGCAAACTTTCTCTTTCATACGAAGTCGGCGGCGAACTTCCGCAACTCATCGGCGCGGATAAGGCGCAGGAACTCATCGATTACACCGACAAAATATATCTCGAATTCGGCGCGGATGAGCATATAGAAGGTCTCGGAAACGAGGAAAAAGTCAAGGAAATCCGCAAAAAAGCAATTCAGGCAGGCTTGAAACTCGTCGATTGCCCCATTCGCCACCTCGGCACGGAAAAAGCGCACGATTTGTACCTTGCAATCGAAAACTATTTGAGAGATAACGGCGTTGACCTCATTTTCGCAAGACAATGCGACAACATTATTCTCGAAGGCGACGAGTGCAAAGGCGTGTATATAGAGGACAGCAAAGGCGGAAACAAAGAGGAAATCTTTGCGGACAAAACCATCATCGCAACGGGCAGACGAGGCGCGGATTGGCTTGAAAAGATGTGCGCCGAACACAACATCGCGCACGCCCCGGGCGTCGTCGATATCGGCGTGAGAGTCGAAGTGCGCAACGAGATTATGGAAGAAGTCAACGACGTGCTTTACGAGTCAAAACTCATCGGTTATCCCGAACCGTTCAAGAACAAAGTGCGTATTTTCTGCCAAAACCCCGGCGGATTTGTGTCGCAAGAAAACTACGACAACGATTTGGCTGTCGTCAACGGTCACAGTTACAAGGAAAAGAAAAGCGACAACACGAACCTTGCTATTCTTTGCTCGCATTCCTTCACTGAGCCGTTCAGAGAACCTATCGCATATGCACAGCGCGTGGGCGAACTCACAAATATGCTCGGCGCAGGCAAGATTATGGTGCAGCGCTACGGCGATATTTTGAGCGGAAAACGTACTTGGCAGAGGGAACTCGGCTTCTCGAACGTCCGTCCGACCCTCAAAGATGCGGTTGCAGGCGACATCACCGCAGGTATGCCGTACAGAGCGATGCTCAACATCATCAACTTCATTCAAGCGGTGGATAAGGTCGTCCCGGGATTTGCAGGGTATGAAACGTTGCTTTACAGCCCCGAACTCAAATTCTACAGCAACAAAATCAAAATGGACGACAAACTCAATACATCCATTCACGGTTTGCATTGCCTCGGCGACAGCAGCGGTTGGACGAGAGGTCTTATGATGGCTTCGGTTATGGGTGTATATATGGCGCGCAACATACTCGAATCCGAAAAATAACGTATGACAATTTAATATCAATCTTTTTATAAGAGAAGGTAATTACATATAAGTATTTTCAAGATTTTGTGTAACAGGCTGGCAGTGAAGCGAACGTCGATTGGCGTTCGTTTCTCTTTTACATAAATTTACAAGCAAACGAATTTTTATTTTGCTCAACATAGAAGTATGCTGAATGTAGACAGACAAAAGTATATAAAAACGCAAAGAAGAGTGTTTTTGGCAATAACGCTGATTTTGCTGTTTTGCGCTTGTTGTGCATTTATTTGCAATATAAGCATTCTAAAAAACATCGAAATCAAGAATACATTTGCCGAAAATCAGACGATTTTGCATAACAATTCATTTTTCGATAAAATGCAAAACTGCGCAGGAAACGACAAAAATTATGTCAGAATAGGCGGCTACCCGATTGGCATAAGCATTCAGGCGCAAGGTCTTATCGTTGCGGCAAAAGGAAGCGTAACCACACAAAACGGCGACGTTTGTCCGCTTGAAAAATCTCAAATAGACAGGGGCGACGTGCTTCTTTCGCTCAACGGCGAAAAGGTGGATTCGCTCTACAAACTCAAAAAGACGTTATCCGAACTTACGAATCCGAGAATCACTTTTGAATATTTGCACGACAACGTAATCAAAAAAGATTCCGCCGTTCTGGCAAAGGACAAAACGGACGGAAAGTATAAACTCGGACTTGCGCTCAAAGAGGACGTCGGGGGCGTGGGAACGTTGACGTTTGTCACGCAAGACGGCAAGTTTGCCGCACTCGGACATAAAATCGCAGACGCAGACACGGGACTTGAAAAGGAACTGAACGAAGGCAAGATATTTAGCGCAACCGTCAGCGGCGTAGAAAGAGGTGAAAGAGGCAAAGCGGGCGGCTTGATTGCGGACGTCAACAGACTTTCAAAGAGCATAGGCGAGATTTGCGACAACACCGAAATAGGTTTGTACGGCAAATATACCGCGACTGCCGACGGGGATTTGTATAGAATTGCCGCAAAAGGCGAGGCAAGAGTGGGCAAAGCGCAGGTTTTGACAACAGTTGACGGCTCGTCGCCCAAGTTTTACGACGTGGAAATAGTCAAAGTCGTGTCGCAAAGCGAAGCGGCTGAAAAGGGTATGGTCGTCAAGGTGAGCGACAAGGAACTTATCGCCAAAACAGGCGGAATCGTGCAGGGTATGAGCGGAAGTCCAATCGTACAAGACGGCATTTTGATAGGCGCGATAACCCACGTTTTCGTGCAAGATCCGACGAGAGGCTACGCAGTTCATTCTAGATTTATGCTTGAAAAGGCGCAAAGCGTCGAATGTTTCGCCGATTTGCAAATCGAGGACTTCAAGTTGGTTGCGTAAGGATTGAATCGATTGCTAAACGGTTATTAATTTGTTGCGCAGTGCGATTGTCAATCGGTTGCGCAGTGCGATTATATATTAAATTGTTGCGTAAAGAGACATAAGAATCGTTTGAATAAGAAGGTTTACTCGTTGCACTCGTGCGACGTATAAATATAGGGCGGATTTATCCGCCCGTCTTGCTTTTTTAACCCGCAACGCCTGTCGTCGTATCGGGTGTTTTTTTACTTTATATTTTTGAAATGATTTATTTTTTCGGTATTCTAACGCACCATAATGAAAATGCACCGTTAAGTTTGTGTTCTATTTTATCCGTTCGAGAGCGGTGAGAACGAACTGTTTGTTTGTGGGTTTGCCCTTGTTTTCGTCGAGAGTTTCGCCGAATTCCGTATACAGTACGTCCACTTGTCCGCGCAAAAATGCCGCCGAGATTGCGTTTTGAATGTCCTTTTCAACGCTCGCTTTCGAGGCGGCAAAATCCGCCGACAGCGTTTCGTAGCCTTTGTACTTCAAGGGGAGTATATCCTGTCCGTCAAGAGCGTAACAAATGAGTTTTGCAAGCAGTCTGTACCCTTTGAGAT
>CAVKUX010000144.1:0-3417 GCA_963659595.1 Anaeroplasmataceae bacterium | reverse complement strand
TTTATGCAGAGGGGGAACGGCGGTAGGGGAAACACGTGAGGAAGGGGGAAGCTTTAATTTTGAATAATAAAAACCATTAAATAATATTTAATTTTTCGCAAAATAGGGCAAAATCATTTTACTTTGTATTTTTAATGTGGTAATATCAGTTAGTACTTTCGACGAGGTTGCGACAATACTCCGAGTCGTTACTTGGTTGAAAGCGTATCATTTATCCAACGAAGGAGGCAAAAACAATGGATAAAACAACAAAGCAAGAAATCATCGCAAAGTACGCTCGCAAAGAGGGCGACACCGGTTCTCCCGAAGTGCAAATCGCTCTTTTGACCGCTCGTATCGCAGAACTCACCGAACACCTTAAAAATCACCCGAAGGATCACCACAGCCGTCGCGGTCTTCTTATGATGGTCGGTCACAGAAGAAGTCTTCTCAACTATCTCAAAGAGATGGACATCGAAAGATACCGTGCAATCGTATCTTCTCTCGGTTTGAGAAAGTAAAGAAAATTTCGGGTGTAGGATTTACCGCACCCGTTTTTTTTGGAAAAAGCGCATAAGCGACGGCTTGTGCGAAAAAATAATAATAAACCGCTTTTGCGGATAATACGGGAATGACGGAATTCCCAGAAGGAGAAATTTTTATGGAAAGAAAAATTTTTAAGACAACGGTAGGCGGCAGAGAAATGACCGTCGAAACAGGCGCATACTGCTCTCAATCCAACGGCTCTTGCATAGTGCGTTGCGGCGACACGGTGGTTATGGTCAACGCAACGATGAGCAAAGCACCCCGCGACGGTATGGACTTTTTCCCTTTGAGCGTTGACTACGAAGAGAAAATGTATGCAATCGGCAAAATCCCCGGCGGATTCAAAAAGAGAGAGGGCAGAGCAAGCGACAAGGCAATCCTTACTTCGCGCCTTATCGACAGACCTATTCGTCCGCTTTTCCCGAAGGGACTTTACAACGACGTTACGGTTATCGCAACCGTGCTTTCGGTTGACACCAACATTCCGCCCGAAGTTTTCGGCATGATCGGTTCCTCCGTTGCTCTTTCGATAAGCGACATTCCGTGGGCAGGTCCTACCGGTTCGGTCGTAGTCGGTATGGTGGACGGTCAGTACGTCATCAACCCCGACAGCGCGCAACGCGCAAAATCTCGTCTTACTCTCAACCTCAGCGGTACAAAAGACGCAATCATGATGGTTGAAGCCGGCGCAGACGTAATCACCGAAAAAGAAATGCTCGGCGCAATCTTGTTCGGTCACGAAGAAATCAAAAAGATTGTTGCTTTCATCGAGGAAATCCAAAAAGAAGTCGGCAAACCCAAACTCGATATGGACCTCGAACATATCCCCGACAACATCAACGAAGAGGTCAGAGCATACGCAAACGAGAAGATGGACTACGTCCTCGAAGCGTTCGACCGCTATGAAAGAGAGGAAAGAGAAGACGCGCTCAACGTCGACGTGCTTGCGCATTTTGCCGACGAGTGGTGCGACGAGCCCAAGAAGACCAAATTCATCCTCGACAGCCTCTACTATCTCAAAAAAGAAAAAGTTCGTGCAAAGATTCTCGAAGACGGCGTACGTCCCGACGGCAGAACGCTCACCGAAATCCGCCCCATCTGGTGCGAAGTCGGTATGCTTCCGCGCGTTCACGGCAGCGCAGTGTTCACGAGAGGTCAGACCCAAGCACTCACGACTTGCACTCTCGGCACTATAAGCGAAGCGCAAAAACTCGAAGGTCTTGACGACGACTACTACAAGAGATATATGCACCAATACAATATGCCCGGTTATTCCACAGGCGAAGCAAAGGCTCTCAAGAGCCCCGGTCGTCGTGAAATCGGTCACGGCGCACTCGCAGAACGCGCTCTCGAACCCGTTCTTCCTTCCGAAGAAGAATTCCCGTACGCAATCCGCACGGTATCCGATATTTTGAGTTCCAACGGCTCCACATCGCAAGCGTCCGTTTGCGGCAGCATGCTCGCTCTTATGGACGCAGGCGTTCCCATCAAAGCACCCGTCGCAGGTATCGCTATGGGTCTTATCAAAAATGAGGAAAGCCACAAAGTCGCAGTCCTCACCGACATTCAAGGTCTTGAAGACTTCCTCGGCGATATGGACTTCAAAGTCGCAGGTACGAGTGAAGGCATCACCGCAATCCAAATGGATATTAAGATCAAGGGTATCGACGAGCAAATCCTCACTCGCGCTCTCGAACAAGCAAGACTCGGCAGACTCGAAATCCTCGGCAAGATGCTCGCAACGCTTCCCGCACCGAGAGCGGAACTCAGCAAGTTCGCGCCAAAGATCGTTTCCTTCTCCATCGACCCCGACAAGATTCGCGACGTAATCGGCACCGGCGGAAAGACCATCAACAAGATCATCGAAGACACCGGCGTGAAGATTGATATCAATGACGAGGGCATGATTTTCATCGCTTCCAGCGACGACGCCGCAATCCGCAAGGCTCGCACCATCATCGAGAACATCGTTCGCGACGTAGAAGTGGGCGACGTGTACGAAGGCAAAGTCACCAAGATCATGGAAAACGACAAAGGACAATTCGGTGCGTCTGTCAACTTTGCACCCGGCAAAGACGGCATGATTCACATCTCCAAACTTTCCGACCAACGCGTCGAAAAGGTCACGGACGTCGTCAACGTCGGCGATATCGTGCTTGTCAAGGTTATTAAGATTGACGAGAAGCATAGGGTTGACCTCCGCCTCAAGGAAGTTCTTGCAAAAGCCTAAACTCGCTATTTAGCGAATAACTTCGGCAGAGCCGCGCTTCGACAACTCATTTACCATTAGTAAATTAGGGTTGCCGAAAGTGCGGCTCTTTCTTGTTCTTCATCTAAATATCGGGTTTAGGACTTTTGCAAGACGAATTGCGACTTTGGCGATGTTAAAGCCGTCAATTAACGCCTAACTTTGTCAACAGCCCCTTGTCCCAAAATCACGTACGCTCAAGTACGTTGGGTTTTGGTTCAAGGGGCTGTTTTCGCGTTATGCATTTAATTGGATGGCTTTAGAGAGAACTTCTTACAAAGTCATCGCCAAAGCGTAACGCATCCAAATAGCGAATAACTTTGTCAACACCCTACTTATAAACAGGATGTGTTAATTCGTAGACGGAACACGAGCGCAAATTTTAACGAAAACTCATTCAAGGTGTACTAATAAACGGAATGTGCTTATTCGCAGACGGAATTGGAGCCGCAAGGCGGCGACCGTAGCGAACGCCGAGCTTGACGGATAGTACAAGCGACTGCGCCGTTTGGGTGCGAAGCTGGCGCACAAAGCGCAGTGGCATAATGAGAGAAATGTCCCTATTTATGCGAGTGCCGAGTGTTGCCCCACGCGGAGCGGACGTCGTGGGTTCCCTCAAACTTGTGCAGAGGGGGAACGACGGT
>CAVKUX010000143.1:0-3442 GCA_963659595.1 Anaeroplasmataceae bacterium | reverse complement strand
ACGGCGCAGTCGCTTGTACTATCCGTCAAGCTCGGCGCTCGCTACGGTCGCCGCCGTTGCGGCTCCAATTCCGTCTTCGAAGTCGCACATTCCGTTAATAAGTACGCCTTGAATAAGTTTGGGTTAAGGCTTCGCCTTCCGCAATTATTAATTAATAATTATTAATTATTAATTTTACTGTCGAGTTTCCTAAGTACCGCTTGGAAATACTGCGGCAATTCGCACTCGAAACGCATAATTTCGTCGGTGTGCGGATGTTTGAGGACGAGTTCTTTTGCGTGCAGAAGTTGTCCGTGATTATAGAGTGCGGTCGAGCCGCCGTACACCTCGTCGCCGACTATGGGATGATGCAAACTTGCGGCGTGAACCCTTATTTGGTGCGTGCGCCCCGTTTCGAGTTCAAAGCGCACGAGAGTATACTGACCGTAGCGTTTCAGCACCTTGTAGTGAGTGACCGCACGTCTGCCGTTTTCATCAATAGCCATCTTTTTGCGGTCTTTTTTGCTTCTCGCAATGGGCTTGTCAACCGTGCCTTCGTCCTCTTTGAAATTGCCGTCGCAAAGTCCGTAGTATATTCTGCGAGCGGTCTTTTTCTCAATCTGCGAAGCAAGGCTCTTGTGCGCCTCGTCGTTTTTTGCCACGACCAGCAATCCCGACGTGTCCTTGTCGAGTCTATGCACGATACCCGGGCGAATCACGCCGTTTATGCCGCTCAAACTGTCGAGGTTGTACAAAAGCGCGTTCACGAGCGTATCGTTTTTCTTGTACGAACTCGCTTGATGCACCACCATACCTTGCGGCTTGTTCACCACCGCCATATACTCGTCCTCGTACACGATGTCGAGCGGTATGTTTTCCGCCTTGACTTCGAGCACTTCGGGCTTCGGCACTTCAAAATCCACAACGTCGCCTTTTTTGAGTTCGAAACCGCTTTTTTGCCTTTTTACGCCGTTGACAAGCGCGCCGTCCTTTTCGATGACGGTTTTTGCGTTAGAGCGAGATACTCCCCACTCGGACGAAACGAAAACGTCCAATCTTACGTTGTCTTTGTCAACCGTGCGCACCATATCAAAGACTATTCCTTGTCCGCGTTCTTCTCCGTATTCTCGGCGGTGTTTTCGCCTTGATTTTGAGTGTCGCTTTGCGGATTATCATTCGAATTTTCCGCACTTTCTTGCGTGTTTTCCGCGTTATTCTGCGTATTTTCCGCACTCTTTTGCGTGTTTTGTTCGGCGTTTTCGGCGTCGTTTTGCTCGTCTTTTTCGTCCTTTTTCTCGCTCACGACGAACGAATAATCGTTTTCGGATTTCATCATCGGATTGAGGTTTATAGGCGCGTCGAGCGGGTCGATTTGCTCTTGCTCGTTTGCAACTTTATTCTTTTGTTCTTCCTCGAACTCTTTTTGGTTCTTCTTCCCTTCCTGCACGAGCATTACGATAAGCACAACGACGAGCATAAACGCCCCGACCGTGACGAACGAGTCCGCAACGTTGAACACGGGAAAACTGTCCCAAAACGAGAATTGAATGAAGTCGCGCACATATCCGAAGGCGATGCGGTCGACGATGTTGCCGATACCGCCTGCGGTGACAAATACGAGAGATATTCTGAGCCACTCGCTTTCTTTGAGCGCGAAAAAGAGGTAAACGCAAATTGCAATCACCACGATAAACGTTATAATCGTAAGAGCAATCGTCTTGCCCTGAAAGATTCCAAATCCCGCGCCCTCGTTTTTGACTTTCACGAGGTTGAACAAGCCAATAACGTTCTCTTTCACGCCGTTTTGGTCAAGGAAATTCCAAACGTACTTTTTGGACAGCAAATCCGCAACCAAAATGAGTGCAATCACCGCAAGTTCGACGATATACAGCCACCATTTCTTTTTTGCGACCTGCGTCCAGTCGGCAAGAAACGCCTTCGTTTTTGCTTTGTAATCGATTTTTTCTTCGTTACCGTTCATAAAACCCTCTCAGCCTCTGATTTGCGGCGGAATAGTGATAGTCACCCCTTGCGGCGCAAAGAGGAAGATGTTTTTCGTGATTTGCTGAATACTGCCGTCAAGCGCGTAAATCGCGCCGCTCATAAAGTCGAGGATTCTGTACACCGACTGTTGATTGAGCGTGGAAAAATCGACTATCACCTGTTCTCTCATTTTGAGGTGGTCGATGAGCAGTTGCACGTCCTTGTAAGTTCTCGGCGAGTAGATAACCACGCCGCCGCTTTGACCGACGGACGGTTGCGTGTAACTCGGCACTTGACCGACGGGCGCGGGTTGACTTTGGCGAGAGAAGATTCTTCCGCCTCTTTGCATATCCGTGCGTTGCGTTTGTTCGTTTCTGAAATACCTTTCGTCCATATGTTATACCCTGTTGTGAGTTATATTGCACTTCGTGCAGTTATATCGTGTCTGCTACACGGTGATATTCTCGCTTTGCAAGAGTTATATTGCGGCGTTGCCGCAGTTAAGGTTATCCATAAACCCATGCAAAGCGTAAAATTTATTTATTCCATAACTGCGCCCTGCGCAATGATATCGCCCTACGGCGATGATATCACTTTGTGATGATATCGCGCTATCGCACGATGATATCCAAACTCTGTTTGGGTTATGGAATATTCAATTTTTCCGATTGCGCACGAAGTGCGCTTCACCAAGCAGATAATCTTGCGAAACTGTGGCTTGATTATTTATCCGTCTTGTTTTGATAGCAAAGATTCTCTGCGCGGTAGTAGCGCAATAAATCGAGCAAGGCTCTCGGCGATACGCAAATCTGCGTGTTGCCGTTGCCTATGCGACAATTTTTGCGCTCGTCATTCAGAGCGACAGCGTGGGAATCAAGGCGAAAGCCGCATTTCGCTACGCTGGATTGCCACGTCGCAACTTTGTTGCTCCTCCACAGTGATTGTGCGCATTTAGCGCACGCCTACGGCTTTAATTTACACAAGTGCAAATGCAATCACTCCAAAAATATCGTCGTTCGGAAACCCTTGCAAGCAAGTTTCCTCACTCGACATTGACGCAATGACAATCGGAAAATTTGAATCTTCCGCAACTGCACACAAAGTGTGCAATTTCACTTGCGCAATGCGCAAATTTCATTGTGACAATCGTCACAATTTAACGCACGTGCATTTCACTGCACTTGCTGCGCAAGTGCCACGCGTTCTCCAAACAGCACTCTGCCCAGTCGTATCATGTTCGAGCCGTATTCGAGTGCGATTTTGTAGTCGTTCGACATTCCCGCCGACAAATATTCGACGTTTACGCCGTCTTGCTTTATGCTCTTTGCATCCTCGAATATCCGTTGCAATTTGTCGTAAAGACGGGCAAGTTCCGTCTTGTCGTCGAGGTTGGGAAGCACGCTCATAACGCCTTTTATCTCGATGTGCGGATAATCTTTCATACTTTGTATGAAATCGAGCGTTTCTTCGGGGCGTACGC
>CAVKUX010000142.1:0-3575 GCA_963659595.1 Anaeroplasmataceae bacterium | reverse complement strand
CGTCCGCTCCGCGTGGGGCAACACTCGGCACTCGCATAGATAGGGGCATTTCTCTCATTATGCCACTGCGCTTTGTACGCCAGCTTCGCACCCAAACGGCGCAGTCGCTTGTACTATCCGTCAAGCTCGGCGCTCCCTTTTCTCGCCGCCGTTGCGGCTCGCGTTCCGTCTGTGAAGCCGCTCATTCCGTTTATAAGCACACCTTGAATAAGTATCAACTATTGCATACTTTCACGACATATCCTAAGCGCACTATTGAGATAAAGAACAAGAAAACGCCCTTTTGCGAACTCGCCTAACGTACTTATCGTACGTGACGAGTTTGCAAAAGGGCGTTGCCGCAGTTATTCGCTCAATAGCGCGCTTAGGTCAAGTCTTTGTAAAGTTGCTTGATAACCTTATCAAAATACTCGATTCCGTCTTTCTTCTCTGCAACCATAGTGTTGACTTCGGAATTGTAGAGGTCGTTTTTCTTGGCGTCGAGGAGAGTGTCGTAGATGACGTCATAGAGAGTCTTTGTATCGTCGGATTTCTTTGCGAACGTCATAACGTAGTTGCTGGGAAGCGTATTTTCGCTCATCAATCCCAAAACGTCGGCTTTCTTGGAAGCGTCGGAACTTACGTTGCTCTCGTCCCAAACAGTGTAGGAATTGAGAAGCACGAAGACGCCGGCGTATGCACTGTCGCTTGATGTTGCTTTCTCTGCGCCGTTGATGAGGCTGTCTGCCACGACAAACGCTTTGTTGTTGCCTGCGAATTGACCGTCGGCGGTAAGAGTTGAGGCAAACATATCTGTTGTTACGTCACTGTTTGCAAACGAGCCTGTACCCTCTTTGATAAGGCTGCGAGCGTAGTCCGTGAAATCGGAAAGGTAGGAACTATCCTTGCCTTCGGGGGACACGAGATAGCCGAGTCCGTTGTTGTTGGAGTCGCTGCTCGTTGCGCCTGAATCGTCGCTGACGAGGTATGTCCACGTCGTTGCGACTTCGCGGAGCCAATAAACGCCTTCCTCTTTGGTGAGGTCGCCATTTTCAACCGCCGCTTTGACTTGGTTCAAACTGTTGTGGATTTGATGGACCAAACCGACTTGACCGTCCTTGTCGAACACTGAAACCTTGTTTGACAAGTATGCCATTGCAGGATGCTCGGTTGCGTTGTATACGATTTGATATTTGTCGTCGACTTTTTTGAACTCGACGATTTGATTGTAGTTGTTTCCGCCCTCGACTTGATAAGACGTGTCTTGCTCGCCTACGTTGTTGTAGGGGTTCTTCGCGTCGGTCATCGGGTCGCGCAATTCGATCTCCTTGCCGTCTGCGTCTTCAACGACTGCGGTCGAATCGTATTTCGGATTGGAAACGTATGCGGTCATATCCGCGATAAGACGATTGCGCGTGAGCAAGATTGCTTCGACATTGGTAGGATCGTTCTTTGCCATTGCGTTGAGCGTCTTCATGCCTTCCGAATCGAGTTTGAAAAGAATGTTGATGACAAAGCCGTAACCTTGATCCGCTTGGGGATGATAGTACGTTTTGCTGAGCGTGCTCGTGAGTGCGGATTCATAGGAAGAATCGCTGCTTGCAAAGGTTTCTTTGTTCTTTGCCACTTGCGCTTCGAATTCTTCTTTGATTTCTTTCTCGGTCACGGTCGCGCTGTTGCCGATCATACGTTTGAGCCTTGCAACGAGCAAAGATTGTTGTTGAGAATTAAGATAATAGTTGTAGCAATCCTCGATATTGTCCTTGTATAGGTTGTTTTTGAGGTTGGTTTCCATTTCGGAAAGACCTTCGTTGATATAATCCGTAAGCACGGAGACAAGGGTCTTGCCTTCGTCGACGACGATGTTGTCCACAAAGTCGGCTTCGAGGAATTTGGTTGTAAACAGGCTGTCTTCTTTGGTGCTGTCAAGCAACTGCGCTTTGTACTCTGCCGAGAAGAATTTGTCCGCAAGTTTCACGTCTTCGGTGCTGTCGGGATCGTAATCGTCCTCTTCCTCGGCTTCGGGAAGTTCGGTGCGCGGCGAAACGTATTCGACCCACTTTGCGTAAAGGGTGGTTGTCTCGCTGACGGGGGTGTTTTCAAAATCGAATTCCTTACCTGTGAGGTTTTCATCGGCGTACCAACCGTAGAAAGTATAACCGGATTTGGTGGGGTCGTCGGGTTCGGTTGCAACGCTACCCTTTTGAATCTTTTGCTTTTCGACAGTAGAGCCGCCGTTGGACTCGAATCTGACGTAAACGGGATCGGTCACCTTTGTTTCGGTTGAGTCCTTCTTGGTGTCGGATGTCGTCGTGTTTGCGTTGTCCTCTGTGATGAGGCTTTCAACCGTCGATACGAGCGAATCGAGCAAACTCTCGTTCGTATCTTCAATCGCCTTGTTCCTTTCCGCAGCGGAAAGCAATTCCTCTATACTTGTCGGAAGCGCTGTCTTGCCTTCGAGTTTTGCGACCTTCTCTTTTGCAAAAAGGACAAGCAACTTTTGCTGCGCAAGGGATTGAGCAAGATAGTTGGCTGTGGCTTCGTAGGTCATACCGTAGTAGTTGACGTAGTAGTAAGCGTAAGCGTTGAAACTCGACGCCAACTCAAACTTGTACACGTTTTCCTTTTGCGTGCCGAACTCACCCTCATAGGTGACGGATGCGACGACTTGCTGTGCATCGCGCTTGTCGTTCTTCTTGAAGATTTCGTCGCAGCCGACAAACAAGGTCACGCTCATGGCGAGTACCAAAACAAGGGCTGTTGCGACAATCAATTTCTTTTTCTTCATATCAACCTCATATAATGAGTATAAATCAATAGTACACCCATTATACACGCACGAGAGGACTCACGCAAGCGTTTTTCACCCATAAAACAAATAATTAAAATCGATTTCCGACCGTTCGATTATTTCCCCACCCTGCAAAAAAGTTTGATTTTGTGCGGATAGAAGCACGATTTTTATGCAGTTTCAAAATCAAACATTCAAAATAGAATACCGATTTTCAAGCATGAAAGTTTAAGTCGCTCCGTCCATAGAACATCGCTATTTGAGCAAACTTCTCTCGATTGCGCAAAAGTTTCGCGCTTTCAAAATTTATTTTTTCAATCCGCTTGACAATTTTTCTTATTTATCATATCATAAGCAAGCATTGAATATCGCGGGGTAGAGCAGCTGGTAGCTCGTCGGGCTCATAACCCGGAGGTCGTTGGTTCAAATCCTTCCCCCGCAACCATATGCGAGATCGGGTCGACAGAATCGAAGTCGCGACGTCGGTTTGAAACCGATCCGGACTTGCAATCTATCGTTGTGCGGAGTGCAAAAGCACTCCCCGCAACACTACACAAATTATATGGCGGCGTAGCTTAGTTGGTTATAGCGGCCGGTTCATACCCGGCAGGTCATTGGTTCGAATCCGATCGCCGCTACCATACGGAAGCTTAGCTCAGTTGGTTAGAGCATCTGCCTTACAAGCAGGGGGTCACAGGTTCGAGTCCTGTAGCTTCCACCATCTGAACTCAAATAAATGCAAACGGCCCTATGGTCAAGTGGTCTAAGACATCGCCCTTTCACGGCGGTAACCCGAGTTCGAACC
>CAVKUX010000141.1:0-3639 GCA_963659595.1 Anaeroplasmataceae bacterium | reverse complement strand
CTCCTTATCGGAATAAAGCCCCTTTCTAAAAAACTTTATCCCTATTTTTATTTTTGTTTCACAAAAGTTGTATTGCACTTCGTGCAGCGATATTGTGTCTTCGACACAGCGATATTGCACTTTGTGCAGTGATATTGCGGCTCCGCCGCAGTTGCGGAAGATTTGAATCCTCTATCCGCTTGTTCATCCATTCGGATGTCATTCATCCGTTTGGGTGCCATTCTTCCGCTTGTTTTGTCCGTTCGGGTGTCATTCATCCGTTCGGGTGTGGGTGTTCCCACCCATTCGTCATTGCGAGGAAGCAACGAATGTTGCGACGTGGCAATCAAGGCAACAGCCGCATAACGCTTCGCTGGATTCCTACGTCGCTCCGCTCCTCTGAATGACAAGGTATATTTTTATTCTTCCGTTCGGGTGTGGGTGTTCCCACCCATTCGTCATTGCGAGGAAGCAACGTATGTTGCGACGTGGCAATCAAGGCGTAAGCCGCATTTCGCTTCGCTGGATTCTCACGGTCACTTCGTTCCCTCAGAATGACATATGGAGGATTTGAATCCACCCGACATTGAATCTTCCTCAACCCAAACAAAGTTTGGATATCATCGTGCTTTGCACGATATCATCACGGAGTGATATCATCGCCATCGGTGATATCATTGCAGTGCATTGCGCTGCACTGTTCTGCTCGCAAAATTGCGAATTTACGCAAAAATCTGCGCCGAGGCAACATCAACACGCAAGTGTGCGTATTGCCGAGAGCCTCGCTTGATTTTTGCTCTGCTAACCGCGCAAGCCCTCTTTGCTCTCCCGAACAAGACGGACAAAGAATCCAGCCACAATTCCGCGCGAGTGCTTGCTTGGTGGGTGCGTGCCTACGGCACGCTGTTTCTTTTTTATGCGCCGAGGCGGAAGATTCCGTTTCTCCGATTGTCATTCCGAGCGTCAGCGTGGGAATCCAGCCGTAGGCGCAATTCGCTTCGCTTGATTGCCACGTCGCAACTCCGTTGCTTCTCGCAATGACATAAGGTGGATTTGAATATCCCCTACTCTGTCACTCTTCCATTATATGCGCGCACGGGGGCGTGCATACACACGCAAGATTTCTTTATACACGAATTATAAATCCCAAATGCATAAATGTCAATACACATTTTCATATTTTTTCAATATTTCAGCATTTTACGCTACAAAAACCGTCATTTTATCCGCATCAAACGTATGATGTCGATACAGATTTTTGAATTTGTCGTTTTTCTTGCGATTTGTAATTTTGAATATTTATACGTAATTATACAATTATTTTGCATAAAACAAACAGTTTATGCGCAATGTACGCCTTTCTAATACATAAAATGTATAATAAGAACAAACGTGTGCGTGTGCATACGCGCTCGTGTAATGCGCATAGCGCACGATGGGATTTTAAAATAAGTTTTTTAATATAAGTACACGAATCAAAGACAAGCGACACTTATAAACGATATTGCGACTTCGTCGCAGTTATATTATTGCTGTCGCAATAGTGATATTGCGCTATGCGCAGCGATATTACGGCGTTGCCGCAGTTGTGGAAAATATAATTGAATTTTTAATACTAGAATGAAAAACTGAACTTCTACACGATATTGCGACAGCGTCGCAGTTATATTATTGCTGTCACAATAGTGATATTGCGCTATGCGCAGCGATATTGCGGCATTGCCGCAGTTGTGGAAAATTAAAAATGTTAATTATTATTTTTGGCTGTCGTACAAGAAGAAATGAGCATTTTTCTGATAGCACCGCAGTTGTTTTTCAATACCCTATATGTGCTTTCTTCCAAATAATCCGTTTCAAAAAGCAAATCAAGCCAGTATTCGCTTTCGTAAGATTCTTTCAACGCTATTTCAAGTTTAGATATGAAATCCATTTTGCTTTGTGCATATTTTGATTCAAATATATTTGCACCAATACTTGTACCCGACCGTAAAAGTTGGTTTGACATAACATATTCGTGTCGGTTTTCTCTAATATCTCGTGTTAAAAAAACAATATCTTTTGCAAATAATTTTGCTTTTGTAATTAATTTTCCGTCATCCATTTCAAAATTTCCCGCTTTATCTGCATCTTTGATGCAATATCACTGTTGCCATAGGCAACAATATCACGCGCGCTTGCGCACATATAACTGTCACAAGCAATATAATTGTCTTAATTTTTACGCTTCTTATGAAGCATAAAAATTAAGACCAATCTTGCAATATCCCCCCAACCTATCGTCGATACATTCAAAGTCGCTGCCCTCGAGCCATATGCTGACGTAGCAGTACATTATGTCGCCCTTTGCCATATCGGTTTCGCGCTGGAAGACGTACTCGTCGGAATAAAACGGTGTGGTTGCAAAAAATCCGTTGGCACGCTCCTCTGCACGACGGTCAACAGTGTTCAACGACGATTCAAAATCCTTGACGTAATAGTACGGGGCGCCTTTGTTCACGTCCTTGGTGAATGCGCCCGGATAGGACACATACTCGATGTACCCTTCCTCTGCCGTGCGGAATGTGCCGTCGCCCTTTGCGTTGATGTTGGAGCCTGCAAGACGCTCGTTTTTGGACAGAGCCGCATACACTTCCACATCCGTGCGCTTGTCGGTTTCGACAGTTTCGTTCTTGAAACTCTCGCCCCACGTCACGCGTATTGCGTCCTGTAATGCGTGCTTGTCAAACGAAAGAGTCATCTCATAGTTGATGTGCGCTTGCTCGTTGCCCGTGTTTTTGAGCATAAAAGTGAAACGGATAAACTGTTTGCCGTTTTGCGCGCCGAGTTCGACATTGTCCGCTTCCAAACGCTCCACAACTTCCTCAATCGAATCGGCATACTCCGTCGGGAAACCGTAGCGGTGATCGTAACTGATGTTCCACATCTCTTCGGGGCCCTCTGCGTTGAGATACGGCGTCCAAAAACTGTTGTCCATCGACAAGGATATGGATTTTTCCTTGTTGCGGTTGTTGGCGGTGATGCGAATGTTGTTTTCTTGAATGAACAAAAGCATAACGTAGACGATTGACGTCACGATAAGCGAGAAAACGAGCATAATGAGCATTGCGCGCTTGACCTTGCGGCGGATTTCCTCTTGCTTGACCTTTTTTGACGCAACGATAGAATCTTCCCACTCTTTTTTCAAGCGGGCTTTTTCCTTTTTGTCTGCCGCAGCGGATTTTTTGCCGCCTTTGGCAGATTTGGCAGATTTTTGCGGCTTATCTTGCGAAGATTCCGCCTTTTGCGGCGCAGACGAATTTTCCGCAGATTGCGCATTCGCCGATTGCGAATTTGCAGTTTGCGAATTTTCCGCCGCTTTCACGGATTTTTCTTCGGCAGCCGTATTTTCTGCCTGTTGGTTGTTTTTGTCTTGTTCGCTCATCGTTTTGTTAGGTTATGTATTGTTTTGTTTTTGTATTCTTTTGCAGATTTGAATCGGGTGTGGGTGTTCCCACCCATTCGTCATTGCGAGGAAGCAACGAATGTTGCGACGTGGCAATCAAGGCAACAGCCGCATAACGCTTCGCTGGATTCCTACGTCGCTCCGCTCCTCTGAATGACAAGGTATATTTTTATTCTTCCGTTCGGGTGTGGGTGTTCCCACCCATTCGTCATTGCGAG
>CAVKUX010000140.1:2142-3661 GCA_963659595.1 Anaeroplasmataceae bacterium | reverse complement strand
CAATACCCTCAAGCCGCCGAATCCGACATTCAAAACGAAACTCGCACCGGCGAAGCAGACGAAATCGTAGAAGTCGAAAATTCAGATAGCGAACAAAACGAAATAGCGCAATCCGTAACGACGGACGTTCAAGACGAGCCGCAAATCGAAAAAGCCGTTCAATCCGAAGAAGAAACCGAAGAAATTTCTCAACCCGAGGCGGTCGAGCAAGCGGAAGAAATCGAAGAAGCAAACGACGCTCAAACCGAAGACACCATGCAAGTCGCAAACGACGAATCGGCAGAAAACGTCGAATCGGAATCCGCACAGCAAGCCGCAAGCGTTGACGCTCAGGACGAGCAAACGGCAGTCGAAGCACCCGTTCAAAAGGCAAGAAAGCCGAGAAAACCTGCGCAAAAGAAAGAAGCCGCTCCCGACGTCGTCAACGACGAGGAACACAAGACTTCCCTCAATCTCAAAAACGGCAAGTCCGTGAACGAGGAATTGTTCGGAACGAATTTCGAGATTCAACAACCTGCAAAGGCAAAAATCGTGTCCACCAAGAAGAAACAAGAAAAGGCGGAAGATTTGTGGGCTGTTGCAGCGGTTGCGCAACCCAAAAAGGAAACTGCGACGTCAAAGGAAGAAGCGCAAAAAGAAACCGTCAAAAGGACAACGAAAAAAGCGACGACAAAAGCCGTAGAATCTACGCCGAAAGCGGAAAAAGTTGCGTCAAAGGCAGTCGAGTCCGCACCCAAAGCGGAAAACGAGGACGTCAAACCCGCTCCCAAGAAAACCGCTTCCAAAAAGTCAACAAAAGTTGAAAATATAAACACATCTACGGAGGAAACTAAAGTGGCAAAAGCAACGAAAGATGCCGCAACGGAAGAAAAAACCGTGAAAGCGAGCAAGACAGCAGCAAAAGAAGCACCCGCCAAAGAAGAAAAGGCTTCCAAAGCGGAAACCAAAACCGCAAAAGACGATGAAACCGTCATCGTCGAAGGCGAAGGCAAAACTCACGGCAAGTACGTCATCAAAAAGACAGACAAAGGCAACTTCGTGTTCAAACTTTATTCCTCGAATTACAGAGTCGTTGCAATCGGCGCGCAAGCCTACACCACTCTCGGCGCGGCAAAGATCGGCATCCAAAGCATAATCAACAACGCGGAAAAAGCCCCCGTCGAAAACCAAACTTTGAAGAACTACGAAACGTTGAAGTTCCCCAAATGGGAAATCTATCTTGACAAAAAAGGCGAATATCGCCTCCGTTTGTACGCAACCAACGGAAGCCTCATCGCAACCACCAACGACGGCTACGTCGACATCACCGGCGCAAAGAACGGCATTGCGGCAGTCGCAAGAGCAAGCAAAGGCTGCGCAATCGTGAGAAACGACAACCTTTGGTAAGAAGCAATAATCAACTTAAACAAAAAATCAACTCAAAAAGGACGCAACTGCGTCCTTTTCCTTTTGCTTTAGCGCATAAATCTTTATTTTTTTGAAAAACATCGTGCGTTTAGGTTTCGCATTTCTTTATCAA
>CAVKUX010000140.1:0-2059 GCA_963659595.1 Anaeroplasmataceae bacterium | reverse complement strand
CAACGAATCTATGTCGCAATGCAACAAAACCTTATTAATTTTCGTTTTGCGAGCGCAAAAGCGCAAGTTTGTTTTTAAGTGCAACGAAACACTCGTTTGGGTTCGACAAGTCTTTCACCGCTTCTTCCATCGGACAACTTCCCGTACCTTGTCTATTGGCAATCACGTCTACGAGAGTGCCGTATTCGGCGTAAATCCCGTGTGATTTAAGATAATCGTAAGCGGCTTTTGACATAACGCTTGCGTACACGGCGACGATTCCGCTTTTGACGAACATTGAGGCGACAGCCTTGCCGACGATTGCGTCGGCGGCACAAAAGTCACTCAAATCGACGTTGCTGTCGATATAACCGACCATAGGCAAAATCCCTCGTTTGTCGGACAAAAGCAGAATTTCATCCTTGCAGAGTGCGAGAGTATGCCCTGCGAGATTGTTTTTGGCATTTTGTAAGTCTGTTACATTATACATATCGAAAAACGCCTCGAAACGTAATGATGATTATCCGTTTGTCCGCTGTCGGCGGTTATGGTCGACAGCGGCTCAAAACAAACGATATTTTGCAAATTCTCGGTCTATAAGTTCAACCGTTTATTCGTTCAATAATTGTCAGTCGTTGGATTCGTCTTTGCTTTTGAGAATAAGTGAACGAAGCGCAATGGCGATTGCGGGCACGAGCAACGCTTGCGCGATAAGTCCGACGAAACCGCTTTGAATTTGCGACCATACAAGAGCTGGCGAAAGAACGGTTACGTTTTGAAGCGCAAGCACGCAGAGCATAAACACGCCCCTACCGCAAACTTCCGCAATCAAGACTGCGGGGAACGCCGCAAGCGCGTTCTTTGCGATGTATTTAGAGAACAAGCCCGAAACGCCGCCGAACACTGCCAACTCGACAACCATAAACGGAAGTCTTGCAAGTATAGGCATAGGCGAAGAAAACGCGGACGTAATGAGGAAACTCGCAACGGGCGAAAGCATACCGATTGCAACGCCGTACTTTGCACCGAGAATACAACCTGCGATAAGCACGGGCAAATACATCGGAAGCCAAGTCATACCGCCTGCCGCGCCGACGATGATGTGAACGAATTGCGGAAGCGCGACCGCAAGCACGATAAGCGCAAAACCGATTGCGGATTTGACGGTAATTTTTGCCGAAAGACTCAAATTTTTGCCATTAAGAATATTGTCAATCATAATCTCACCTCTTTATTATTTGTCAAACGTTTGCGAAACGGTTTGAAGTAGATCTCTGATTTTGAGATGTTGCGGACAGATTTTTTCGCATTTTCCGCACTTTATACAATCGGAGGCTTTGCCGTGACCTTTGGTGTAAACCTCGTTGTAGTACCAGTCCGAGTTCCAGTCCTTGTACACGTTCTTTGCGTTTAGGCATGAGAACAAATCGGGAATAAGGATATGTTTGGGGCAACCGTCCGTGCAGTATCTGCACGCTGTGCAAGGCACAAGGTGCATAGACCTGAACACATCGCAAACATTTTTTACAGCCGCTTGCTCGGTTTCATCGAGGGGAACGAAGTCTTTCATGAAGGAAAGATTGTCTTTCATTTGTTCCATATTGCTCATGCCCGAAAGCACCATAAACACGTTGTCGAAGCCTGCGGCAAAACGGATTGCGTAACTTGCGGGACTTCCGCCGTGCAAATCGTCGAGAATCTTCTTTGCGCCGGAAGGCAAATTGACGAGGTTTCCGCCCTTTACGGGTTCCATAACCACGACGGGTTTGCCATGCTTTACACAGACCTCGTAGCATTTGCGGCTTTGAACGGCAACGTCGTCGAAATCGACGTAGTTGAGTTGGATTTGCACGAATTCGACGTCGGGATACTCGTTGAGAATCTCGTCGAGAACGTCCGCTTTGTCGTGGAAAGACAAACCGACGTGCTTAATTTTGCCCTCTTTTTTGAGTTCGAACGCAGTCTCGTACGCTTTGCAACGTTTGAATTTTTCAAAAATATCTTTGGATTGCGCGTGCATAAGGTAGAAATCGAAATACTCAACGCCGAGTATTTTGAGTTGGCTCTCGAAGAACGGGCG
>CAVKUX010000139.1:0-3709 GCA_963659595.1 Anaeroplasmataceae bacterium | reverse complement strand
CTAATCCAAGCCCGTCGTAGCCGTAAAGGGAAAAAATTATTGTGAGAACTTTTAACAGACAGACTATATCCAATATTTTTTTCTTTGTCCTTGACGGCTTCGCCGTTCTCGGATTGTTCGGTTTCCGTCGAAAGACAAAAAAGTTAAAGGAGTTAAATCAGTATGGAAAAATCAATCAATCGTCAAGAAATCGTAAGCGAAGTCGAAAACTGTGCGGAAAACTGCTATGTGTTTTCGCCCGCTATCGGCAAACGCAAAATTATCGGTGGCAAAACTTATTTTGTTCGTGGAGTATTCAAAGGCGGGCAAGATTTTGAAACCGCTATGAAAAAATTTGCGTCGGACAACTATTACAAAAACAGGAGATGAACGGTATGAAACAGAAAAAGTATATTGCAGGCCTATATTTCAGACTTTCCCAAGAGGACGAACGCCAAGGCGAGTCGGCTTCTATCGATAACCAAAGAACTATACTTCGCAAATATGCCGAAGAAAACGGCTTTGAAATCCACGACGAGTATATTGACGACGGTATTTCGGGAACGACCTTTGACAGGCCACAGGTGCAACGACTTTTAGACGACGCTAAAACGGGAGTTATAAACGCGATTATCGTCAAAGACCTATCTCGTTTCGGCAGAAACTACATAGAAGTCGGCCAATATATCGACTACGTTTTCCCTGCTTTCGGTATAAGGTTTATCGCTATTCAGGATAACGTCGATACGGAAAATCGCGACAGCGGAACAATGGAAATGATGCCGATTATGAACGTTTTTAACGAATGGCACGCAGCAAACACAAGCAAGAAAATTCGCGCAGTATGGAAAGCAAAAGCGAAAGAAGGTATATTCCACGGCAAAAAAGCCACTTACGGATATATCAAGGGAACGAATGAAAAACGAACGTTTATAATCGACGAAGAAGTCGCCCCCATCGTAAAAAGAATATTTGAACTGTATGCTTCTGGAGTCTGCCCAAAAAAGATATCGGAAATTTTGAATGGCGAAGGCGTTCCGTCACCCGGACAATACGCCTTTGAAAAACTCGGACACAAAGGCAAAGCCGGCGATCGCAGACTTTGGGGACAAATGACCATAAGCGCAATGTTGAAAAATATGGTCTATATCGGGCATATGCCACAACTGATGTCCACGTCTGTATCTTACAAAAATCACAAGAGATATAAGAAAGACCAAAGCGAATGGGTTGTAGTTCATAATACCCACGAGCCTATTATATCTCAAGAACTTTGGGATAAAGTACGCGAACGTGAAAAGTCTGTCGCGCAAGGCAGAAAAACTAAAACGGGTTATACGCCGCCACTTTCGGGATTCGCATATTGTGCCGATTGCGGTAGCAAATTAAAAATGAGCGGCACTTGGGAAAAAGGACACAAAAAATACGTTTATTCCTATAATTGCGGCGACTATATGCGTTTTGGAAAGACATTATGTTTTTCTCATTTTATTCTTGCAAAAACTCTGGAAAATATTGTGCTTGAAGATATACGCGATATGGCAAAACGAATCGTTCTCGATGAAAATGCTGTCAGAAAAGAGTTTATCCAACACAATTCCGAACTTGCCGATAAAGCGATTAAAGCCCTTACAAAAGAGTTGCACGGAAAACGCAAACGCTCGGAAGAATTGACGCGACTTATCCAAAACGTTTACGAAGATAAGGTCAAAGGCAAAATTCCTGAAAATATCTGTATCGGTTTTATAGAACGCTATTCGGCGGAGCAAAACACCCTTGACGAAGAAATTCACAATCTCGAAGAAGAACTGAATAAAACGGAAACCACCAAACAAAATGCCGACGATTTTATACGCGATATAAAAAAATATCTCAATGCGCCTGAACTTACTCGTGAAATGTGCTACGAACTTATTGACCGTGTAATAGTCGGCGGCTTACAAAAAATTACAGGCAAAGAACGAACTATTGATATTGTCTATAAAGTTGACATTGCGTCCGTTCTGCGCCATAAAACGCGCAAATAACTAAAAAGTGTATGTTTCACTACGATTCATACACTTTTCTCTTATATTACAATACTGCCCATAAATTTATGTCTTTACCCTCAGTTATTTACGATTTGCCATCGTTCATACAAAAGAAATGTGCTCAACCAAAAAAGTAATTGTCCCTAATATGTCCCTGATAATGTCTCTATTCTGGTTGTGCATATGTTTTCTTTATTTTTAGATATGATTTCAGCATGTCCCACAAATGTCCCTTCAAAATTGTTATTATATTTGAGGAGGTAGAAGATGGGAAAGAAAAGAATCGCTTCAAAAATATATAGCGCAGTCAAATATGCTCATGAGAATCATGAGTTTGTTTATGTAACTTCAAAAGAAGGATATTTGTTCTCCAACTTAATTTATCCAACAACGATAAAGAAAGAAGATTTGCCCGAGAGTTTTATTGAACTTTATGCTTATAGGCGGTATTGCTGGATTAATTCAGCAGGAGTAAGCGATATGGTTTATGTTCCGAATCTCTTTTCAGACAATCATTTATACAAAGATGACTTTCTTTATATCAAGTATGGCGGCAAACTAGATCACTCTGAAAAGAATAAGTATTTCGATGACGCAGACATATGTCTTTACGGAAGAAGTATCGAACTTTTTGTTGAAGCAGCAAAGAAGTATTCAAACTATGATGTTTCAGAAATCGAAAAGCAGCTGCATGATAAAAAGATATGGTATGTGAAACATAATCCTACTCATCCCGAATTGAGCAATAGAGAGGTTGATTTTGATGTTCCTATTCATTTCCTTTATCGAACAGATGGAAATGCGCCTTGTTCAAAAGAGCAACAAAAAGAATCGATGCTTCGATTCTGTGATAAACATAAACTTGTCCCCGTCGACTCGGACTTAACATATACTGGGGTAAACAATTTGAAAGAATTGGTTGACGCTGTTGCCAAATTGAAAAATGGACAAGACGACTTCATTGTGTTATTCTTAAGACATCCGAAGCAAGATGACCGAGATACCTTAAATACAATTTGGCGAGAACTCTGGCGCATTGATGTACTGCTCGAAGATTTTTGCTATTGGGGAAAGGAAGAATGAAATACTACGTTGTTTCAGACATACACGGATATTATACAGAATTAAAACAAGCCCTTGATGAAAAGGGCTTCTTTTCCGATACATTTCCGCACAAGCTCATTGTTTGCGGAGATTTTTTAGACCGTGGTTCAGAAGCAAAAGTTGTTCAGCAGTTTATACTTGATTTGATGGATAAAAATGAAGTTATATTGATTCGTGGCAATCATGAGGATTTGATGATGGATTTGCTTTTTGGATGGAATAAAAAGTCTTATTTGCTTTCGCACCATCGTTCAAATAAAACGGTTGACACTGTTCTTCAATTAACCGACTCTCATTACATACTTGATAACAACAAGGATGAAGTTAAAGAAAAGCTTTCTAATACACCATTCATCCAAAAGATTATTCCGGCAATGGTTAATTACTACGAAACGAATAAGTACATATTCGTTCATGGTTGGATTCCTTGCAATCGATTTAGAGAGAACCGCTATTGTGATAGATTCGAAGTAATCAACGATTGGAGAAATGCTTGCCCCGAAGATTGGTATTTTGCAAGATGGACAAACGGAATGGAAGCTTGGAAAGGTGGTGTAAAAGAGCAAGGCAAGACAATTGTTTGCGGTCATTGGAAT
>CAVKUX010000138.1:0-3720 GCA_963659595.1 Anaeroplasmataceae bacterium | reverse complement strand
GTTTCCTTAAACGTTGATAATTGTTCCGTTGCGGTATCAAATACATTTTCCATACATTCACCTCACTTTGATAAATTCGATTGACTTTGCAATCTCGATTGCATATAATAAACATAAAGAAGCCAAGAAGCCCAAAGCGGTGGACATTGCAAAAAGATAACTTTTGCGGAGTGCTTCTTTTTTTATGCCATTATTTAGGATATTTCCACGGCAATGGTTTATCTTCAAAAAACTTCTTTTTATCGTGCCTAACACGTTTTCCTATATACATAGGTTTTTTATCTTTTGGATTAGGATTCGGCACAATCATTTCGTTTGTACGGTTGCCGTCTTTTTCTGCATGCATAACCTTTCTATATCGATACTCATCAATCGGTTGTTCACCAACTATTAAAGCAGGATGCTTACTTTTTTTGTAATATCGAAAATGTGGATACGGAGCAGAAACGTGTACACTCTTTGACAGAGACATACTTTTTAATCTATCTGCCGTCCGCGCATAATTTGCACGGATAGCAGATAATTGCTTTTGCGAAACTTTTTTCTTTCGTCTTGCCATATTTACCTCAACCAAGTTGTATGCTACATGTAGCGGATAATTCGGGATTTTCAACACTCGTTGCCGTCAACTTCCAATAAGTCGTGTATTTAATGCCCCACTTGAAATATTCAAGCGCAGTCACCGTTGCAGTGTTCGCCGTCGTTGTCAACGATATGTAAACCGTGCCTGCATCCAACTTTTCCTTGACACGGTTGAAAAGAAACGTAGAATTTTTTTCTTCATCCAATGTCAAAGTCCAAGTAAACTCTTGTCTTACGCCTTCGGGATAAGCGGTTGCCGTCACTGTCACGCTGTCACCAACAGAAGCAACAGAAGCAAAATTTTCCTCATCGGGCAAAAAATCATTCGTCGGCAACGTTGTTTCCTCAACGGCGCTTGTTGCTTTTGGTACAACACGCGCAGAGGATTGAAAAACGACAAGCGCAGAAAAAACATAGACTATCGTCAAGAAAATCAATAAGATTTTCCATATCGAAAAGATTGCTTTGCCATAAACCATAATGTCATCACCGCCTTGTCTTTTTACGTTTTGCAGGATTGTTGCGCGTTTTTGCTTTTCCTTTTTTGAAAGACTTTACAAGACCGCCTATTGCTTTGAACGGCAATTTTATAAGCATAATCACAAAGTTGATTATATGAGGCAGAATCGGCGCAAGCAAAATCAACAGCAACAACAGGGCAACGACAGCGAGTATGATTTTCCACCATTGCAACACGCTCGGAGGGGGATTGAGACCATTGATAATATCCAACGGACTTGATACAACAGGTATAACCTTATATGTGCCGTTTTTGTTGAACGTCAATTCAATGATGTCAAAATCAAAGAAACACGTTTGTTGTGCAACATATCCGCTTGCCGAACCGCCTCTATTTGTTTTAGACATAGTTGCTTCTTCGGCATAGTAATCCGTATTTGCAAAACGGAACAAAACCACACGATTGCCTTTTAACTTCTCGGCTGTGTAGAACGCGCGCAAGTTTGATATATCGTCTTGATTGACAAGAAGACTACTCGCAATAGCAGCAGAATCCGCCCCACGCAAATCCTCGTCTTTTACTTCGTAAATAGGCAACACGTCTTTATAATCGCCGTCTGTTTTCGGAGCCCAAAAACCATATTCCCACAACTTTTTGAACCAACTATGATTACTGTCATAACTGCTTAAATTAAAAGTGTCGGACAAATCAATCGTTTTGTCATTATGTCCAATTTGTCTGCCTTCGTCGACGTAAGTTTCAAACAAATCCTTGCTTATCTGCCTACCGTTGCAGTCTATATAACCGTGCCCCAAATTGTTTTTGTAGTTATAGATGTAATTCGCCACTTCGGATCCGTCCACCTTGCCTGCAACCGGGGAAGTATAGAACAAATCCAAAAACGAGTTGATTTGAGGGGACGGACTATAAAACACAAACGGCAACATATTTGAAACCTTATCACAAGATTTATCGACACTTTTTCCAACACCGCCAATCTTGTATTCGAGCATATCAACGTTAAAAGTCCAATAATATGCAACAACGCCCTCTTGCATTGCTTTAAGAGCATATGCGTAAAACGGTATATTTTTATCGTGAGCGCGAAGCACCGCATCCCCATCAGGATTATGCGCGCCAACTTCTTTGCCGTTGTATTGAAGCGCATAATCCACAAACGATTTATCGTTCAAAACCAACGCAGGCTTCGTCTTGTACTCCCACCACTCGGCGCGTATCTTTTGCAAATTGCCATAGTCATTAAAAACCCTATTAGGCACGGAAAAATAAACCGTGTTAATTTCGTTATAATGACCTCTGCCCAAACTTGAAACGTTAGTGCGATAATATGTACGATTGACATTCAACCTCAACGTTTCCAAATCCTGCACGGAACAAGACAACGTATCTTCATCCGAATTGCCAAAACCTTCGGCATATCCTGTAAACTTGTACGTTCCGCCTACGGTGTACTCGGTTGCGTTTTGCTTTCCGCTTGTAAGCAATTCAATGCCCGAAACGTCATATCTACGCTCATTCGCGTTTACACGCTCTACCATTGATTTGCCGTCTATTTTCCTGTCTACAACCTTGAATTTGTAAAACAATCCCCGATAATTTGCTTTTTCCGCTTTATTGCAAAACTTCAAATTGAACTTTTCATATCTTGTCGCGCTATATGTACCGTCCTCGTTCTTTGTCCACGCAACCGCCATTTGAATTTTGTTTTGTCCGCTGTTCTCGACGATATTCAAGCCCTTTGGATTGTAAACATACACATATATGCCGTAATGTCCGCGCATATTGATTTTGTATGAATAACAGTATTCAACAAAGTTTATAATCCGCACGTCTTTCGTTTCGTCGAATGCGTAGTCCAAAATATCAAACGGCTTGCCGTTCACGGTTGAAGATTGCAAATCGTCCAAAACGTTGGTATCGTCAAAACTCTCACTTTGAGCAAACGCAATGCGCCCCAAATCTTGCACGGCAAAGAATACCGTGCAAAATATGAGCGCAAACACAAGCGCATATAACAAAACCTTGTTTTTATATAATGCGTTTTTCATCAGAACACAATCTCCGTTTTATCAAGCGTAATGCCTTTTATTCCTGCAACAAGGCGCAATCCCAAAGTTATAGACACCTTGTCGTTATACGACTTAACAGTGAGCAAGAACAAATCCTTGTCATAATCTACCTCATCGTCAAGAGTGATTGCGCCGTTCGGGAAGATATAGACAAGCATAGTTTCCATATCTGTGCCCTTTGCAGTCAAAGACAATCCCGTTTCCGTTTCGGTTATGTCAAAACACTTTTTGAAATCGAGGTTGTCACCTGCAAAGTTGTAACTGTCCTCGCCGACCTTGAATCCAAAATCCGCTTCGGGATTTGCCGTGATAGAATATGAGTAACCGCTCAAATCCTTTTTGAACAATCCCAAAACATATTTTGTTTCAATGCTTAACGGCTCGGTTGTGGATAGCATATAACCGCCTTTGTTTTCCAAAACGTCCTTTCCGTCAACCTTGAGATAAAACGACTTGAAGTCCGTAGTCAGCCCGTTGGTGAAGTATACAACGCCACCGCAAATTGCAAGGACAAGCAAAACAACAAACAAATAAGCAAGTATATTCACATAATTTCTTTTTTGTTTTGCCATAATTCACCTCTTAAAA
>CAVKUX010000137.1:0-3765 GCA_963659595.1 Anaeroplasmataceae bacterium | reverse complement strand
GTACAAGGTACGCCATCCTATTTATTGTTGCTATATTTAGTACGCGAGCAAACCGCTCTACAATTAGACGATAGAACAATCACCGATACAATTAAATTGTTGACTACGTTTTTTGTCAGAAGAAATCTAACGGATATTCCTAACACCCAAGATGTTACGAGGATTTTTATGAATATCATTAGTAATATAGAAGAAAAATCGTTAACAGGAACTGCTATTTATAATCATATATATACAGTCTTACAAACACGGTCGGCTCCAGATGAATTGTTCAAGGAAAAATTGAGCGGCGATATTTATGAAGATAATATAGGTATTACAAGATTCTTATTGTGTGAGTTAGCCGAAAGTTATATGACAAAAGAAACTTTTAAAGACCTGTGGGCGCACGAAGAACAAGGTAGTAATGGCAAAAAAGTTTACGTTTGGACGATAGAGCATATCTTTCCCGAGGGAGAAAAAGTTCCAAGCGATTGGGTAGATATGATTGCAAACGGAGATAAAGAACTTGCACAAGAGTATCGCGATAAATACGTACATAAACTTGGCAATCTAACCATTACAGGATTTAATAGCAAACTTAGCAATATGTCTTTCGAACGAAAAAAAGAACGCAAAAATGAAGATGGGAATTTTATCGGTTACAAAAATGGTCTCGGAATAAATGCGGAAATTGCTCAAAAAGAAAGTTGGACAATTAAAGATATTATTGATAGAACAAACAGGATAGTAAGCGAACTGCTTGTCAAATACAAATTATAAATAAAATTCGATTTGCGCTACTATCGCTCCGCAATGTGGATTTCATTGTGCCATAGGCACTCTAATCATCCTCAACTGCGGCTACGCTGCAATTTCACTGTGCGCAAGCACAATTTCATACGAACATAGTGAGTCGTGAGTATTTCACCGTTGCGGAAGCAACGATATCGTTGCGCCACAGGCGCTCCGCCTACGGCAAAATATCCTCTATCCCGTACAATCCTTTGTCTTTGGCAAGGACAAATCGCAATGCCATCAACGCGCCTTCGGCGTATACGCTTCGGCAAAAAACCTCGTGCCGCAAAACTATGCGCTCGCCAGCCGTGTCGATAATCACTTCGTGTTCGCCGAGCGACGCGCCTATGCGCAACGAATGTACGTTCACTTCCCCTTTTTCTCTGCCTATTCCTCTGCCGACGACGACTTTGCCGAACCCTCGTTCTCTGACGATACGCTTCGCAACGGAAAGTGCCGTGCCGCTTGGCGAGTCTATCTTTTTTGCGTGATGCGCCTCTATGATTTCCACGTCTGCGTCGGGAAAAATCTGCGCAAGTTTTGCCGAAAAGCGTTTGAGATACGCAATTGCAATCGACATATTGCTTGCCGTGAACACGGGAATTTGCGCGCTCGCTTTTTCGATATATCCGCGCTCGTACGCCGTATGCCCCGTCGTTGCGACCACAAGCGGAATGTTGCGTTTCACCGCAAATTCAACCACTTCGCATGTTGCCGTATGCAACGAAAAATCGACGATTGCGTCCGCGCTTTCTTTCACGTCGCAAACGTTTGAATATCTTGCGACGACGCAATCCGACTCGCCGCCGTCGTTTTTGTCAACGGCGATAACCTCTATATCCCCCTCGGATTGAAAAAGGGCAAGCATCTGCTTGCCCATACGTCCCGATGCCCCCGTAAGAATAACTCTCATACAAAAGCATATTAGGAATATACTCTTTTGATTCTATTTTGTCGTTACTTTATATATTGAAAACCTTTTTGCCCGCGCCGAGTTCAAAATGATATTCCGCAATGCCCAAATCGACTTTGGTATAGAAACCGATGCCGGGTTTTGCAATCACTTTTTCGCCTTTTAGTTCAAACGAGAATTTTTGCTGATTTATGGCGGTAGGCGCAAGCAAAGCCGCTTTAACGCCGTTTTTGAACCATTCGGGCGAATTTGCAAAATCTTTGCACACGTCTTGAGGATATTTGCTCTTGTGCGGCACGCCTTGCGTGCTTCCGTAGCCGATTGCGATGACAAGCGCAAGTTTTTCGCCCTTATCCACGCTGTAATTGCCCTCGGTTTTGTCGTAGGACAACGCAACCCAACACGTGTTAAGTCCGAGAGTTTGCGCAAAAAGCACGAGTTTTTCGCCGTAATATCCGACTTTTTCGCTCAATTTCGCGTCCTTGCTTCCGACGACCGCAACGTAGTTTTTCACGTTTTCAAAATGTCCGTAATGCGCCATTCTACCGCCGAAAGCCTTTTCTTCGTTCAAAACGAGTTGAAGTTTGAGTCCGCTTTCTTCGTTGATTTCGGCAATTTTGTTTTGAAGTTGCGCCGCCGTTTCGCCCTCTATTTTCTTATCTATATACGAGCGAACCGCGTGTCTTTGATTCATTGCTTGAATTAAATCCATATTTCACCTCTATATTTCAATAATCTGTTCTTGCACGGTCGGGTCGTGGTTTACGAACACACCCTTGCAATTTTCGTTTCGTTTGCATTCGATGAGCCACGCAAGCGACTTTTGAGCAAGCGTTTTGCTCGTGAGAAAGCCGGGAATTATCTCTTTCTCGAAGGATTCGGGAACGTACGCGGCGTCGCCGCCCAGCACAACGAATCCGTTTTCGCCGTTCACAACAACACTGAAATGTCCTTTGCTGTGACCGGGTGTGTGAACGAGCAGTATTTTGCCGTCGCCGTATACGTCGAAACTCTCGCCGACAGGACCTATGCCGCTCTTTTGATACTCGAAACTCTTAACGTCGCAAATCCCCTTCCACACGTTGACGTATCTAAAACTCGGCGCATTGCAAGCCGCCCATTCCTCTTTTGAGGTGCGCACGTCTTTTGCGTCTTTTACGAGGCGCAACCCGCTTGCGTGGTCGAAATCCATATGACTTATATAAACGTGTTCCAAATCCTTGACGGAAAATCCGTTTCGTGCAAGTTTGCTGTCAATTCCTTCGTCTTTTTCGATGACGGGTGCGCTTATCTTGTCGACAAGCCCCAAAAGTTGCTTCGGTCTGCTCGTTGCGTACTTCGTATCCCACCCCGTATCTATCAAAACGTTGCCTTGCGGATGAGTTATGAGATATGCGGACACCGGCAAAATCACCTTTTTGTCCTTCCCTCTCAAAAATCCCGCAAAAGCGAGAAAATTCGACTCGTGCAACGGTATTGCTTTGTCAACCCTCACTTTTCCCGTGTGAAAAATGTATACTTTCATTTTAGTCCTTCGTCCCCCTTTCGGGCAATTCGTTCAATATTTCTTCGGCAGTGGTAAGCAACGTTTGCACTTTTTTGAACACGTCGTCGCTTGCGTCGAAATAATAGAAATTTTTCGTTCCTTCCTTTCTAACCTTAACGATTCCCGCCGCTTTCAGAATCTGCAAATGGTGGGATACGGCAGGTCGCGACAAGTTCGTGCGTTTGGTAATCTCGCCCACGCGCACGCCGTTGCAATCGCCCGTTTTCATCATTTCGACAATCAAATATTGCCTCGTTTCGTCGCCGATTGCGATAAAAAGTTTGGAACATTGCCGAAAGCCTGTCGCCAGTTGCTCGATTTTATTTTTCAAGTCCGCCGTCTTTTCCATTCGTTCCTCCGTTTAATCTTTTAGTCCATTATACAACCTACAATCGAATTTTTCCATTCGTAAAGAAAATAAAGACGGATATGTTTTCAAAACCCCGCGCAGACAAAAAATAAAAGGCGGGAAACTGAAGTGCACCCCAAAAGTTGGACAGAAATGTAAAACTTTTGGAGGAGCATTTTA
>CAVKUX010000136.1:0-3875 GCA_963659595.1 Anaeroplasmataceae bacterium | reverse complement strand
TTGTAGCCAAAGCGAACGAGGCGGATTGCTTTGCAAACGCCGAAGTCCAAACACATGAGGAAGGGGGAAGCTTTAATTTATTGAATTGTAATTTTGAAACTAATATTTTTTTCCAAACCACAAAATTTGCGGCGCAAATGCCTTGAAAAGAACAAGATATTGTGGTATCATTATTACATTATTACTTTATAAAGGTTTACTTTATGGCAAATCAAGAATACAAAGCGGGCGACATTCGAATCCTCGAAGGGCTCGATGCCGTCAGAAAACGCCCCGGTATGTACATCGGCACAACCGGCAGCAAAGGTATGCACCACATACTTTGGGAGATTATCGACAACAGTATAGACGAAACTGCAAACGGATTCGGCGATACCGTCCGCATCGAACTTTTGGACGACAACGTCGCAAGAGTCAGCGACAACGGCCGCGGCGTGCCCGTCGATAAGCACCCCAAACTCAAAATCAGCGGTGTGGAGGTCGTATTTACCCAACTTCACGCAGGCGCGAAATTCGACAACGGTCAGTACAATTATTCGGGCGGTCTGCACGGCGTGGGCGCGTCGGTCACGAACGCTCTTTCCGAGTGGCTCACCGTTGACGTAAAGCGCGACGGCAACTTGTATCGTGCGGAATTTTGGTCGCCGCAAGTCGGCACGAAAATCAAGAGCGGCATAGTCAAAACGCCGCTTACAGTCATAGGCAAGGTCAAAGGCACGGGTACGTCCGTCAAGTTCAAACCCGACGAGAGAGTTTTCGGCAAGGAAAAATTCGATTATTCAGTCATCGCCGAGCGTATGCGCGACGTTGCGTATCTCAACAAGGGCGTGACAATCATCATCGACGATTTGCGTATGCCTCTTGCGGGCGGCACGGGCAAGCACGACGTATTTTGCTACAAGGGCGGCATTGCCGACTACGTTCAATACCTCAACGAAGGCAGAGCGGTGCTTTACGACAAACCTCTTTACGTCGAAGCGAAAGAGCCTCATTTCGAGGTTGCCGTTGCCATTCAGCACACCGAAGGATATTCCGAAAACATATATTCGTACGTCAACAACATTCCGACGGCGGAAGGCGGCACGCACGAGGTCGGCTTCAAGAGTGCGGTCACGAAAGTTTTCAACGATTACGCAAGAAAGAACAATATTCTCAAAGAGAAACAAGCCAACCTTTTGGGCGAGGATTTCAGAGAGGGCATGGTTGCGGTCATAACCGTCAAAATGCAGAACGTGCAGTTCGAGGGACAGACGAAAGGCAAACTCGGCAATCCCGAAGTTCGACCCAAAGTCGAGAATCTCGTGAGCGAGAAACTTGCCGAACTTCTTTTGCAAAGAGGCAACAAAGCCATTGCCGAAAAGATTATCGCAAAGGCTATGGGCGCTGCAAAGACGAGAGAGGCGGCAAAACGAGCAAAGGATTTGAGCCGTCAGCAAAACAAACTCAACGGACTAAATCTCGTGGGCAAACTCGCAAGTTGCTCGGGCAAGAACGCTTCCATAAACGAATTGTTCATAGTCGAGGGCGACTCGGCAGGCGGCAGCGCAAAGCAAGCGCGCGACAGATTCTTCCAAGCAATATTGCCTCTTCGCGGCAAACCGCTCAACGTCGAAAAAGCGAGGTTGGAAGAAATTTTGGCAAACGAGGAATTTGCAACGCTCATTTCCGCGCTCGGTACGGGTATCGACCCCGACTTCGACCTCGACAGCCTCAAATACGACAAAGTCATCATTTTGGCGGACGCAGACCAAGACGGCGCGCACATTCGCGCTCTGCTTCTTACGTTCTTCTTCCGCTATATGCGCAAACTCATTACGGAAGGGCACGTTTACATCGGAATGCCGCCTCTTTACCGCTTGCAAAAGAAGGACGAGATTTTGTACTGCTACGACGACAATGCGCTTGTTGAAGGGCAGAAGAAGATGGGCAAAAACGCACTCCTTCAACGCTTCAAGGGTCTCGGAGAAATGAATCCCGAACAACTTTGGGACACCACGATGGATCCTGCAAAGCGCACGCTTACCAGAGTTACCGTTGACGACGCGGCGATGGCGGACAAGCGCATAACCATCCTTATGGGAAAGGACAGCAACATCCGCAAAGACTACATCTATCAATACGCCGACTTCAACAAAATCGACACATTCAAGATAAGCAAAGAACAAGACGAACAATAAAACGTTTGCGGCGTTGCTCGCGGACGAAAAAATAATTTGAACAAGTTAGAAAAATGGCAAAAAAACAACACAAAGAAATTGAATACAACTCAGTCGTGCTTGACACCGCATTCGAGGACGTAATGCACAATTCTATGCTTCCGTATTCGGAAAACGTCATACTCGACCGCGCGTTGCCGAGAGTGGAGGACGGTTTGAAACCCGTTCAACGCAGAGTGCTTTATTCTATGCACGAGATGGGGCTTACCCCCGACAAACCGCACAAAAAGTGCGCGAGAATCGTGGGCGATTGTCTCGGCAAATATCATCCGCACGGCGACAGTTCTGTGTACGGCGCAATGGTGCGTATGGCGCAACCTTTCGTTATGCGAATGAAACTTGTCGACGGTCACGGCAACTTCGGTTCGGTTGACGGCGACTCGGCGGCGGCTATGCGTTACACGGAAGCGAGGATGAGCCCTCTTGCGCTCGAATTGCTCAGAGATCTCGACAAAGAGACGGTGACGTGGTCGCCAAACTTCGACGACAGCCTCGAAGAACCAAACACGCTTCCCGGCAGATTTCCCAATCTTCTCGTCAACGGCGCAAACGGAATTGCGGTCGGTCTTGCGACAAACATTCCCACCCACAATATGGGCGAGTGTATCGACGCAACCGTTATGAGAATAGAAAATCCCAACGCAAGCATCAAAGACTTGTTCAAAGTGTTCCACGGACCCGATTTCCCGACGGGCGGATTTGTCATCCCCGTCGACAATCTCGAAGAAATATATTCGACGGGCAAGGGCAGAATCAAGATTCGCTCTCGCTTGCACATCGAAAACGACGACAACGGCAAAAAGAATATCGTCATAACCGAGATTCCCTATCTCGTTTCAAAAACCGATTTGCTCTCGCGCATAGCAGACCTCAAAGAAGCCAACAAGGACGCCTTGCAGGGCATTGCCGAAATCGTGGACGAGAGCGACAAAACCGGCACTCGCGCCGTGATTAAGTGCAAAAAGGACACCGACGTAAACAAAATCGTTGCGTTCCTGTTCAAAAAAACCGACCTCGAAAAAGGCTATTCTGTCAACATGGTGGCAATCGCAAACGGCAAGCCCGAACAACTCTCGCTTACGGCTTATCTCGACTACTACATCGAGTATCAACGCAAAATCATCGTCAACCGCACCGCATACGACTTGAAGGCGGCAAAGGCGAGAGCGGAAATCGTGAGAGGATTGCTCGTTGCAATCCGCAATATCGACGAGGTTATCCGCATAATCAAGGAATCGGAATCAACTCAAAAGGCAAAGGAAACGTTGAGAGCGAGATTCGACCTCAGCGACGCTCAGGCGCAAGCCATTTTGGATATGCGCCTCAAGAGCCTTGCAAAACTCGAAGTGGGCAAACTCGAAGAAGAACTTGCGTACCTCGAAAAACAAATCGCTTTGTTCGAGGCAATCCTCGCGTCCAAGCGCAGACAACTTACGATTGTCAAAGAGGAACTTTTGGCAATCAAAAAGGCGCTCAATTCCGAGCGTATGACCGTCATTATGAGCGGCGACGAGGACGAGGAAAACTATTCTGCGCCCAGCGAAGCGGAAGCGGTAGCATATCGCGACGGCGTGCTCGTGACAAACAAGGACGGTCAAATGAGATTTATGTCGCAAAAGGCGTACACCACCGCAAAGAAAGACTTTGCCTCTATGGGCG
>CAVKUX010000135.1:0-3881 GCA_963659595.1 Anaeroplasmataceae bacterium | reverse complement strand
CAGTCTGTACCCTTTGAGATTGGGCTGAAATCCAAGTTTCAGAAGATATTCTTTGGTTTTGATTTCGTTTTCTTTCACAAGCGCATATTAGCATTTTTACCGACGGTTTATTTGGCAGATTCCAACCAAACATCACGCAAAATCACTTTTTTTGTCATATCGGCATTTATGTTTCATATGCTTTACATATGCGAGGCTCTCTCAGAACGAAGTCGATTATATCCGCTTTGAAAACTTTTGTTTCGGACAATAAAAAGGTTATTATTTGCGCGAGTATTATCTTCGTTTTGGGCATTACCGTCGGCATAATATCGGCATTTCGGTCGGTTGGCGAGGACGGCTTCGACAGAGTTGCGCGCGCGGATATGGAATTCGGCGCGGTGAAAGTGTTTTTCATATCCTTGCTTGCGCTTTTAGGGTGCTACGCCGTATTTTTGATTGCCGGAATCAACGACAAGACGGTTTTTTTGATTGTGTTGCCGTTTTTCGCGCTCGGTTTTGCGACGGGGTGGTATTCGGTTGCGTTGATAGGTAGATACGAAACGACGGGACTTATCAACTTGCTTTTGATTTATCTGCCGTTTTTCCTCTGTACTTTTTGCTGTTTCGTGCTTTGCGCCACGGTTACGGTTGCGCCTGATTGCGGCTGTAAAAACGGCACACTCAAACCGTCGTTTGTCAACACGTTGAAGATTTTTGCGATAAACGTCGCAATTGCGTTCGTGCTGTTCGTCATTGTCGGTTCTATTTTCAAAGTTATCGTCGTTACGCTGTATTAGGACAAACCGCACTTCTAACAGCGTTTTTTTGTATTTTTTCAACAACTTAGCCGTATTTTTTGAGAATGCCGCGCGGCTGTGCATATTTTTCGACTTTTTATACACGCTAACGAAAAGCGTGAGGTGAAAAATGAAAAACAAAACTTTTAATACACAATCCGAAAAATACGGCGTGCTTAAAAGCGTTTGCGCAATCCTGCTTTGCGTTTTGCTTGTGTTTGCATTTGTTTTGGCTTCTGTGTTTTCCACAAACGTGTCGATATGCGAAGCCGCAACCGACTTCAAAAACGTCGGTAAATCCGCATATTTGGTTGACTACGTAACAGGCACGGTGCTTTATGCACGCAACGAAAACGAAAGGCTTCCGATTGCGAGTATGGTGAAGATTATGACGTCGCTTTTGACCCTCGAAGCGGTCGAAAGAGGGGATATATCCCTTGACGACGACGTGGAAATAAGCCAAAACTCGGCAAGTATGGGCGGCTCGCAAGTATTTTTGGACGCAGGCACGACGCATAAGGCAGGCGAACTTCTCAAAACGGTAATCGTCGCTTCTGCAAACGACGCGTGCGTCGCGCTCGCCGAACGTATATCGGGCAGTGTCGAAAACTTCGTTGCCAAGATGAACGCGAGGGCAAAGGAACTCGGCATGAGGGACACTTCTTTCAAAAACTGTACGGGTTTGCCTGCCGCAGAGAGTTTTTCGAGTGCGAAGGACGTTTCGGTTATGTTCCGCCAACTTGTAAAACATAAGGAGTATTTCGAATACGCAAAAATTTGGCTCGAAGACTACAAGCACCCCGACGGCAGAACAACGACAATAACCAACACCAACAAACTCGTGCGCTTCTATCAAGGTTGCGACGGCGGTAAAACAGGATTCACGAGCGAGGCGAAATTCTGCCTTTGCGCAACGGCTAAAAAGAGCGATATGCGCGTTGTGGCGGTCGTTATCGGTGCGGAAAGTTCAAAAATCAGAAACGCCGCGATAAGTTCGATGTTCGACTATGCGTTCTCAAACTTCGCAAACGAAATTATGCTCAAATCGGGTGAAAATCTCGACGTAAGGCTCGCCGTATCGGGCGGCAAGAGCAAGGATATTGCGCTCGGCGTTGAACGCGACGTTGCAAGATTCGTAGCGCGCGACGACAATGCGAAATACGAAATCAAATTAAATTTGCCCTTGTCCGTCAAAGCGCCGGTAAAGAGGGGCGACAAGGTCGGCGAAGCATATCTTCTTAAAGACGGCGTGGTTATCGACAAAGTAGGCGTAGTTGCAAACGAGGACGTAGCAAGACTCAACTTGTTCGACGCAATCGGCGAAATCGCAAAGAAGTGGTCAACAGCAAAATAAATCCGCAATCGATAGACGATTTTAAGAGCGTAGAGCAAGAAATTAGTCGAAATCAAATTTAATCGATAGCGATTGAAAATCTAAACTAAATTCGTTTTGACAAATGACAAAATGCAACGAAAACCGCTTGTTTCAAGCGGTTTTCGGTGTGTGGGGCGCATTATTTCGATTTGTTTTGACTTTTTTGCGTGCGCGTGTTAATATCTATACGTTATTTATCTTAGCAAAAGGATTTTGTATGCAAGAGGAAATTTTGCAATTCGAATCCGTCGAAAACAATTCCGTTTCGCCGTCCGAATCCCAAAGTAATTCGGAATCTGCGGCAAGCGAGCAATCCGTTTCGACGAATCAGAACGCCGCAAATGCGGAAATAATCGAGCCTGAGGCAATCGAGGGCGATTTTGTTGTTGCAAAACCCGAAATAGTCTACCATTTAAGCGACTTTGACGGACCTATTCCTTTGCTTTACGAACTTATAAAGAGCGCCAAAATCGCAATCGAGGACATCTTTATATCCGAAGTTACGAGCCAGTACGTCGAGATAATCCGCAATACGCCGAAAGAGGAACTCGACTTCGACTATGCGGGCGAGTTTATCACGATGGCGGCAGAACTCGTGTACCTCAAATCCATTCGCACGTTGCCCAAGGACGACGAGGAAATCACCGAGGACGACCCCGAATACGAGCGTCAACTGCTCATCAACAAGATCAAGGAATACGCCTTGCTCGTCGAACAAAGCGACAAGTTGCGCGAAATCGAAACAATCAACCGTTTCTACCGTGCGCCCGTGTTTACGGACAAGGATTATCGTGTCGCGCTCGTCAATTTTTCGCTTCCCAAACTCGTCGAAGCCTTTGCAAGAGTGCTTGCAAACGCCGCCATACACGAGCAGGAGATTATTCCCAAAAAGGTTGTCAAGGACAGATTTTCCGTGCACGAGCAAATGGAAAACATACGCCTTATGATAAGCGTGCGCAAGCAGATGAAGTTTACCGATTTGTTCGAGCCGGACTACGACAAGGGCGACATCGTGACGACGTTCCTTGCGGTGCTGGAACTTCTCAAATACGGCAGACTTCGCGCCGAGCAAGAGGAAGTTTTCGGCGAAATAACGATATTTGCGATAGAAGGTACGGAAGACGTGCCGATTGACTTCGAGGAGGGTGACGATGGAAAATATTGAAAACGTTGTCGAGGCTATTATTTTTGCAAGCGGTTCGGCGATACAAAAGAGCGACATTTGCGAAAAAGTGCCTGAACTCACCACGCAAAAACTCAATTCTATCATCAAATCTTTGCAAAAACGATACGGCGACAATTCGGGTATCGTGCTTTTGGAATTCAACGGAAAGGTTCAGTTTTCCTCGAATCCGAAGTATGGCGACACCGTTGCTGACGTGCTTACGCCGTTGCGTGAAAAGGAACTCACCAAAACGCTTCTCGAAGTGCTTGCCACAATCGCGTACAAACAGCCGATAACTCGTCTTGAAATCGACGAAATGAGAAGCAACAAAAACTCGGAATACGCTCTCACCGGACTTTTGAAAGCAGGACTTATCGAGGCTGTGGGAAGAAAGGAAACCGTCGGACGACCCCTTCTTTACGGTACCACGGACGAGTTTTTGAAGAAATTTCAAATCGAAAGCATTGACGAATTGCCCGACTACGACGAAGTGCTTGAAAAACTTATGCTTATCAATGCGCCTTCGCAAGAAACTCTCTTCCACAATCGCAGCATTATGGAC
>CAVKUX010000134.1:0-3884 GCA_963659595.1 Anaeroplasmataceae bacterium | reverse complement strand
GTTTCCTTAAACGTTGATAATTGTTCCGTTGCGGTATCAAATACATTTTCCATACTTACACCTCACTTTGATAAATTCGATTGACTTTCCAAAATTGCTTTCGTATAATGAGTACAAGAAATGAGCGATTACTCGGTGGATAACACGTCGATGTTTATCTTACGAACGGTTCATTTCTTTTTTTTATACTTGCTTTTGGATTTACGGTTTGTGCGCTTCTTATAAGTTTTTATAATATGTCGCACAACAGGTTTGTCCTTATCGTCAAAACGCCAATTGCGCTTAGGCATTTTATCCAAGTCTTTTGCACGCAAAGTATGTGGATTTGTGCCTATATACGCCTTTTTTGTATCTTGTGGATTGGGATTTTTACTCAACGGAACAACGTGATGCTTGCTGTCGGGTTGATGTGTTAATCCCAAAGATTTGTATTTCCCCGAACGAGTTTTCCCAAATATGTATTGCGGATGATCTGCATAAAGTTTGCTTTCCGAATATCTAAACTCGTTCATGGGAATATACTTGCGAGACTGCTTATTCTTTCTTCTTGCCATTTTTCGCCGTCCTTTTACTGTTAGATTTCTTTTGCTTTGTCGATTTATGTTTAATAGATTTAATCACTTTCGACACAATGATAAGCAACATTGACAAAACGACAAGTCCAAGAATTATTCCTGCAATCGTGCCAAAAAGAACTTTGTTTTTTTCAAACCATTCGCCAATCTTCTTTACAAATATTGTAAAGAAATTTGTGACAGATTCTGCCGTATCTCTTGTTGCAATACCGAGCCTTGAAAGATTGTCTTGCATATCCTTTGCACCATTATGAGCAATAAAGGATTCCAAAACCCCCGAATCAACGTAAAAAGAATAATGATACGCCTCATAACCTGCAAACGCACCAACGCTAATATTCCACACTTGCGAAAGGAAACCATAATTATAATCATTAAGCAATTTTGAATAACTATCTTTTGAAAGATTCCCCAAATTGCATATGGAATCAACTGTGCCTTGATAATTTGCTTTTGACGCGTCGAAAACTTCAAAAAACAACTGCGAGAAAGTGTATGTTTTTGGAAGTGCAACATAACCGAAATATCCGTAAACTTCGTGTTCTTTCAACCCTTCGAGTTCAGGAAAATTGTATTTCATTCTATTAAAGAAATATTCATAACCGTCGTCACCCGTCGGGAGAATACCGTCCCTTACCAAAGGCTCGTAAAAATCCTTAAACGACAAATTGCAATCCAAATACAAATCTTGATTTTTGCCGTCTGCAGTTTTTGCAGACAACCAAACGGATTTATAGTAATATGCACGATATACGTCCTCGTCGGCATCGTATTTGAAATAGTCACAAGACGATTGCATAACCGCCATAGTGTCAAGCCCCAACGCATTTCTTACGTCGGCAACGCGAATTTCGTTTTCGGCAACGGGAACGTCAACATAAGCACGAGCAGTGGTAGCAAACGGAGTCGTTCCGACACGTTTCAAATACACAATTTGAACTTTTTGAGTTGCAAAATTGTAAACTATGTTTTCCGCCTCTGTTTTTTTGTCGCCTAAAGAATCCAATGTTTCGCTCATTGAAAGATTTTTCAAAACATCATATACGGAAACCACGGAAGAATCGAGTGTTTCTTCAATATAATTGTTTCGACCTCCCATTGCAAGATACGATGTGCTTCTAACAAAATATCGTGTATAAGGGGAAGAACCCTTTATTGCAATTTCCAAAGATTTTCCGCCGTTAATGAATAAAGATTTGCCAATACCGCTACGCAAAACAATCGGTTCATATCCGTCAGCCACGTAACCAATTGCAAAGGTTAAAGAAGCACCAATAAATTTATCGTCTTTACCTTTTAGATATTGTTTGATGCCGACTTTTACATCGCCATATTGCAAACGCTTCAAAAAAACGCTTTCTTCTTGACTTGATTCATCACACACGTGTGATATAACAACGTCCGCAATCGGTGTTGCCGTCATAGAATCGTTTGAACATTCATAAATAACAAACGACTGCAAATACCAAAAAACTTTATCTTTTTCATACTCCGGCTTGAGTAAATTCAACTTAAATACCAAAGTATTCAAATCGTTTTTAGCGATACTTGCGCCGTTTTCAAAAGCGAAAATATTTCCGCTTTTTTCATATTTGATTTCACGATTCGTGACAGCATATTCACGATAATATGAGGTTGTGTCCAAAGAAGAATAATCGACATAGTATTTGCTGTCTACAACGATATTGTCATAGGCAGCAAAAGTAATTTCAGGGAATGCCGAAAAAAGCACACACAATGCTATACTCACGATTAAAAATATCCAAACTACTGTTATTCTTTGTATGCTTTTCATTAGAATACTATCTCCGTTTTATCTAATTCAATGCTTATATCGTTTTTGGCACCTAACGGAAGCCCAAAACCGATTACAATCGATTCGTTGTTTTTAGACTTGACCGTCAACAAAAACAAGTCTTTGTTGCTGTCAATTTGAGAATCGTCCATGTGGATTTCACTCGACGGATAACACAATTTCAAAAGCTCTTGTATAGAATTCGATTTTGGCGTTATAGTGAACCCCTGTTTTGTAGGAGTAATTTCAAAACACTTATCAATATCCATTTCCCATTGCGAAAAAGAATACGCCCGATAATCAATATAGAACTTAAAATCGTTGTCCTTTGAGGTTTTCAATCCATACGAATAGACCATATCATCAGAAGCAACGTTCGACGGGAACATAACTTCAACCGAAAGGGGATCTTCCGCACTTGCTATATATCCACCTTTATCAGTGGAAGTTATATCACCGTTTATAGACAAACTAAAAGTAGATACTTCCGTTTTGTCTTTAATATTGATGACAAGACCGACAACCGCAAAAGCAAGCAAAACAACAAGTAAAAAAACGAATATATTAACATATTTTCTTTTTTGTTTTGCCATAATTCACCTCTCAAAAAACGATTAAGTCAGAAGAAAGAGAAACACTGCTGACACTCAAAGACTTAAAGTTGCAAGTGCCTTTACCTATATATTTAGTTAAACTACACGAAGCCCCATTGCCATTTGAAGATGTGTAGGAACATTGAAACATAAGTACGTTTCCCGAATAGTTATACAAAGCTTTTTCCACTTCCGCACGAACGGCTGCAAAATAAGGAATTGCTTTTTCAGGATTCTGATTATATAAACTGTAGTAACTACCACTTATGGTATAGGTTCCATAACCAACAGAAGAATTATTATCCACAAACGGTAAATCAAAAATCAATTTACCTGATAAGCTATGCACGGTAGAATCGGCAGAAAAAGAAACCATTTCACCTGAAACTTTAATAGTAGATACAAATTCGTCTGTAAATTTATATGTTACAGTGGGCGATGGCGTAATAGTTCCGTCGGTAAAAGAATACGAGGCTTCAAAAGAATAAGATAATTTGTCGTCCGAAAAATTAACGCCAGAAACCACACCTGCGGTTTGCTCTTCCATGGTGACATTAAAATCCAAAATGCGTTTTTCGTAATCCAAATTACACTTAGCATAACATGAATCCTTAACGGCAGAAGTAACAGTTAAAATAATCCGTTCACCGAATGCTTTTAAGCATGTAATAGCACAAGACAATGTATTTTCCGACACCGCCAAATCAACATAATCTGACACAATTTTTCCTTTTGCCCAAGTCGAATTATTATTGTCAAAAGCAATCGTCCAAAAAAGTGTAGAATCCGCATTAGAAGGTTTCACTGTCGCCGTTATCGTCTTTGTCGTAGTGCCGTCCGAAGCCGTTGTTGCGCCACTGGACATGAGGGTTATGCCTTGCTCTTGTACGGTTTCAATGACAACGGGGTCTTGTTGTTCCT
>CAVKUX010000133.1:0-3893 GCA_963659595.1 Anaeroplasmataceae bacterium | reverse complement strand
GTTTGTTTGCGGTGCTGTTCGTTTCTCTCGTTTTGGTTGCGACTTATTGCGACTTTCAAGTGAGCAAAATTCTCACCAAAAACGCATTGAAACCCGGCGATTATCTTGCGAACGATTTGTTCGGCGTGGTGGGCGAGGCTGTCGGAACGTCGCCGATTTATATACTTTTGAGCATTTGCACCGTGATTCTTTGCTGGTACTTTGCAAAGTGTTTCGACAAAAAGAAATGGGCGATTGCTCTTGCGGTTGTTTTCGCACTTGTCGGCACAGTCGCTTGGTGGTATTATATCAAAGATATAATGAAATATGTCATCGAACACGCCGCAAACGAAATCGGTGCGGCAGGCGCGGCGGTGTATGAATATCGTCACAACGGCGCGGTGGTGGCAAGTCAGATTCTCGTCGCGCTCACGATTCAGGCTCTTACGTTGCTTGCTCTTCGTCCGTTGAAAGCGGAGACGCTCAAAAAACTCGTATGGTGGGTTGTTGCGGCACTTGCGGCTTGCGTGCTTGCAAATATCATTATTCTCATCGTCAAAGACCCCGTCGGTCGTATGAGATACAGGGCGATCAACTCGAACGTCGGACAACGCCTTATCAACGCAGGGTTGGTGCAAGGCTACACGCCTTGGTATGTTCGCAACGGTCAACCCGACGAGGCGATAATCAATTCCTTTATCGACGCATATCCCGGCGCAAGCGACGCGTTCAAGTCGTTCCCGTCAGGGCATACTTGCGCTGCAGGTATGTCGTATGCGCTCGTTATGCTTCCCGACGTTGTGGACTTCAAGCATAAAAAAGCGGGCAAAATCGCTTGCTGGGTTACGCCGATTGTCATCACTATGCTGGTTGCAATCAGCCGTATAGTCGTCGGCGCACACTACATGAGCGACGTCACGTTCGGCGGCACAATCGCATTCGTATCTTTCATCATTATGCGAGAAATCTTCGTGTGCAAGGGAAGTCACTTCTTTGCGTTGTTCCCGCGCCTCGCGCCCAAGAAAGCGGTTGCGCTTCCTTGCGACGTCGAAGTCGAAAATTCCGTCGAAACGGTTGACGAGGATATCCTCGAAACTCTTACGGACGAAAGCGTAGAGAAAACTCAGAGCGACAATTCGGCACTTTCCGACGACAAAAACGAGGAAATCGCGCTTTGTAGCGAACAAGCAAACGAAATCGGCAAAGAAATCGCAGAAAATCTCAAAGACGGCGTGGTTATCGAATGATTTTTCGTGTAGAAAATTAAACGCCGCCGCAAATTTTAGGTTTGCAATACTTCGAAATAACGTCGAAAAGCCCGAAAAAATCGGGCTTTTTGCGTATCAAATTGACATATAGCTTTTCCAATGCTAAACTCAACGTGCAATCATTTTTTTGCAAGTATAATATTTAGAGGAACGACTATGAAGGCGGTTGTATCTGTCATCGGCAAAGACCAAAGAGGCATAATTTCAAAAGTCAGCACGAGGCTCTACGAGTTTGCAATCAACGTGCAGGACATCTCTCAAACCATTATACAGGACTATTTTACAATGATTATGCTTGTCGATTTGTCCGAGTCCGACGCGGATTTTGCGACGATAAGTAAATCTCTTTCTCAACTCGGCGAGGAAATCGGAGTTGAAATCCGCATCCAAAACGAGCAGGTTTTCACGTCGATGCACCGTATTTGAGGTGGAAAATGATAAACGCAAACGAAGTGGTTGAAACCAACAAAATGGTGTCTTTCGAGCATCTTGACGTGCGCACGGTTACGATGGGAATATCCCTTCTCGACTGCGTGAGCGACGATATTGACACTCTTTGCCAAAGGGTGCGCGACAAAATCGTGAGCAAGGCGAAAAATCTCGTCAAGGTTTGCGATGACATCGCAAACGAAATCGGTATACCCATTGTAAACAAACGAATCAGCGTAACTCCGATCAGTTTAATCACCGCACGCACGGGCGACTCGATAAAGGTTGCAAAGGTTCTCGACGAATGCGCCGACGAAATAGGCGTGGACTTTGTGGGCGGATATTCCGCGCTCGTACACAAGGGCATGACAGAGTACGAAAAGAACTTTATCGAATCCATACCCGCCGCGCTCGCTTGCACGAAAAAGGTGTGTTCGAGCGTGAACATCGGCTCGACCAAAGCGGGCATAAATATGGACGCGGTTGCTCTTATGGGCAAAATCATCAAAGAAACCGCGTATCTGACGAGAGAAAACGACAGCATAGGCTGTGCAAAACTCGTGGTGTTTGCAAACGCGGTCGAGGATAATCCGTTTATGGCGGGTGCGTTTCACGGTGTAGGCGAAAACGATTGCGTCATCAACGTAGGCGTAAGCGGCCCGGGCGTAGTCGAAGAGGCGTTGAAGCACGTCAAAGGCGAAAACTTGACCGTCGTTGCCGAAACCATAAAGAAAGTCGCATATAAGATTACGAGAGTTGGACAAATCGTCGCGCAAGAAGCGTCCAAACGCCTTGACGCTCATTTCGGAATCATAGATTTGAGCCTTGCGCCCACGCCCGTAAAAGGGGACAGCGTTGCGCATATTCTTGAAGAAATCGGCGTTGACGTCGTGGGCGGCTACGGCACGACCGCTGCGCTCGCACTTCTCAACGATGCCGTGAAAAAGGGCGGTATTATGGCTTCGTCGCACGTCGGCGGACTCAGCGGCGCGTTTATTCCCGTCAGCGAGGACATCGGAATGATCGAATCCGCACAAAAAGGCGTTCTAACCCTCGAAAAACTCGAAGCGATGACCGCAATTTGTTCCGTCGGACTCGATATGATAGCAATCCCCGGCGATACTTCCGCAGACGTAATTTCCGCCATGATTGCAGACGAATCCGCAATCGGCGTAGTCAACAACAAAACCACCGCCGTCCGCGTAATTCCCGTTTACGGCAAAAATTCGGGCAGCGTATCTTTCGGCGGACTTCTCGGCACAGCCCCCATTATGCCTATCAATCAAACTTCGCCGTCGAGACTAATTGCTCGTGGGGGTAGGATTCCTGCGCCTATATGGTCCAACAAGAACTAACTGCGCTAAATCGCGCCTAACTTTGTCAGAGACACCCGCCCGACAACTCATTTACGATTAGTAAATTAGGGTTGCCGTGTTTAATGTGCATATTTTTTAAGGTTCAATGAAATAGTAAGGGATAAAAGAAACGCGCATTATTTGCGCGTTTCGAGGTTTTTGTGCGGGTTCGGTTCGGACACCATCGTTTTGTAATTGACATATATCACTTGTCCGGGGTGTCCGTCGGGTTTGCGTTTGACGTTGCGGCGTTCGGTGTAGTCCACCTCGCAAGAGGCTTGCTTGGTGCTTGCCGTTATTTCGCCTGCGATTTTCAGAACTTTGTCGGGAACTTGCCGTCCTTCCGTAACGATTATTGTATGCGAGCCGTGTTCGTTTTTAAGGTGCAGCCAAATATCGTTTGACGAGGCGATTTTGAACGTCAATTCGTCGTTTTGGATATTGTTTTTGCCTCTGTAAATATAGAATCCGTCCACAAAATAGACGTAGGGCGGTTCGGCTTTTTCTTTGCGGACTTTGTTCTTTGTCGATTTCTTTTTCGTGCCGCCGAGCATAGTCAACTCTTGTTCGATTGCGACCGTATCGCTTTCGTAGGGCAGATTTGAGATTTCGTCCTCTATCGACTTGACGTATTCGAGCAAATTTTTGTCCTTTTCGAGTTTTTGGCTCACAAATTCTTTGGTGCGTTTGAGTTTGTTGTATTTTGCGTAATAAGCCGTTGAGTTTTTGGACGGCGAAAGGCGCAAATCGAGGGGGATTTCCACTTGCGAGTTGTCGTAATAGTTGGTGCAGACGAGTTTTTCGTCGCCTTTTTTAATCAGATAGATGTAATTTACGATAAGTTCGCCCCAAAGTCTGAAAT
>CAVKUX010000132.1:0-4038 GCA_963659595.1 Anaeroplasmataceae bacterium | reverse complement strand
CACAAGTGCAAATGCAATCACTCCAAAAATATCGTCGTTCGGAAACCCTTGCAAGCAAGTTTCCTCACTCGACATTGACGCAATGACAAATGGAAAAATATTTCAATATTCCGCAACTGCGGCAGAGCCGCAATTTCATTTGCGCAAAGCGCAAATTTCACTGCACCGAAGGTGCAATTTCATTACGTTGAACGAAAATTCATTTTCGTTCAACGTATTTGACTCTGTTTACTCCCAGCACATCTTCGAGGCGAGAGAGCAAATCTGGACAGATTTCCACTCGCTGCGAAAATTCCATAAGTTTGGACGTCCCGTTCTGCTTGATTTGCGCTTGGCAAGGCGTGTTGCCGGGGTGCATTGCCAAAACGTCCGCAACCATATCCTTTTCAACGTTGTTGAACACCAAAACGTACAGTATGCCGCTGCTCTTTTTTGCCGCAGGCTCTGCGTGCTTGGCTTCCGCGTCCGAATTTTTCCAAAGTTCGAGTTTTTCGATGGATATTTTGGGTTCGCTTTCGTCGCGCAAATCGATTTTGCCCACAACTTTAAGGGGTGCGTCGGCAAGGAGCAACTCGCCGTACTTTTCGTATGCTCGCGGATACATCGAAAACGCAATCGAACCCGACCTGTCCTCCACTCTTCCGACGGCGAATTTTTGCTGTTTGGAGGTGACTTTCTTTTCCGCCGACGACACGATACAACCGAATTTGACTTGCTTGTTTTCGAGGTTTTTGTCAACCGCCATGTTGACGTTTCCGTCCTCGTCCGCTTCCTCGACAAACAGCATACTCGTGTCGAAGTCAAACTCGTGCTTGTCGTCGCGATAGTCGTCGAGAGGATGTCCCGAAAGATACATCCCCAACACTTCTTTTTCGTATTTGAGAAGGTCGGGTTTCGGGTATTCTTCGGTTTCGGTATACTTGATTTCCTCGTCCTCGATGAGTTCGTCAAACAAGGACATCTGACCCGAAAGTTTGTTTTTCTTGTCGGCGTTGACGGTGTCCATAATGCGCTCGTAGGAAGCCATAAGCGTTGCTCTCGTCTTTCCGAAACAGTCGAGCGCGCCGCCCTTGATAAGGCTTTCGATCATACGCTTGTTGACCTGTCCGGCGCAACGGTCGAGGAAGTCGCGAATGTCTTTGAACGGACCGTTTTGCGCTCTCTCGCTCAAAACGTATTCCATAGCCTGCTCGCCCACGTTCTTTATGCCCATAAGCCCGTAACGCACGTTTTCGCCCTCTATCGAGAAGTTCTTTTGCGAGCGGTTGATATCCGGCGAAAGGGTCTTTACGCCCGTTCTCCTGAGATAGTTCATATAGTGCTTCACTTCGTCGGCGTTTGTGATACGGTTGTTCACGACAGCCACGATGAAGTGAGTGGGATAATAGCATTTGAGATATGCGGTTTGATAGGTCAAGAACGTGTACGCCGCCGCGTGCGACTTGTTGAAAGCGTAACTTGCAAACTTCAATATTTGGTCGAAAAGGTGGTTTGCGATTTCCTCGCTTACGCCGTTTGCAACCGCGCCGGGAACGTATTTGCCCGTCTTGTCGCCTTCGAGTTTGCCGCCGTGCAGGAATATGTCGCGTTGCTGTTCCAAAACGGCGAGTTTCTTCTTTGCGATGGCGCGCCTCATGATGTCCGCGCCGCCGAAACTGAATCCGGCAATCTTCTGCGCGATTTGCATAACTTGCTCTTGATACACTATACAACCGTAGGTGTTTTCCAAAATCTCTTTGAGAAGCGGATGCGCATACTGCACCTTGTCGGGATGGCGTTTGCCCTCCAAAAACAAGTCGATAAACTGCATAGGACCGGGGCGATACATAGAAATGCCTGCCACCACGTCTTCGAGGTTGTCCGGTTGAAGTTGCGCCATAAACTTTTTCATGCCGCCGCTTTCAAGTTGGAACACCGCCTCGCAATCGCCCGAGGAGATAAGTTCGTACACCTTGGGATCCTCGTACCCGAGTTCGTGGAAGTCGAGGTCTATGCCTTTGTCCGCCTTTATGAGTTTCAACGCCTCGTCGATGTCGGTGAGCGTTTTAAGCCCCAAAAAGTCCATTTTGAGAAGTCCGAGTTCCTCGACGATGACCTTGTCGAATTGAGTTGTGACGATAGGACCGTTTCTTGAAAGCGCGCAGTGCTCGACGATGGGGTCTGCGCAAATAACCACGCCGGCGGCGTGCATCGAGGTCTGTCGAGGCATGCCTTCGAGTTTCATAGCAATGTCGATGACGCTCTTTGCCGTCGGGTTGTTGTCGTATATCTTTTTGAAGTCCTCGCTGTAAAAATCGTTGCCTTCGGTAAGCACTTGCGGAAGTAGCGGCTTGCCCATAGCGGGGATTTCCTTAACCCAGTTCGCCGCCTCGTTGTACGGCACGTCCAAAACGCGCGCAACGTCCTTTACGACAGCCTTTGCCGTCATAGTCGAATACGCGATAATCTGCGAAACGTTGTCTTTGCCGTACTTTTTGATGCAATAATCTATGACTTCCTGTCGTCTGACGAAGCAGAAGTCCACGTCGAAGTCGGGCATCGAAACGCGCTCCTCGCTCAAAAATCTTTCAAAAAGAAGTTGATATTTGAGGGGGTCGATGTCGGTTATGCCGATGCCGTACGCAACGATAGAGCCGCAGCCGCTTCCGCGCCCGGGGCCGACGGGGATTCCCATTTGTTGCGCCGCGTGAACGTAGTCCCACACGATAAGGAAGTAGCCGTCGAATCCGCACTTGTGGATAACGCCCAGTTCGTATTCCAAACGCTTTGTGATTTCGTCGTTTATGTAGCCGTATTTTTTCTTTACGCCCTCGTAGGCAAGGTCGCGAAGATATTGCGCTTCGTCGCGGTCGCCCATTTCCTCGTTGGTGTATTTAGGAATGATAGAGGCGTGTTTCGTCACAAAATAGTCGCCGTCCACCTTGTCTGCGATTTCTCTCGTCGTCGCAATGGCTTCGGGGCACCAACCGAACAGTTGTGCCATCTCGTCGCCCGATTTGAGATAAAACTCGTCCGTTTCGAATCTCGCGCCGTTGATTTCGCTCTTTTTGCAGCCGAGCGTTATGCACATCATTGTGTCCTGTATGTCGGCGTCTTCCTTTTCGATGTAATGCACGTCGTTTGTGGCAACCACTTTCACGCCTATCTCTCTTGCGATTTGGCAAAGCGGATTGAGTACGATTTTGTCCTCTTGCAAATGATGGTCCTGAAGTTCGATATAAAAATCGCCGGGCTCGAAAATATCACGCATCTCGATTGCCGCAGCCTTTGCTTCCTCGTACTTACCTTGCAAAAGAAGGTGCGGCACTTTGCCCGCAAGACACGCCGAAAGGCAGATAAGACCCTCACTATGCTCCCTTATATGCTTCAAATCGATACGCGGTTTTACATACATCCCGTCCACAAATGCGAGAGAGGAGAGTTTCATAAGGTTTTTGTAACCCGTCATGTTTTTGGCGAGCAAAATGAGGTGATAACGCTGTTTCATCACATCCGCCGTCTTTGCATACATATCTTCGGCAACGTAAAATTCCTGACCGATGATGGGCTTGATTCCGTCTTGACGAAGCACGGACACAAACGTATGCGCGCCGTACATATTGCCGTGGTCGGTGATTGCCACAGCGTCCATCCCCCTTGCTTTGAGAGCGTCGCAAAGAGGGTGAGTTTTTATGGTTTTTTTGGGGTCGTTCGGATCTTGCGTAACCTGCAAAAGGCGCACCGCGCCGTCCAACAAACTGTATTCCGTATGCAAATGTAGATGTACAAAATCCGTCATATTTACCTTTTCTCGTTAGTTTTTATATTTAGGCTTGCAATAATCGTTCTTTTCAGGTGTGGGTGTCCCACCCTTTCGTCATTCAGAGGAGTGCAGCGACGTAGGAATCAAGCCGTAGGCGCATTTTCTCTATATTTGAAGTTTTCCCCCTTCCTCACGGGGTATGTTCTTCCTCTACAAAAGTTTTGCGGGGTGTACCTTAAAATCACACATCACCCCTTCCCTTCGGGCTTTCCCCTATTGCTCAAACTTGCGTCATT
>CAVKUX010000131.1:0-4131 GCA_963659595.1 Anaeroplasmataceae bacterium | reverse complement strand
AATCGGATAAATTGAATATTCCACAACCCAAACGGAGTTTGGATATCATCGTGCATTTTTGCACGATATCATCACAAAGTGATATCATCGCCTGTGGCGATATCATTTGTTGTGTGAGGAAGGGGGAAGCTTTAATTCTATTGGCAATTACGAAGTGCAATATAACCGTGCCAACGGCACGACAAAGGTGAACTATGAAAATCAACGTTATCATAACTGCCGGCGGTACGTCGCAGAGATACGGCGCGGAAAACAAACTCTTTGCGCCCTGCAACGACTCGTGCGTCGTCGTCGAAGCAATCAAACCATTTTTAACTTTCGTGCAAATATCAAAAATCATCGTGGCGATTCACCCCTCTTACAGCGACGAGTTGCTCAACGCGCTCGAAAACGCGCATATCGAGGACACTCGAATCGCGCTTACGCAAGGCGGCACAACTCGCACCCAAACCGTGAAACACGGACTTAACGCAGTCGAGGACGATTGCGACTACGTCATAGTTCACGACGGCGCGCGCCCCTACGTCACGACTGCGCTGATAAACAGCGTAATTGCAGGCGCGCTCGAAAACGGCGTTGCTCTTCCCCTTCTTCCCCTCACGGATTCGCTCGTTTGCATAAAATTCGGCGTTGACCCCGTTGACAGAGCGGACTATCGCAGAGTGCAGACCCCCGTTTGCGCGAGAACGGATATTTTGCTCAAAGCGTACGCAAAGTGCGACGGCGAATATCTCGACGACATTGCTGTCATCCAAAAGCACGCCGCTTGCGACGTACGGATTATAGAGGGCGACCCCAAAAACATAAAAATCACAACCAAAGAAGATTTGCACACGCCCCTTTGCGGAATCGGCTACGACATACACCGCTTCAAATCGGGCAACGGAATCAAACTTATGGGGACGCTCATACCCTGCGAATTTTCCTTCGTTGCGCACAGCGACGGCGACGTGGCGGTGCACGCACTTATGGACGCGATTTTGTCCGCAATCGGCGAAAAAGACATCGGACATCTCTTCCCCGTAGACGATTCTCGCTACGACGACGCGGACAGCCTCGAACTCTTGCAAACCGTGCTTAAAAAAGCAACCGAAAAAGGTCGCTCGCTCGAGAACGTCAGCGTTGCTATTATTGCCGAACGTCCAATGCTTGCGCCCTACATCGACCAAATGCGCAACAATATGTCGAGAGCGTTGAAAATTCCTTGCGAGAGAATAGGCATAACCGCAACCACAAACGAGCAAGTCGGCGATTTGGGCAACTCGAAATCGATTGCTTGCTTTGCGACCGCGCTTTTGCTGTGAAAAAACAAGAAAACATCGTCATAGCCGCCGAAATACGCGATTTTTTGTAAAACGCAACCAAAAGTTGCGGAATTGACAATTAAAATCGGTGGTAGCAACCGACCTCAATCTGCCACAATAAAGGCATAAAACAAGCGAGGTTTCAATATGGACATCACAACCGCAAACAGGTTATACGAATTAAGAAAACAACACGGATATTCGCAAGACGAACTTGCAGACAAACTCAACGTATCGCGCCAGGCAATATCCAAATGGGAAAGGTCGGAAAGTTCGCCCGACACGGACAATCTCATTGCGCTTGCGCGACTTTACGGCGTGAGCCTTGACGAACTTTTGAATTACACCCCGACCAACGCAAGCGCGGACACCAAAGAAAACGACAACGCCGACGGCAACGTCGAAAACGACGACGAAAGCGCACAATCGACGGTTAACGACGACAAAACCGACGCAAAAACGTTCGTTTATGCAAACAAAGGCGACCAAGTACATATCGACGCAAACGGAATCCACGTTCACGACAAGGACGGTTCGGACGTCGTTATAAACGGCGGAATCGCAAAACTCGTCAACAAGGTCGTAGGCACGATTCACATCGAAGACGGCAAGAAAACCACGATAAACGGAAAGGAAGTAAACGAGGGCGAGTACGCAAAAAACGGAAGCGCGGTGCATATCAAAAACGGACATATCACCTTTGACAACCAAAAGTCAAAGAATATCGCAATCGCTTCGAGCATAGTCAACGGCGTGACGTTTCTGCTCTGCACTGTTGCTTATCTTCTCATAGGCTTCCTTTGCAATTTGTGGCATCCGGGTTGGATATTGTTCTTCGTTCCCTTCATCGTAGGCGGCATTTTCGATACGATTGCAAAGCGCAATCCGTCAACGTTCCCAATCGTTTTTATCGTCACCGCCGTGTATCTGCTTTTGGGTTGCGGCTATAATATGTGGCACCCCTACTGGGCAATCTTCTGCGTAATCCCCGCCTACTACATCGTCGTCGAGCCTATCAAAGCGGCGGTCGCAAAGAAGAAAAAGCCGATGTTTAATATCGAGATAAACAACGCCGAACGCACGGACGAAGATTCGGACGACGAGTCGGAAAACGACTGATTATAGGCGGTTCAAAGCAACGAATACGGTCATAAAAAACGACGAAATACCGACAAATAATCGCTAAAAACCGCCACAAAAAAACGCAAAAAAGCGCAAAAAAGTGGCAAAAAACCGCAAAAAAGTAGCAAAAAAATTATCAAAAAAACGGCAGAAAAACCGTTAAAAAACGCGCAAACATTGCGAAAAAACAATCTGAAAATTCAACGAATCATCGAGAGAACGACCACGGTCGTTCTCTTTTTGATTCTTTCATAAAGCAGAGTATTCAAAAAGCGTTTGACAATATACATACTCTCTTATATAATCCAAGTAATCAATACAAGATAAGCGCGTCAGCGTCGTGTCGTTAGGTCTTTTGAAAGCACGAAAGCGTGACGCTTTTTTGTTGGAAAGGCACTCAAAGAGGTCATCGAAAAACTTATGAAAACTATGAAGGACACAAGCGTTTTGAAAGAGTTTGCAAAATACGTTTCCGCAAACGTCATAGCAATGATAGGACTCAGTTGCTATATTTTGGCGGACACGTTTTTCATTTCTCTCAAAATGGGTCAAACGGGACTTGCCGCGCTCAATCTGTCAAGTCCGTCTTTCAACATAGTTTTTTCAATCGGTATGATGTTTGCCGTCGGTGGCGGCACGAGATTTGCGATACTGAAAGGCGCAAAAAACAACGACGAAGCAAACAAGGTGTTCACCCACACCATTCTTATCGTCGCACTGTTTGCGGTGATTTTCGTCGTTTTGGGCATATTCGCGTCCCGTCCCGTAGCGCAATTCCTCGGCGCGGAAGGCGACACGCTCGAATACAGCAACACGTACGTGCAAATCATACTTTGCTTTGCGCCCTTCTTTATGTTCAGCAACGTGTTTCAGAACTTCATTCGCAACGACGGCGCGCCGAGACTTGCAATGATTGCTTCCCTTTCGGGAAACTTGTTCAACATCGTATTCGACTACGTTCTCGTGTTCCCTTGCAACCTCGATATGCTCGGCGCGGCTCTCGCAACGGGATTTTCGCCCATCGTGAGCATACTCATTCTGTCCTTGCATTTCATACGAAAAAAGAACACTTTTCACCTCAGAAAAACCAAACTTTCCATACGTACGTACGGCAGAATCTGCTCGCTCGGACTTGCGCCGTTTATCACCGAAATTTCGTTTGCAACCGTTCTTACGGTGTTCAACGGTCTTTTCAAAAAACTCGGCGGCGACACCGCGATTGCGGCTTACACAATCGTAATCAACGTTTTCTACGTCACCAACTCGATATTCAACGGCGTTGCCAACGGTACGCAACCGATGATAAGTTTCAGTTACGGCGAAAGCGACCACAAAAAGATACGGCAGATTCTCAAATACGCCCTCGTCACCGTTTCGTCGATAGCGGTTTTGCTGTACGTCGCGATTTTCTTCGGCGCGGACGGAATCGCAAGCGTATTCAACACGCAAGGCGTGGAAGCATTGCAAGAAGCCGCCACGCACGGTATGCGTTTGTTCTTCATATCCTCGCTGTTTTCGGGATTCAATCTGCTGTTTTCCTACTACTTCTCGGCGTCGAATCGCGGCGGATACGCGCAGTTGATAACCTTGCTTCGCGGACTCGTGACGATAATTCCCATTGCGTACTTGTTTGCGTATCTGTGGAAAATGACTGGGCTTTGGCTCGCCACCCCCGCGGCAGAACTGCTGACTCTTGGCGTTACGC
>CAVKUX010000130.1:0-4365 GCA_963659595.1 Anaeroplasmataceae bacterium | reverse complement strand
CAATTTCACGCACACTTCGTGTGCATATCGCTGTGCCGCAGGCACACCTCGTCATTCTGAGGGAACGAAGTGACCGTGAGAATCAAGCGTAGCGAAATGCGGCTTCGCCTTGATTCCTACGTCGCAACGATGTTGCTCCTCTGAATGACAAGCGGATAAATTGAATATTCCGCAACCCAAACGAAGTTTGGATATCATCGTACAGAATTGCACGATCTCATCACAACGTGATATCACCGCCATAGGCGATATCATTCATTTTTGCAAATAAGTGTGATTTTATAATTTAAAAATTACTGCCTCTCTTCGTTCTTTACAAATATCCCTTTCAATGATACAATTATCTAAAATAAAATCTATTTTAGGGTTACAAATGAGCAAAGAAAGACAAAAGTTGGGTTTGGTTCTCGAAGGCGGTGGCGTTAAGGGTGCATATCAAATCGGTGCGCTTATGGCGATAAGGGAACTTATGGTTGACTTCGACGGCGTCGCGGGCACGTCCATTGGCGCGATAAACGGCGCAATATACCTCGAAGGCGGCTACGCTAAACTGTTCGATGTGTGGAACAAAATTAAAACAAGCACCGTATTCGATTTGAGCGACGAGGAAATCGACGAATTGAACGGCTTGGATTTGCGCCCCGCAATTTTGAAAGTAGTGGCGGAAAAGAAACTCAAAACTTTCAAGATGCTCGAATCTTCCTACCAAAAATCGCAAAAGTTTTTTGAAACTATAGTGAACGAAGACGACATTCGCGCTTCGGGCAAGGACTACGGACTCGTCGCTTTCAACATCAGCGATATGCAACCCTTTGAAAAGATGATGAGCGAAATAGACGAGGGAAAACTTGTGGACTATATCATCGCATCCGCAACGTTCCCGATTTTTCCGCCAAAAGTCATAGACGAGAAAAAGTATATCGACGGCGGCGTTTACGACAATATGCCGATAAATCTGCTCACGAGGCACGGCTACGACAAAATGCTCGTGATCCGCACGAACGTCGAAAGCAAGCAACCCAAGCGAAAAGTCGAGGGGAATCCGAATCTCTTCTACATCGTCCCAAAAGAAGATTTGGGATTTGCGATGGCGTTTTCGAAAACTCGCATCCACGCATATATGCAGATGGGCTACGACGATACGAAAGAACTGATGGAAAACGGTCTTGCCGAGTTTTTGCTCGGCTGAACTCGGCTAATCTCACACGGATTTGGCAAAGATAAAATGTAGGTGAAATATGTCGCAAAACAAGATATTGCTTTTGGATTCGAACTCTCTTATGCACCGCGCATATCACGCGCTTCCCAACCTCAAATCTTCAAAGGGTTTGCACACGGGTGCGATATACGGCTTTTTGAGCATACTTTTGAAGATTATAAAAGAGCAGAACCCCACGCATATTGCGGCGGCTTTCGACCTTCACGGTCCGACGTTCCGCCACGAAATGTACAAGGAATACAAAGCGACCAGAAAGCCTATGGACGAGGAACTGCGTGAGCAAGTCGAGCCGCTCAAAGACCTCATAACCGCAATGGGTATCAAAATCGTGAGCAAAGAAGGCTACGAGGGCGATGACATCCTCGGCACGCTGTCAAAGCGTTTCGAGGATGAGTGTATAATCGTCACGGGCGATCGCGACAGTTTCCAACTCGTAAGCCCCACGACAAAGATTTTTTGGACGAAAAAAGGCGTGAGCGACATCGAAGTGTACGATGTCGAAAGACTGCTCGAAGACGGATTTACCGTCGAACAATTTATAGACTACAAGGCTCTTCGAGGGGATACGTCGGACAACGTCCCCGGTATACCGAGCGTCGGCGAAAAGACGGCAAAACAACTTCTCGACAAATACGGCTCGCTCGAAAATATTTTGGCAAACGCCGAGCAAATCCCCGGCAAACTCGGACAAAACATCGCAAACAACAAAGAAATTGCTTTGCTCAGCAAAGAACTCGTAACCATAAACTGCGACGTACCCGTCGAGTGTACGCTTGCAGATATTGCGTTCACGCCCGTTTATTCGGGGGAAGTGAAGCAAAAACTTGCCGAACTCGAAATATCTTCGCTTGCAAACCGTATGGTTTTCGACGGCGCGGAACAGACAACGCCCGAAAAGAAAAATATCGAAAAAACCACCGTCGTTCTCAAAACCGAGAGCGAGATTGAAAACGCCGCAAAGGGCGAGAAAATCGCAATATTAATCGGCAAAGACATAGCGTTTGCCGTTGACGACAAAACCGAGTACACGATAAGTTGCGTCGAGGATTTGTTTAGCGAAGGCATAGGCTTCGACGACGCGCTTTTTGCACTCAAAAAGGCGGCGGCAGGCAAGGAACTCGTGTGCTACGACTATAAAAATTTAAGCAAGACGTACGGTTTCGAGCAAGACAAATTCTTCGACGTCATGATTGCCGCTCACCTTGCAAGAGGCAGTGCGCCGATAAAGAACATAGAGCAAGTTTTGGGTGCGGACGGCTACGAAACGGGCGCGGCGGAACTGTTTGCCGAAAGCGAGAATTTGCGCGAGCAGTTGACGCAACAAGGACTTAATCGTCTGTTTTTCGACGTTGAACAGCCGCTTTGCGTAGTTTTGCGCAATATGGAAGAAAGAGGCGTTTGCGTTTCTGCGGACGTTTTGAAAGCGCTTGAAAAAAAGTACGGACAACTCATCGAGAGTTTGACCAAAGAGATTTATGCGCTCGCAGGCGAAACTTTCAATATCGCTTCGCCAAAGCAACTTGGCGAGATACTTTTCGACAAACTCGGTTTGCCGCACGGCAAAAAGACGAAGACGGGTTATTCGGTCAGCGAGGACGTGCTGTCGAACCTTGCAAGCAAACACCCGATTGTCAACGCGGTGCTCGAATACCGTCACTACGCAAAACTTCAATCGACTTACGTCGTCGGACTTCAACCGCTCATCAACAGAGGCAAGATTCACACCGAGTTCAATCAGTGCATAACCCAGACGGGCAGACTGTCCTCGACAAATCCCAATCTTCAAAACATACCCGCAAGAAGCGAAGAGGCAAAGGACATCAAGAGCGCGTTCGTGCCGAGCGAAAACTGCGTGCTTGTGAGCGCGGACTATTCGCAAATCGAACTCAGACTTCTTGCGCATATGAGCGGCGATGAGCAACTTATCGAGGCGTTCAACAAGGATGAGGATATACACGCAATCACCGCTTCGCAAATTCTCGGCATACCCGTGAGCAAGGTTACGCCGTCGCAAAGACGTGACGCAAAGGCGGTCAATTTCGGCATAATTTACGGCATAAGCGGATTCGGTCTTGCCGAAAACCTGTCCATTCCGCAATATATGGCAAAAGAGTTTATAGCCAACTATTTCACTATGCACCCGAAGGTTCGCGCCTTTATGGACAAAAACGTCGAGGACGCACGAGAGAGGGGCTATTCGCTCACTATGCTCGGCAGACGTCGCAATCTTTCCGACCTTAAAGCGTCAAACTATATGGTGCGTTCCGCCGCAGAGCGTATGGCGATGAATACGCCCCTTCAAGGCTCTGCCGCCGACATCATCAAAATTGCGATGATAAACGTCGAAAAACGCCTTGAAAACATGAAATCCAAAATGATTCTTCAAATCCACGACGAGTTGATTATCGACGCAGCAAAGGACGAGGAAGAGGAAGTCAAAAAGATTCTGTCCTACGAAATGGAACACGCAGTCGAACTTTCCGTGCCTCTCGTTGCCGAGGCTACGAGCGCGACGAACTGGGGTGAACTCAAATGAGAATCGCGGTTATCGGCGGAATAGGCTCGGGCAAAAGCGAGGTTATGAAAATCGCAAAGGAAAGGGGATTTTTCTGCCTCAGCGCAGACGAAATCAACGCCGAATTGCTCAAAACGCCGTCGTATATCCAAAAAATCGCGGCGTTGTTTCCGAGCGTCGTTTCAAACGGCGTAGTCGATAAAGGCGCACTCGCAAAAATCGTATTTCCCGACCAAAACGAGCTGGGAAAACTCAACGCGCTCGCGCACCCCGAAATTATGCGAGTTATATCCGAATGTAAAGAAAGCCCGCTTGCCGTCGAACTTCCGCTTTTCATAGAGGGCGGCGACGAGGCGTTTGACGAAATCGTATACGTCAGAGCGCCGCTTTTCAAGCGTATTTCACGCTTGAAAAAAGGCAGAGGAATGAGCGTAAAACAAGCGGTTTCGCGTATACGCTCGCAAGTTCCGTCCGCAGTGTTGAGAGCAAAAGCCACTATGATAGTGGACAATTCAACCTCATTTGCAGCACTTAAAAGAAATGCAAATGAGGTGTTTGATAAAATTCAAAAAACTCATTCGCAGACGGAATTGGAGCCGCAAGGCGGCGACCGTAGCGAGCGCCGAGCTTG
>CAVKUX010000129.1:0-4378 GCA_963659595.1 Anaeroplasmataceae bacterium | reverse complement strand
GTGCATTGCGCCGACCGGTTGACCGTCCTTTTTGATGACGAAAGCAGGCAAATCTTGGTCGATAACGCCGGGATTTTCGTTGCGGTAAGTTTCAATGGCTTCGGTTGCGCTCGCAAATCCTCTGCCCTCGCCGTAAACGTGGGTGTAGAATCCCGCTTTAACCATATCCCAGTTTGCGAAATATCTGTCCATCGTGATGACCATACGACCGCCGCCGCTTGCTATGCAGGCGTGGAAATCGTCGTCGTTGAGTTCCGCCATAGCGTTTTCGAGCATATCGACGTAAGTGAGCGCACTCGTTGCGGGAACGTCTCTGCCGTCAAGCAAAACGTGAGCGAACACTTTCTTTACGCCGTCGCGCTTTGCGCCCTTAATCAAGGCGATTAGATGTCCGATATTGCTGTGTACGTTGCCGTCCGAGAGCAAGCCGATGAAGTGCATTGCGCTTTCGTTTGCAACGCAGTTGTTTTTGAGTTCTTGCCACGCGGCGGAGTTGAAAATATCGCCGCTTTCGATGGCTTCCTCAACGAGTTTTGCGCCTTGCGAATAGACTTGACCGCAACCGAGCGCGTTGTGTCCGACTTCGCTGTTGCCCATATCGTCGTCGCTGGGAAGACCTACCGCCGTGCCGTGCGCCTTGATGTAAGTGTTGGGGCACTCTTTCAAGAGCATATCCAAAGTCGGCGTATTTGCAAGCGTAACAGCGTCGCCGAGTCCGGTTTTCGACTTTCCGACGCCGTCCATAACAACCAAAACGAGTTTTTTCATAATTATATCCTTTTTGTTGTAAGTTGAATTTTATACGGTTAGATTGCCGATTTTGCGATATATTGTGTCACGCAAAAGTCGGCAATCTTTTTTTGAACGCTAAATTTCAGTCTGTAGCCAAAAACTTAGTAGTTGACGACTTGCGAGAAATCGACCGCCTTCAAAGACGCGCCGCCGATAAGACCGCCGTCGATTTCGGGCATGGACATAAGTTCTTTGACGTTCTTGGGGTTCATGCTTCCGCCGTATTGAATGCGAACGCGATTTTCCGCGCATTTGGGGCAATAAAGTTCCGCCATAGTTCTGCGGATGATAGCGATTGTTTCGTTTGCGACTTCCGCCGTTGCGGTTTTGCCCGTACCGATTGCCCAAACCGGTTCGTATGCGATGACGATGTTGTCGAGTTCGTCTTTGTCGATACCGTCGAATGCGCCCTTCGTTTGACGAACAAGCACTTCTTCGACCTTTCCGTTTTCTCTTTCTTCGAGAGTTTCGCCCACGCAAATGATGGGTTTAAGACCCGCCGCAAGAGCCGCTTTTGCACGAGCGTTGACGGTTTGATCGGTTTCGCCGAAGTATTGACGACGTTCGGAGTGACCGATGATGACGTATTCGACGCCGAGTTCGACGAGCATTTTTGCGGAAATTTCGCCGGTAAATGCGCCTTTTTCAGCCCAGTGCACGTTCTCTGCGCCGACTTTGATGTTGGTGCCTTTTGTCATTTCGACAGCGGTTGCAAGGTCGGTGTACGGCGTGCAGATGACGACGTCGCATTGCGCGTCCTTAACGAGCGGCGCAAGGTCGGTGATAAGCGCCTTCGTATCGGCGATTGTGTTGTTCATTTTCCAGTTTCCTGCGATAATGGGTTTTCTCATATTAGCCTCTAAAAGTGATATTTTAATGTTGTACGCCAACGGCGTAAGTTTGGTTGGAGTACACGCCCGCTTGTTTTTTTTGTGTAACGACAGCAATAATCGGATGAAGAACAAGGAAGCGTGCGTTCGCTACAAAACCCAGCGTACAAAGCGTACGCGATTTTATAACGATGTATGCTGACAAAGTTAGTGCTTGTCGTGGAACGACTGCGCAAATTGAATGAAGAACAAGGAAAAGTCAGGTTTCGCACCCGCCTAGCGTACTTTTTCGTACGCGACGGGTGAGAAATCTGATTTTGACACAGTTATTCGTCAATTTGCACGGTCGTTGAGGCAGGCGATGCCGGGAAGAACCTTCCCCTCAAGGAACTCAAGCGATGCGCCGCCGCCGGTGGAGATGTGGGTCATCTTGTCGGCGTAGCCGAGTTGTGCGACTGCCGCTGCGGAATCGCCGCCGCCGATGATGGTGGTTGCGTCGGTTTCTGCCATTGCTTTTGCGACTGCGTTGGTGCCTGCTGCGAGTTGCGGATTTTCAAAAACGCCCATAGGTCCGTTCCATACGACGGTCTTTGCGCTCTTGACCGCAGACGCGAAGAGTTCTTGTGTTTTCGGACCGATGTCAAGCCCTTCTCTGTCGGCGGGAATGTTGAAACTGTCGCAATATTCGATGTCGACGTGTGCGTCGATGGGGTCGGGGAATCCTGCGCAAGTTGCTGTGTCGGTGGGAAGATAGATGGTCTTGCCGAGCGATTTTGCCTTTTCGAGCATCTTGTTGCAGTAGTCAATCTTTTCGTCGTCGACGAGGGAAAGACCTACGCTGCCACCTTGTGCCTTGATGAATGTGTACGCCATACCGCCGCCGATGATGAGCGTGTCGCATTTGTTGAGAAGATTGTCGATGACGTTGAGTTTGTCCGCGACTTTTGCGCCGCCGAGAATGGCAACGAAAGGACGGACGGGATTTTCAACCGCGTTGCCGAGGAATTTGAGTTCCTTTTCGATGAGGAAACCGCTCACTGCGACGGGTGCGAATCCGTATTGAACGATACCTGCGGTGGTTGCGTGAGCGCGGTGCGCCGTGCCGAACGCGTCGTTGACGTAGATGTCGCAGAAGTCGGCGAGTTTTTTGCAAAGTTCCTCGCTGTTCTTTTCCTCGCCCGCGTCAAAACGAGTGTTTTCCAAAAGCACGATTTCGCCGTCTTTGAGAGCCGCGACTTTATTGTGTGCGTCTTCGCCCACGAGGTCGGTTGCAAAGGTGACTTTGCCGGGGAAATGCTCTTCGAGTTTGTCCGCAACGGGTTTCAAAGTGAACTTCTTTTGGTCGTTTTTGAGAGCCTTTGCGATATATTCGGCTTTTGCCGCCGCTTGTTCGTTTTCGGGAAGCGCTTCGACAGCCTTTTTCTCTTTCTTGTTGAGACCGAAGCCCTCGGTGAAGATGTTGTGGGGCTTGCCCATATGCGAGCAAAGTATAACTTTTGCGCCGTTATCGACGAGATACTTGATTGTGGGAAGCGCGCCGTTGATACGGTTCTCGTCGGTGATTACGCCGTCAACCATAGGAACGTTGAAGTCGCAACGAACCAAACACTTTTTGCCTTTGACGTCTACGTCGCGGATTGTCATTTTTGCCATAGATATTCTCCTTTAAGAAAATTGATTTTTCGAGATTTTGGCTTAAAACCTATCAAAACGTGCTTGCGCATACGCCGCGAGCGCTTGCGCCTTATGCGCGTATCAATATATTTTTAGCGATAATCAGTATATCACACGCGCGCAAAAATTTCAAGAAAAATATAAAACATTGCGGTTTGAAATCCTCGATTACGTTTTGACGCTTTAACCAAAAACGACTTTCGTGAGAAACAAGCGACTTTGCGACACGATATTAAACCGCATCGGTATCGCATTTTCAAACACTTTTCGTGTTTTATTTTCATCGTTGTAATTAATCACATAATACATATCGTGTTTTTCAAACCGCTTTTATAATAGAAAAACGGCGATTTTTTGCCGTTTTCCACATTTCTATTGAATTCTATAACACACATCGTGTTTTATTCCGTTTTAACAAAAATCGATAAAATTCGATTTATCTCAAAATTTCGTGAGGTGACCTTCGCAAAGCAGATTGTCGAATCCGAGATGACGCATACCCTCGTAAACCACAATCGCAACCGAGTTGGACAGATTGAGCGAGCGAGCCTCTTTTACCATAGGAATACGCATACACATATCGTAGTTGTCGTGCAGAAGTTCTTCGGGAAGTCCTTTCGACTCTCTGCCGAAAAATAAGAAATCGTTTTGTGAATAATTTACCTCGTCGTAGCGCAACTTTGCTTTTGTCGAGCAAAAATAAAAGTGCGGCGTTTTTCCGCAAAGAGAGTTGTCGTCGATATGCCAACTTCCGTCAATAGCCTTGTGAACTCTGCCCTCTGCGTTTTTCTCGAAAAATTCTTCGAGATTTTCGTAAACGATAAAATCCGTCAGATGCCAGTAATCGAGTCCCGCTCTTTTCAACGCTTTGTCGCTTATATCGAAACCGATGGGCTTTATCAAATGCACTTTGCAACCCGTTGCCGCCGCAGTACGCACGATGTTGCCCGTGTTTTGCGGTATTTCGGGTTCTACCAAAACAATGTTGAACGCCATATTTCACTTCCTTTTTATGCGACAATGATAGCACTTTTCTCTCTCTTTTTCAAGTGCATACACGAACAAACGGGCAGAGTAAAATA
>CAVKUX010000128.1:0-4387 GCA_963659595.1 Anaeroplasmataceae bacterium | reverse complement strand
GAGCCACTCGACTCCTACTTTTTTTTAATTTTAATAAGTTAAAAATTTTTCGTTTTGTCCCTTTTCTCCTCTTGACTTTCGATAGTGATTTGAGTATAATAAAATCACTAAATGAGAAACGAAACTCATTTAGACAAAAAGGAGCGTTCCAATGAGAAGTAAAAACGAGCAAACTCTCAATAACATATTGAAGTTGATTAACGATTGCTACTTTGAAAAAGGCTCATATCCGACATTTCAAGAAATTGCATCTGCCATTGGTTTGTCTGTTCAGCAAACATATAGGTATGTTGATGAACTTATAAAACGTGGTGAAATTGAAAAAAGCGGAAGATACGGTGATCCTCAAACAAAAGAAATAGTAAATGCAATTTATAACCATAATCGTTTACCTATCGTAGGTGAAGTTGCTTGCGGAACACCTATTCTTGCCGAAGAAAATATTGAGTCATATGTTTCATTCTCAAAAGATTTATTGGGTTCGGGTAAATTCTTCATTTTGAGAGCAAAGGGAGATAGTATGATAAATGCCGGTATCGATGACGGAGATTTGGTTATCGTTCGCCAACAAGATACCGCAGAAGAAGGACAAATCGTTGTTGCGCTAATTGAAAATGAAGCAACATTAAAACGTTATTATACAGACAAAAAACAAAACAAAATTCGTTTACATCCTGAAAACGACGAAATGAAAGATATGTTTTTCGATACGATATCTATTCAAGGCGTCGCGGTCAAAATATTAAAAGATATTCATTAAAAATGCAAATTTGCATAGTGGCAAAGTAAGAGAGCCCCGTCTTATCCGTTACTATTCATATTTAGGCACAAAAGATAATCTTCCTGCGATATGGGATTTCCCAACCCTATCAATGCAGTGGGTTAAATACAACTCTTTGTGTGTCATGGGGAAAGGAGGTTGAATTTTGGAGACGAGTTCTAACCCTGTTCCTTTCGTATGTCCTTGTTGTCATAAAAAGACGACCGGGTATCAGCGAAAAGACGGCGCAATCCTTGTTGTTTGTCATCGCTGTAAAGCGAAGATATTCAGTAAACAGCATAATAAGGAAATTCTTATCAAAATTAAAGTCAGTTAATTGAATAACGTGCGTGCGTGTAAGCAAATTTCGGTTGCTTTGGAACAATAAGAGTGGTAAATCCGATTTCAATACTTCGCGCATAAGTGTTCGTAACTTACCTATCGGGTAAAATACAAGGCTTAAAAGTGTCTTGGCGAACAGCGAATCTCAGCTTAGAGGTTCCTGTTTGTCAAGGCACTTTTTTTATTTCAAAAAAACCCAAAAAAATATCAAAAACTTTTTTAATTGGGACAAAAGGTGTCCCAGTTGACTGCGAAAATAAGGCCATCGAAGGCAAAGGAGGTGAGAAAATTGAGAGCAACGGAACGTCGCCAAGCGCTTTTAGAGATTATTTGCGAACGTCGTCACGAAAAGATGGACAATCTCGCATTTGAACTCGGCGTAAGCAGAAAAACAATTATACGTGACGTTCTTGAACTCTCGATTTCTTACCCGATATACACCGCTGCGGGCCGGCACGATAGCGGAGTTTTTGTCGAAGATGATTACTATCTTGGAAAGCAGTATCTGTCAGACGAACAGCAGGAGTTATTGGTAACGATGCTCGGAAATTGCGACGAAAACCAAAAGAAAACAATGCTCGCAATCATAAAGAAGTTCGGCAGAAAAAACAAAAAATAGGAGGTGTTAAAAATGCTTACCACGGTTCAGGTCCGAAACGACTTAAAAGAAATTCGTTACTATTACTCAATGAAAGAACTGTTCGACAGAAGTTCCAAAACTGTCAAGCCGCTTGCAATCGTTCAGAAAGTCGAACGATACAATACGGCAATGCAAAACGCTCCAGCAAGGCTCTATATCCTTTATGTGTCGCTGTATATTGACAACAATACGCAAGCGGTTCTTGCCGAAGAATGGCAACTCACCACCGACTATATGAAGGAACTCAACAACAAATTGATTTATTTCTTGCAGTCGGCGTTGAAATAATAAAAATCACTGTGCTATCAGGTTACGGGCAAAGGAGTAAAAAATATGTCAAAACACAATGTTGTTAAACCCGTTTGCGATATTGATTTTCTTCAAAACGCAGACAATGTTTACCGCACCCCGGACTATATCGTAAAGCAGAAAATTTCTCTTTGTTCCAACAATCGCGGAGACGTTCATTCTGTAAGCGACGATACCTATTATTTCAGGACTTCGGAACGCGACATCGATTATGAATTCGTGTTTCAATCGAGAAATAATATTGACGGTAAACGCATTAAAACTCGCACATATCTGAGAACTTACGTTGATTAAGAAAATCACAATAAAGTGCGTTTAATCAACCTATAACGGCATTTTAACTGTCGTTTCGGTTACATTCATTCGTCCATCAAGGGAGTTTGTATCCCCTATGGAAATATAAAAAGCAAGCAGTTTTCAGGTAGAGATAGCCGACTGTTTTATGCGGACTTTCGAGAGATAAAGGTGGCCACCTTCCATAGTAAAAGTCGCACGAAACGGAGTGTTTTAAGTAAAAGAAAAAGGCTTGCAAACTTACAACTTAATATCAATTTTTTCGCTTAGCTAACGGCAACACGGGCAACAAAAACAATCAAAATTCAATGCTGCACTAACGGCTACACGGGTAAAGGAGTAAAACACATTATGGCAAATAAAAACAACAACGAACGCAGATGGAGCGTTCCTTCCAAAAGAGCGAAGGGCTACGCATCCGAACGCAAAAACAGGGTTCACGAACACGGACCGAAAGAAGGTAAAGAACTGACCGATTACGAAGCGGGACTTCGTTCCGGCTATCTTCAGGCTCAGTCCGACCACGCCGGATTGTTCAAGTACAAGAAGGCACTTGGCGAAGGTAAATCCAAAGCCGAAGCAAAGAAAATCTCCCGTACTATCGGGAAGAAAAATTAAAAGGAGGTAAAAGAAAATGGCTAATACGATTATGGTCGAAAGAGAAACTTTTGAAAGTCACGGTAAGGAATACTATTCCTACTTCATTAAGGGTGTAGTTCGCGGCAAAGAAATCAAAATTCAGGTCGCACCGCCTAACAAGGATACCGACAAAAACGGCTACAACGTTCTTGACGTCGTTTTCGGTGACGCAATGGAAGCCGAACTTGTCGTAGTCCCTTATGAAATGAAAGACGACCACGGCAAAGTTGTTAAAGGCAATACTTACGCCGTGCGTTCTTACGACGAAGACGGCACCGTTTACGAATGCCCGATTAAGCCCGCGAGAACGTCGGATAAGAGTTTCATGAATATGCTTTTGAGATAAGCATACCCCACGTAAAAGGCTACGGTTTGCTTAGGTAAGCCGTAGTTTTTTACACTCAAAAATCTAAATTTCGGAGGTAAAAATCAATGACAAATAAAGAAAACATCAAATGGATCGCCGTGTTTACGGCTATCTTGCTACTTTTTGTAGGCGTTATTTCTTCTCTTGCAATCGCAATCGGCAATAAGCCCGCGGATAAAACAGAAAATATTTCTGCGGCAACCGAAGATAACCCTATGGTTTTGCTTACTATGGGCGAAGCAACTATCGTTCAAGCAGTCCCCGAAGTCAGCAAAGGTGACAGCACAGAATCGGTTTACGTTTCGCAAACCGTAACGGCGACGATTAACCCGTCTACCGTCGTAGATAAATACGTTACTTGGTCTGTTGCTTGGGCATCCGACGCACCCCTTAAAGACAAGGATATTTCGGAATATATCAAGGTTACGGATGAGTCGCAAGGCAATCTTACGGCAACCGTCAACTGTTACAAGTCTTTCAAAGGTAGTAAAGCAATTCTGACCTGCACGACAAGACAAGGCGGTAAAACCGGAACGGTGGATATCGTTTACGAAGGCGTGCCGTCGAGTATGGTTATCAATGCTCCTTCGGGCGTAACGAAATACAATCTCGGCAAAGATTCCGTAGACTTGCTTTATGCGGGCAAAACCTACTCGCTCAATCTCGCTATGGATAACGTTTTCCACGACGTCGGCTCTAACTTCAATGATTTCGACGTAACGATTACGGGCGTAGGAACGGTTCAATGGGCAGATTACGTTATCAATCCGCGCGGAAGGGGTTTCAATATTGATTATAGCAACATTCCCACAATGACGCTCGATTCGATGAAAAACAAACTCGTGTCGGCAACGGTTGAGAACGGCGTATTGAAAATCGAAGCGAAAGACTCGTATTTCAACTATTACGAAGCGTTCAACGTAAACGAAACCTACGGCGGTTCTTACGGCACATACACGAAGCACTACTACGCAAGCGTCAAAGACAGCGACGGCAACAACCCTTATTTCCTTGTAACGGTAAAGCACAAAACGCT
>CAVKUX010000127.1:0-4391 GCA_963659595.1 Anaeroplasmataceae bacterium | reverse complement strand
GTGCTTTCTTGTTCGTCTTATTTTCATAATTTCTCCTTCGGGCAATTTCGCCCTCGATTTTGTCGATTTATATTTATAGAATGAGCAAACCTTAATAATTTATTAATTTCATTAATATTTTGTAAAACTATGGAAAATCGCACAAATATATGATATGATACACTTTGCAATATAAAAATTTTTATTAGGACAAGAAAAATGAAAAACGGCGGTATCGACAAACGGATTATCAAAACAAAAAACGCAATTTTTGACGCTTTCAAGCAGCTCGTTCAAGAGAAAGACATGTCGGACATCACCATAAGCGAACTCACGCAAAAAGCCAACATCACTCGCAGCACGTTCTATATGTACTACGACACGGTGGGCGACGTTCGCACTGATATCGAAAACGTCATAATCGCAGGCATCGACAAGATTATGAGCGAAACGGACATCCGCAACAGCATCAAAAATCCGTATCCGCTTTTGAGCATGCTCGCCGACGAGATTCTCAAACAGGACGCAAACAACAGATACATTCTTTCGTCAAGCACGTCGGGGCAACTTCTCGACAAAATCAACGACAGAATCGTAAGCGCATACATGCACTGGTTCGCGTCCAACGAGGGGTCGACGTCCGATTTGGGCAAGACAAAATACATCGTTGCGTTTGCGGCGGCAGGCATGACCGAGTGCTTCAAGATTTGGTTCAACCACAAGAGTTCGCTCTCGCTCGAAGAACTTTGCAAGAATATTTCGGACGCAATGAGCAAAGGCATTTCCTTGATGATGGATCAAAACGCGCTTTGATCCGCAATTAGGGGGATCATAGATTTGAACTTTCGCAAGGGGAATGACGAGCCGTCATTCTCTTTGTCGTTTTCAAAAACAATAACAAAAAATCGAGTATCTGCATTTATTGAGGTGAAATATGCTTCAACTTAAAGACGTAGTAAAAGACTATCCCACCGCTACAACCACCGTACACGCTTTGAGAAAAGTGTCGCTCAATTTCCGCGAAAGCGAATTTGTGGCAATCCTCGGTCCGAGCGGCTGCGGAAAAACGACAATGCTCAACATCATCGGCGGTCTTGACAGATACACGTCGGGGGACTTAGTCATAGGCGGCGTTTCCACGGCGGAATTTGACGACGAACACTGGGACGCATATCGCAACGCAACCATAGGATTTGTCTTTCAAAGTTACAATCTGATTCCTCATCTCACCGTGCTTGAAAACGTCGAACTTGCTTTGAGCCTTGTCGGCGAAAAGAAAAAGGAGCGCAGGGCAAAGGCTGTTGCCGCGCTTCACAAAGTCAATATGCACGAGCAGATTGACAAACGCCCCAACCAACTCAGCGGCGGACAAATGCAACGCGTCGCGATTGCAAGAGCCATTGTAAACGACCCGAAAATCATTCTTGCCGACGAGCCGACGGGCGCGCTTGACAGCGAACTGAGCGTGCAGGTTATGGACATTTTGCAAGAGATTTCAAAGAAGCGTCTTGTCATTATGGTCACCCACAATGCGGAACTTGCCTATCAGTATGCAACCCGTATTTGCCGTTTCAAGGACGGTCAACTCATAGAAGATACCAATCCGTACGATCCAGAAGCCGAGACTTGCGAGCAGTCCGAAACTTGCGAAGAAGCGATGACAATCGAGGCTTTTACGGGCGCGTTTGAAAATTCCACAACCGATGCGGCCGAAGTCGAAGTTGACAAAACAGAAGTTTTAACATCTCAAAATGCAGAGATAAACGCTCAAAACGAGCAAAACGAAGAAGAAACGTGCAAAAAGAAAAAGACGTCCAACCGCAAGCGCAAACGCGCTATGAGAAACGTCGGCGAGGAAACGAAAGCCCTGTTTGACAAACTCGGGCTCAACAGCCTGACGAAGAAGAAAAAGAAAAAAGACAGGGCGTTCAAACCAACGTCCATGAGCGCGGGTATGGCGTTCGGGCTGAGCCTCAAAAACCTCGTGTCCAAAAAACGTCGCACCTTGCTCACGTCCTTTGCGGGCGCAATCGGCATCATAGGTCTTGCGCTCGTTTTGTCCATCTACAACGGATTCAACATCTACCTTGCCAAGATGGAAACCGAGATGCTTTCGGGCATTCCTCTCGGCATCTATCAATACAACGTATCGAGCACCGCCATGATGGACTTGATGACGAGCATGATGGAAAAGCCGACTGAAGATCCCAGTCTTTATCCCGACTCTGACGACATCACGATTTCAAGCACATCCAACAGTTCGGCGGCGATGATGACGCTGATAAATTCCGTCGTCAAATCCTTTATGACGGGAGTCACCAAAAACGCATTGAGCGAGGAATTTGCCGAATATATGAAGGCGATGCCAAAGGATTATTACACGGCGATGAGCATATCTTACGGCTTGCGATACAACCTTGTCAGGAAGACGTATGACGCAAACGGCAATGTCGTATACAAGGACGCTTCCCAACAGCCGCAACCTCTCACCACGACGGCGTGCGCCACGACGGTTTTGGGCGAAAACGGCTTGCAGGCAAAATATTGGCAAGAACTCGTTGCGGACGAGGACGTTATGATGAGTTCCTACGATTTTATCGGCGAGGGAAGCAGATTTCCGCAAAACAAAAACGAAATTTTGCTGTGCGTAGGTACCGACAACACCATCAGCAAATCCGTGCTTTCCGCATTCGGAATCGAACTTTACGAAAAGAACGAGGACGGCACTCTCAAACTCGGCGAGGACGGCAAGCCCATCGGAATAGACACCGCAAAAGTATCGTACGAATACTTTTTGGGTCAGTCGTTCAAACTCATCGACAACGATTCTTACTACACTTATGACGAAAGCACGAAAACGTATGAAAATCTCGGACTCGGCAGTTCGGACGAATCGAGCAGCGGAGGAAGCGGCGGCATAACCGACATGCTTCAGGACCAGAGCAAAGAGATGATGTGGGGTTATGACGATTCGGAAGAATCTCAAGAAAAACTTAAACAAATGTACGACGACTCTTCCGACGAAATCAAAATCGTCGGCGTTATCCGCGCAAAGAAGAATGCGGAACACACATATGTCGGCACATCGCTTTGCTATTTGCCCTCGCTTGCCGAAAGCACTCTCGAAAGCGCGGCGAACAGCACTTTCACACAGCGTCAGTTGGAACTTGACAAAGACAACGGCGGAGACAGGAAAAAGACGGTTTTCGGCGTGCGTTTGGACAACAAAGAGATAAACGAAGGCAATATGATGCTCGCAACGGTTGCCAACACGCCTGCGCTCAAATACACATATTTTATGCGTGCAATCGGCGCGGATAAGAGCCCGTATTACATCACCGTTTTCCCCAACGACAGCGATCAAAAGACAAATTCGGGCAACTACATCGCCGCTTGGCAAAAGTCGGGCAAGGGTACTCTCGGCTACTTTGACGTGTCAGAAATGTTCCTCGTCAATATGCAAAGCACGCTCGACCTCGTGTCCGCAATGCTTATAGCCGTTGCCGCAATATCCCTTGTCGTGTCAACCGTTATGATCGGCGTCATCACGTCCAACTCGGTTGTCGAGCGCACTCGCGAAATCGGTATTCTCCGCGCAATCGGCGCACGCAAAAAGGATATCCGCAATGTCTTCATCGCCGAAACTTCCATCATCGGTCTGTGGAGCGGACTTATCGGCATTGTCGCAACTTATATCCTTTGCCCCATCTTGTCCGTCATCATCGAGAAGATCACCACCATCGGGTCGCTCCTCCATTTCCATCCGCTTCACGCCTTCATCCTCGTCTGCCTGAGTTTGGCGTTGACGATTATTTCGGGTATAATTCCCGCGATTATGGCTTCGAGGAAGAATGTTGTGGACGCCCTCCGCGTCGACTAAAACCTCGCTATTGAGCGAATAACTTTGTCAGGCACGACTTGCCTCAAAATCGTGTACGTCTATGTATACTGGGTTTTGATTCAAGCCGTGCCTTTCGCGTTCTTCATCTCAATATCGAGGTTTTAGTTGTTTTGGTTCGGCGCGTTATGCATCGATTTATCGCAGTTTTAACTATTCATCGACGAGAGGAATCCACCGTCCGCGAACTTGCAGAGCGGACTCTTGACGAACACTTATTCAAGGCGTACTTATTAACGGTATCTGCTCATTCGCAGACGGAACACGAGCCGCAAGGCGGCGAGCCTATGAGCGCCGAACTTTCGTCACGCACAAGCCCATTTGCTTCAACCGCAACAAGTTGCAGTTGTTCGCCTTTGTGCTTTGCGTTCCTCGTCCCACACGCCAAAAACTGCGCTTTCATCATATAACACAAACACAAGTTCGCTTGTTTTTGACGTGCGGGAACCCTTGTGCGTGTAGTACAAGCGACTGCGCCGTCCGTTGGCCACTGCCTGGCGCACAAAGCGCAGTG
>CAVKUX010000126.1:0-4427 GCA_963659595.1 Anaeroplasmataceae bacterium | reverse complement strand
TTGTCTTCGGCGAGCGCAGCGAGCCGACTTGTATCAAGACAAGCACACGCCTAATCGCCATTGTCGCAAAAACCTTGCGAGTTTAACGGTTAAACCAAGGGTGTAACTCGGCATAAAAAAAGGGAGCGTAAACACTCCCTTTCATTGCCGTTTTATTCAGTTGTTCGGCGTATAAAATTTGCCGTTTACTTCGACTTTGCCGTCTTCAATCGTCGGCTTACCGATGGTGCAGGCGCGAAGAAGTATTTTGTTTGCACGGAAAGTATCGTCTTTTTCAATATTGCCGTCCGTAAACGTTTCTCCGTTTCCTACGGCTATAATCTTAAAACCTTTTTGAACCATAAAGGACGAGAATTGCCAGAGTTTCTCGAACATACCGTAAGCGTCCATTATGACGGATACGTTCTTTTCGGGGTGATACGCGGTTATTCTGAAATAGTTTTGCATAGTTAAATCTCCTTTGCGGTTATGCCGCTAACTGTTTAATTTTTCTGTTGGCGTAAGGAAGCCATTTCTTATTGACGAACTCTATTACGCCGTCATCGGGTTTAGTGTCGTTGTCGCCGTAACATTGAAGAACTCGTTTTTGTTTCGGCGAATACTCAACCGTAACGAAAGGAACGTCAGGTTGCTCCTTCGTCCGGATAAAGAATATAAGCGATTCTTCTCTTGCGAATTTTTGGTCGTAACCCATACGTCCCACGCAGTGATGAAGTAACTCGCCTTCGCGTATAAGGTCGGACGGATTTTGTGCGATAACGGCTATATAGACCGACTTCTTATCGTATTCAAGCCCTAAATATTTGCTTGCAACGGCGGCGAATTTCTCATAAAGGGCTTTGCGTTCTTCGGCGTCTTTCATAGCCTTTGCGGTGTTGTATTCGTCGATACGGATATCGTGCCAACGTTTGAAATCGTGGGGATAACGGTTTTTATCTTCGGTCATATTCAAGCCAAGATAATTGCACGCTCTGAAATAATCGTTGTAGGAGTAAACGCTTGTTTTTTGAGTCGCAAGATATGTAACGAATTTTTCAAGGTCGTTTTTGAAGAACGTTCGCAGTTCGGATATCCCTACGGCTTTTTTCAACGCCTGCTGATTTTTTCGTATATTCTGCAATTCCGCAAGCGGTCTGCCGGTTCTGAACGAAGCCTTAATAACGTCAACGTTATAATCGTTTTGGCTTAACTCCGCGCGATTTTTCATAAGCCATTTTGCAAAGCGTTTGTTTTTGCCGATTTCCTGCAAGATTTGCTTTGAAAAGACGTAACCGTCAAGTCTCGCTTTCATAAGATATTCGATTTGCGGATATTTCTCGTAAAAGCGTAGATATTTCAGAACGTCAACGCCCTTGTAGAGATTTACGGCGGAATACTTATATTTCGGGAATTTGTCTAAATACTCACGGTTGACGACCGGGGCGAACGGGTCGAAATATTTATCGTCGGAATAATCCCATTCGGGGTTTTCATACCAACGCGGAGCGGTTTGCGCCCCTTGTTCAAACCAGCCGACGGAATAGCCTGCGATATAGTGGAAAACCATATCCTTGATGTAACAAATATCCGAGTTCAGACCGTGAACGGCAACCTGTTTATACAGCCATTGTTTATATCTCGTTCTTACGGCTACGGTTACTTTGACGAGTTCGCCGTCATTCTTCGTAAGATATGAGTAAAAACGAGTTCTTCCGGGAAGGCATACGTTATTTTGTGCGTCGGCTTTTTTGATACGAGCGACTATGTATTTCGGAATAGGTTTTATTTTCTCTTTTTTCATAATTACACCCCCACGATAAAGACGTCGCCGAGTATTTCTTCGAGTTTGCATACGGCGGTAGGTTCAAAGCCTTTGGCAAGTTCTTTTTCTTCCGCGAGAACGTCGTCGGGTTCTTCGATATCCCCGTCGAACTCACGCATTTCTTCTTCGGTAAGGATTTCGCCCGTATCTAAGTCTATATGTCGATTAACGGCAGTTTCGATGCGTTCAATGAATTGTTTTTCGTTATCGTTTTCGACGATATACAGGTCGTGATATTTTACGATTTTCGCAAAGTAATTTTCGGCAGCGTGATAAGGGAAACCAACCATCGGAATACGCTCTTTTAAGCCCACGTCGCGGCTCGTAATGGTAAGGTCGAGTTCGTTACCGAGAAGCACGGCTTTGTCGCCTAAAACTTCATAGAAATCGCCTAAACGATATGCTACGATTGCCGTCGGTTTCTCCGCTTGATACGCCGTGTATTTTTGATACGTCGGATTGCCTTTTTCGCGTTGTTCTTCTTCGGCAACCTGTCGCAGTGCGTCAAGTTTTTCTTCTTCGGTAAATTCTTCGTCGTTTGTATCTGTTTCGGTAGTTAAAGTATCCGTTTTGGTATCTTTAACTTCGGTATCGTCGATTTTATCAAAGATAGAAAACTGTAAATTCTGCGGTTTCGGCGGTTGCGGTTTTACCGTTATCGGCTTTGTTTTTACGACCTTTTTCGGCGCAGGTTTATATTCTTCGCCGTCTATGGTGTAAAGCGTGCCTTCGATTGAATCTTCTTCAAAAAAGTGAATTGCCCAGCCGTAAACCGTATCGTCGTCAACGCACGTTTCTTGCTCGCCTTTTTCGGCAAATTGTCGCGATTCTTTACCGGCGTATCTCATAAAGTCCGCAAGAGTTTTCTTGTTCAATAAAGGGTGTCCGTCTTTCTCAAACGGCGTGCCGTTATTTATCTTGTCGGCAAGGGTTTCGCTTACGTTTTCTTGCAAATATTTAAGGACTTTTTCTTGTTGCCGATTTGTAGCCGTCAAATTGAGTTTAATCATTGTTTTTGCACTCCTTTTCGAGTATTTCTAATATTTGTTTTTCTTCGTATCCGACCGAGCAAAGCCAGATAATCGTTGCAAGCGTTTCAAGGCTCGCTCCTTGTTTGTTTCGCTCAAACAATTTTTCGTATTGTGTGCAATCGCCGCTTGTAAACCATTGATATTTGTTGCAAAGGCGATATAGGGTTTCTGTTGAAATTTTCATATTCATATCTCCTTAAAACGGTAAGTCGTCGAGCAGTTCGCAAGTCTTGCCTTCCAAACCGTCGAGAGTCGTATAGTTGTTGAACCCGCCGCGATAATCCGTTTCGTTTTTCGCCGTGCGGATAAGTATGTGGTTATACCATTCGTCGGAAAAGTATCGAACGTCGGATATAGATACGTAAACGCATTTGTTTTCCGCACTCTTTATAAAAGCCGAAAAGCAGTAATGATTTCTACCGACGTTTACAAGTTGCCAGTGGTTGTTTCTGCACATTGTTTTCAAGAAATTTATGTATTTGGTCTGAAAAGATTTGTAGTCGTCGCCTGTATAACAGCCGGACGAAAACTCATAACCTACGTATTTTTTCAAGTCTTTGATATTAGCCATAGTAATTATCTCCTTAAAATAATTTTGAAATTTTGATACGTTTATACTGCAAGCCGTTGTCGTGTCTGAATTTGCTTACAGCCTGTTTGAGTGAATAGAACACATACGATTGCGTAACGTGCGTTTCGTCGTCGTAATAGTCAAAAACGAGCGTGCCGTATTGATTGTAGTGATAGAAAATATATCTCATAATTAAGCCACCCTTTTAATACCGCCACCGAATGAGCAGACGCCTATTGTGCCGAACTCGGAGCAAAAATCATCGGTTTTGTTCCAAACGTAAGCGTAAGCGTAGAACGTTCTGCCTTGCTTATACAGCATTTCGTCCCACTCTTCTTCATAGTCAGATATGTAGAGAAAGTCGTAACACTCGCCAAATTCGGTGTATTCGTGTGTTACGGCATATACGAGAACATTGTATTGTTCTTCAAATTCTTTGATTTTAGACATAAGTTCCGGTTCTTGATAAGCCCAGTAACCGCCGAAGCATTCAAAAAAGCAAACATCGGTTTTATCCTTAAAACCTTTGATATATGGCTTATAAATATCTAATTTTTGCATAAGTTCGATTGCTTTTTGTTTCTTGTTTTCAATAGTGATATTCATAATTTTTAACTCCTTATTGTATTTCGATTAAGCCGTCGCTGTATTCTTGCAAATATTCTTCGCCGCAGTATCTTCCATAGCGTTCAAGGTCGATAAAGTCGATTATGTGTTCGGGTATTTCATAGCCGCAACAGTCAAGCATTTCTTTGCCGTAATCTTCCCACGAGTAGCCGCTCCAAAGATTGATACAATCGTCCCAGCGGTCGCCGTGCGAGTTGACTTTTTCTTCAAAATCGTCATAGCAACGCACTTCAAGGAAAGCGCAGAATACTTTGTATTTGTAATCGTCATCCAAAACGCCTGACTCTTTCAACGTATTGAATAACGTTTCGGGATTGACGTAATCCCAGTTTACGGAACGGTCTTCGATACCTTCGACGTCTTGTATAAACAGTTCTTCGTCTATGCCGTCCAGTTC
>CAVKUX010000125.1:0-4445 GCA_963659595.1 Anaeroplasmataceae bacterium | reverse complement strand
GTCTATGACCTACAAGGGTATTCGTTTGACCTACGGAATGAGCATAGACTACAACGCGTACAAGGGCATAGCAAAACGCAATACGCAAAGGGGCGGAACGCTTATAGATATTTACGACGACGGCTCGTTCGACGTGACGCTTTTGCCGCTTTCCGATTGTAAATGACAAAGCAAAATAACACGAAATAAAGTATCGACGACCAAAACGTTTGCGCCTCGCTTCAGCGAGGCGTCGTTTTATTTTATACTACAAATATTAAATAAATAAATTTTTATCTATATTTTCACAAAATCGTTTGATTTGCAAATATAATTTGTTATACTTACAATGAATCATTTTTTGGAGGCTATATAATGAAAAAAGAATTTGCTCAAAAGAAAGTTCTTTTTACCGAAACGGTTCTTCGCGACGCAAATCAATCTTTGATTGCAACGCGCTTGCCGTATTCTAAATTTGCCGACATTCTTCCCACGATGGACAAAGCGGGTTACTACTCTGTCGAGTGCTGGGGCGGTGCGGTTTTCGACGTTTGTCTGAGGTATCTCGACGAAGATCCGTGGAAGCGTTTGCGCGACATTCGCAAGGCTATGCCCAACACGAAACTTCAAATGTTGCTCAGAGGTCAAAACCTTCTCGGCTACAAGCATTATCCCGACGAAATCGTCAAGATGTTCGTCGAAAAATCCGTTGACAACGGCATCGACGTAATTCGTATTTTCGACGCGCTCAACGACGTGCGCAATCTCGAAACCGCAACCAAAACCGCAATCAAGTGCGGCGCGACGGTGTCGGGCGCAATCAGTTATACGCAAAGCCCCGTTCACACTCTCGACGCGTTTGCAAAACTCGCAAAACAACTCGAAGAAATGGGCGTTGCAACTGTCTGCGTCAAGGATATGGCGGGCACGATGACCCCCAACGAAGCGTACGAACTTATCGGCGCAATCAAAAACGAAGTCAAAATCCCCGTCGTTTTGCACACTCACTGCACCACGGGTATGGCGTATATGACTTATATGAAGGCAATCGAGGCGGGCGTTGACGTTATCGACACCGCAACCTCTTGTTTCAGCGGCGGCACGAGCCAACCCGCAACCGAAACTATCAATATCGCCCTCAAACAACTCGGATACGAAACGGGTCTTAACGACGACGTGCTCAAACAAGTCAACGACTTCTTCAAGCCCATAAGAGACGGCTATCTCAAAGACGGCACGCTCAATCCCAAAATGCTCACCACCGACACCGACGCTTTGACCTACAAAGTGCCCGGCGGTATGCTCTCGAACCTCGTTTCCCAACTCAAAGCGCAAAACGCTATGGACAAATTCGAGCAAGTGCTCATCGAAACGCCGAAGGTCAGAGCGGACCTCGGTTATCCGCCGCTCGTAACGCCTATGAGCCAAATGGTCGGCGTTCAGGCAACGAGCAACGTGCTTTGCGGCGAGAGATATAAGAATATCTCCAAAGAAGTCAAAGCGTATTGCAGAGGCGAGTACGGCACTTCGCCCGCGCCCATCAATCCCGAAGTTATGAAGAAGGCACTCGGCGACGAGAAACCCATCGAGGGCAGATACGCCGATACGCTCGAACCCGTCTTTGAAAAGACCAAAGAGGAACTCAAAGGTATTGCAAAGAACGACGAGGACGTGCTTTCCTACATTCTTTTCCCGCAAGTGACCGAAAAATACTTCGCCGCTCGCAAGGCAAAAGAAGAAAAAGTGGTCAAATACACCATTTCCCCCGTTGAGGAATAAGAGGTGAAATATGAATAACATCCTACTTTGCGGAATTTTGAACAGAACCGACCCCCTCAAAGTCACCGATGCGCTTTTGCTTGCGCTCATCGGCGTATCGGTTGTTTTCATCGTTCTTATTCTGCTTATGCTCATCGTATCGCTCGTGGGCAAAATCTTTGACGGAAGCGAAAAACTCAAAGAAAAACACCCCGAATGGAACGATAAAGTGCAGAATTTCAAAGCAAAAATGACGTTCTGGAAAAAGGATAAGAAGGAAGAAACCGCAACCGAAACAGTCGAGCAACCCCTCGCAAAAGGCACTTGCGGCGAACTTAAACTTATCAACACCGACGAGCGCGACGCCGCTATGATTATGGCAATCGTCGCAGACCAAACCAATACGCCTCTCAACGAGTTGCGTTTCAAATCCATCAAGAGAGTAGAGGACGAAGAAAAATGATTTACAAAGTTACGTTAAACGGAAAGATTTACGAAGTCGAAGTTGAAAAGGGCGAGGCTGTCATTCAAGCCGAATACGAAGCCGCGCTTCCTCAAGCGACGCCCGTTGCGGCAACGCAAGAAGTCGCAACCGCCGCACCTACGGCAGCACCCGCAGCGGCAGCACCCGCAAGCGCAGGCGCAAATTCCGTCACCGCACCTATGCCCGGCACTATCAACGCCGTCAAGGTGACAAGCGGTCAACAAGTCAAAAAAGGCGACGTACTCTTTATCCTCGAAGCAATGAAAATGGAAAACGAAATCTATGCCGACAAGGACGGCAAAGTCGGTCAAGTGTTCGTGCAAAAGGGCGCGAGCGTAAGCACCGGCGCACCGCTTTGCGAATTGAACTGAGAGGTTTTGTATGGATATAGGCGAAATCTTAAAGAATATCTGGAACGGCAGCGGCTACCATCTTTTCGGTCAAGAAGGCGGTTGGCAATCCATCGTGATGATTATCGTCGCGCTGTTTTTCCTCTATCTCGGCATCAAAAAGCAGTTTGAACCCTTGCTTCTCGTGGGCATCGCGTTCGGTATGCTTCTCACCAACTTGCCCGCACTCGACGGCGACAAAATCTTCCACCCCGAATGGTGGACCGGCGACGCGGCTGTGGCAAACGGCGTAGATTATCTCAACGTTTTGCAACACGGCGGATTGCTCGATATGCTCTACATAGGCGTAAAGACGGGCGTTTATCCCTGCCTCATCTTCATCGGCGTGGGCGCAATGACCGACTTCGGACCTATGCTTTCTCGTCCGAGTTCGCTCATTCTCGGCGCAGCGGCGCAGGGCGGTATCTACCTCGTGCTTATTCTCGCGGCGGCAATGGGATTCACGGGCGGCGAAGCGTCCTCGATTTCCATCATCGCAGGCGCGGACGGTCCGACTGCTATCTTCCTTACCAAGTCGCTCGCACCGCATTTGCTCGCGCCTATCGCAGTTGCTGCGTACTCGTATATGGCGCTCATTCCGCTCTTGCAACCGCCTTTTATGAAGTTGCTCACCACAAAGAAAGAGCGTATGACCGTTATGCAATCCACCCGCAAGGTCAGCAAGAAAGAGAAAATCATTTTCCCGATTCTCGTCACCATCGTCGTGTCCTTGCTTTTGCCGTCCGTTGCGCCTCTGCTCGGAAGCCTTATGTTCGGCAACCTCTTGCGTGAATGCGGCGTAACCGAAAGACTCAGCGACACCGCGCAAAACGCGCTTATGAACATCGTCACCCTGTTCCTCGGCATTTCCGTCGGCGCAACCGCAGTCGGCTCGACCTTCCTCACCTTGTCCACGCTCAAAATCGTGTTCCTCGGTCTTGCAGGATTCGTGCTCGCCACAATCTGCGGCTTGCTCATCGGCAAATTGCTCTACGTCCTCTCCAAAGGCAAAATCAACCCGCTCATCGGTTCTGCAGGCGTATCCGCCGTTCCTATGGCGGCGCGTGTATCCAACGTTGTCGGACTTCAATACAACAAAGGCAACTATCTTCTTATGCACGCAATGGGTCCGAACGTAGCAGGCGTTATCGGGTCGGCGGTGGCGGCCGGATTCTTGCTCGCCGTCTTCGGATAAGCGCACCAAACAGCGACTAGCATTGTCAAAGCCCTTCGGCCGCTCGTCGTGTACGCAATAGTACACTAGGCGAGTGCCCGAAGGACTTTTTCGCGCTATTCATCTGTTTGGCGCGCTTATCCATAATGTGCTATTGAGCGAATAACTGCGTCAACGCCCCTCTGTTATCAATTCACGTACGCTTATGTACGTTAGGATTGCTACCAGAGGGGCGTTTTCTTGTTCTTCATCTATTTGAGAGCCTTAGCCAGTTAAAACCGTGCCTTTCTTGTTCTTCATCTCAATATCGCGGTTTTATATTAGTTTTTTGTAAAAGCCTTAGCCAGTTAGGATAATAGACGAGTGCCCGATGGGCTTTTCGCGCTATTCATCTGCTTGGCGCGCTTAGCCATAATGCGCTATTGATCGAATAACTGCGTCAACGCCCCTCTCAACAATATGAGAGGGGCGTTTTTCGACCGCTACAAGAGTGTAGGGCGTGTACTTTAAATAGATGCACCCCCTCTTTCCCTCTCGGGTATTTCTCCCACCACTCAGTTTGGGGCATTTCTCTACATAGGTTATCGTCGTTCGCGGGGGAGACAAGGCGCGATTGACTTCGTAACAATCGCTATTCCGTCACTGCGTTCCTTACGGCACT
>CAVKUX010000124.1:0-4491 GCA_963659595.1 Anaeroplasmataceae bacterium | reverse complement strand
GTGTTGTAGCCAAAGCGAACGAGGCGGATTGCCTCGCAAACGCCGAAGTCCAAACACATGAGGAAGGGGGAAGCTTTAATTTAGAGTATATAACGACTACTTTTGTATAAAAAAACAACCCGACAAAAAGTCGAGTTGATTCTATTCCTTATTTATAATCAGAACGGCATCAACGTTCCGAAAAACAGCACTACGACCAAGAATGCCGCAGAAAATATAAATCCGAAAGTGCCGAAGAAGAAAGACAATCTTGCAAGACCTTTCTTTGTGTTTGCGCCGGCAACGGAGAACACCACGCCGACGAACGACAATGCCAAACTTGCGATGTACAAGCCCTTCACAAGGTCGAATGCAAGCACGGACTTGATGAAATTCGCGGCAGGGAAGAAGAATGCGAGCGAGGCGTAAAGCATCGCCGCAAATCCGAGCAACGTCATCACAAACCCCAAAATCAGCACGATTTTTCGCGCTGCCATATCCGAATAGGGTTGAGATTGAGGCGTTTGAGATTGAATTTCCTTTGTCATACTCAAATTATACAACATCATTTGCCGCTTGTCAATACGGACAAGAAAAACGCGTCGGTTTTTCCGAAACACATATATGTTGAAGAAGAGTCCGAGTCGGCGTCGAAGATGATTGACAACTTGTTTTGTCCGTCGATTATCGACGTATACACAAACACGTTTTCGGCGTATTTGAAAGTTGCCGCGGCGGCGATGTTGTCTTCGTTGAGTTTAAGCAGACAATCGAAGTTTTCAAAGCGAGCGACAAGCATATTTTCTTCTTGCAATACGCAAGAAAAATCATTTGCGTCTTCAAGCGATATTGCGCCGTTTCGTGCGGCAAAACCGCTTGCGTTTTCGAGCGTCTTTTCGCTCGATTCAAAGTTGTTTTCGCTTGAAACGGCTATATCCGCAAGCGACGTTTCGGATATAAATTCAAGGTGCGAACAGAGTTTGATTATGCGGTTTTTCAAGAGAATTTTCAAGCCGTTTTCGCATCGATAAAGCGCGCCGAAATTCTCGCCGTTTACGTTGTATCTCGCATTCTCGTTTAGCGTTTGAGACAGAAGGGAAACTTGCAAGCCGTCTTGCGTTTTGAAAAGAAGCGCAAAGCATTGAACGTTGGACTGAATCACGGGCAATATTTGCAAAATATGGTGTTTATCGTATGAAAAACGCTTTGTAAAACCCGAATTTGTATCGTAAGTCACACCGACGGCGGTTTGTTCGTCTTGCAAAAACAGCAAGGTAGAATCGCCGTATTTTATGGCTTGAACTACGTTTGCGGCTGTCGTTTGAAGTACGAAATTGTCGCTTTTAACACGCAACGAATCGTCAATGACGAGTCGCTTGATTTTGCCGTTTTTCACACAAAACGCTTCGACGTTTTCGCCGTAATAATTAGCCTTGATTTCGTCGTATGCGTCGAGGGTGTTTTCGCAAGATACGTCAAAGTCGCTATCGTATATTTCGACGTTTGTTTTTGCGCCGTCGCAAGTGAAAATCGCAACGCCGTTTCTCGTTTGGCAACTTGAAAGATATTTGTCGTTCTCGTCTGCGATTTTGAGCGTTTTTTCAAGCGTTTCGCCGCTGAAAATCGCTATGTAAATTCCCCTCTCATTTACGTCGTATTGCTCGGAATTCGAGTGGAATACGAGGACGGTTTTATTTGCGAAATAAAAAACGTCGAGGACTTTTTCTTCGCCCTCGCCGCCGACGTGCGCGACGGTTGCGCCGTTTACGGTTTCGCTCTTTCTCGGCAACACGGAATAAACGGGTTTTATCGTCGGATTGTCTACGTTTTCTTGGTTTTTGTCGTCGTTTGCGCCTGCGACGTTTGCGTTGCCGTCGGGATCCTTACCGACGATTGCGGAAAACGCGATATAGCAAGCGACTGCCACTGTCATCAAAAGGATTACCGCAAGCCATTTGGCGATGGTTTTTTGTTTTTGCATTTTTCACCTCGCCTCAATTTATCACATACTTCGTCCGCAATTTTTCCGTTCGAGTCGTGATTTATGGGTTTCATGGGCGGATTTTGCATCGCCGTTTCTATTGCCCCGACAAAATTGTCGCAAAAACTCGAATCTTGTTTAAGCACGATTCCGCCGTACTCTTTTGCAAGGTCGGCGTTGTATATCTGATCCCCCCTCGACGCGCCTTTGGGCAGGGGGACGAACACGGTGCGTTTGCCTATCGACGATATTTCGAAAACGCTTGTCGCACCCGCCCTTGAAAGTATGACGTCGCAAGCGGTGTAAAAGAGGGAAATGTCGTCGGCGTATTCAAACGCACGGTAGTCGCTCGCGCTTATTTTTTCGTCCTTGTTTTTGCCCGTGACGTGCAGAACGTAATATTTTGTCGTGAGCGATTTTATATTCTTTTTGACCGCTTCGTTTATCGCGCTTGCGCCCGACGAGCCGCCGAACACCAAAAGCACGGGCTTTTTGAAAGAATTGTTTATATTCAGCGTTTTTTGCGCCCCGATTTTGTCCTTTCGCAAAAGATTTTCACGCAAAGGCATACCCACGAAAATGCCGTCGAATTTTGCTTTAGGGTTGGCTTTGAAAATCGTCGCGCCTTTGAGTTTTGCGATTTTGTTGGCAAGACCGAGAGTGTAGTCGCTCTCGTGCGCGAATATCGGGATATGCGCCTTGCTTGCGGCAAGCACTATGGGCAAAGACACGAAACCGCCTTTTGAAAAAACGCAATCGGGTTTGATTTGGTCGAGTAATTCCGTTGCTTTTTTAATAGCGTGGCGCAGTTCGACGGGAATTTTCAAGTTGTTTTTGATTGCCTCGACAGAGAGCGAACGCACGAGTTTTATCGTGGGAACGGCATAGTATTTTATGCCTGCGCCGCGAGCGAGTTGCCTTTCGAGAGTGTTGCCGTCGCCGCCTGCGTATGCGATTTCAAATCCTCTTTTTTCAAATTCGGGAACGAGCGCAAGGTTGGGGTAGACGTGTCCTCCCGTGCCGCCTCCGGTGAAAAGTATCATCCGTTTTTGATGCGAAATTGCCGTTTTATCCTTCATTTTCGAAGCCATATAACCATATTATGAAACAAATTCGCACAAAGTTGCGTATATTTACGTCTTGAAAAGAGGAAAATCTTATGCTACAATATATCCGTATTGAATAACGATTGGTCGCTTTTGCGATAAAGAGGAGAATTTATGAAAACCGAAAAATTTCAGAGTTTTGACGGAACTGTATTGCAATGCTATCTTTGGGACAACGTGCGCAACCCCAAGGGCGTAGTCCAAATTTCTCACGGCATGGCGGAACACGCTCGCAGATACGACGACTTTGCAAACTACCTCAATCAAAACGGATATATCGTTTTTGCCGACGACCACCGCGCTCACGGTATGACAAGCACCAAGCAATCTACGAAGGGCGTGAAGGGCTACCACAAGGGTAACATCTATTTCGACACCGTACAAGACGAGTGCGCAATCACCAAAATGCTCAAAGAAAGATACAATCTTCCCGTGTTCTATCTCGGACACAGTTACGGCAGCATGGTGGGTCAACGCTACATCGAGGAATGCAAGGACTATTCGGGTGTTATCCTCAGCGGCTCTGCTATGATGAAGGGCGCAATGCTCAATAGCGGTGCGTCGATTTCAAACATGCAGTACAAACTTCTCGGCGGCGAAAAGACCGCGCACCTTCTCGACAAACTTTCCTTCGGCGCATACAACAAGCCTTTCAAAAAGGAATCCGAGTTCGCATGGCTTTCCCGCGACAAAGAGAACGTCAAAAAGTACATCTTCGACGAGCAATGCGGCTACGTTATGTCCATTGCGTTCTTCAAGTTCTTCCTCAACGGACTCAAGGAGAGTTACAAAGCCGAAAACCTTGCCAAAATCGACAAAAACAAACCCATCGCCATTTTCTCGGGCGACAAAGACCCTGTCGGCGGCAACGGCAAACTCGTCCGAAAACTTTACGACCAATACAAGAATCTCGGCGTCAAGGATTTGACCGTCAAACTTTATCCCGACGCACGCCACGAGATTTTGAACGAGGTGAATAATGGCGAAGTTTATTCCGACTTCCTCACCCGTCTTAACGGTATGCTATAAGCCACTATTTGACGAATAACTGCGGCAGAGTCGCGCTTCGACAACTCATTTACGCTTAGTAAATTAGGGTTGCCAAAGCGCGACTCTTTCTTGTTCTTCATTCAAATATTGACTTATATCAACCGTTAAGCATCGCATACAGTATCTCGTTCAAGTAACTTAAACTTATTCGCAGACGGAATCGGAATCGCAAGACGATGACCGTAGCGAGAGTCGAGCTTGACGAATAGTACAAGCGACTGCGCCGTTTGGGTGCGTAGCTGGCGCACAAAGCGCAGTGGCACGGCTTTCAGCCGATTTGTATTGCAAACAGCCCGTCTGCCGTTCGTTGCTCGCAACGAACTAGCGATTGCTACGAAGTCAATCGCGTCAGTGTTGCCCCACGCGGAGCGGACG
>CAVKUX010000123.1:0-4545 GCA_963659595.1 Anaeroplasmataceae bacterium | reverse complement strand
ACCCGCGACTTTCACCTTGGCAAGGTGACACTCTACCACTGAGTCACTCCCGCACTCGATTGCTCTAACAATATACCAAAAACAATCGGATTTGGCAACAACTTTTTGAAAGTTTGCGCCATATTCTCTTTATTTTTGCCTGTTGCAAAGCGCGTCGGCAAAATCCGACAATTCTTTTGCGCCCGAAAAATTCAAACTTATCTCTCTTGCTCTCTGAGTTTTTTCATTGAGCAAAGCGCGCGTTTCGTCCGCGCCGAGCACAGATACTATGCTTCCGTCCTCGCCCTCGTCCAAAAGGTCGTCGGCAAGTTGGAAAGCAACGCCGATGTTCATCGCGTATTCGCCGATGTTTTCTATCTGCTCGAAATCAGCGTCCGCGCATATCGCACCTGCGACAAACGAGCCTACGATCAGAGCGGCGGTTTTTTGCGAGTACATATCGAGAAAATCGTCGGCAATATCGCAACCGTGCAAGTCGCTTGCCTGTCCCAAAACCATACGTTTTGCGGCAGAAGTTATCTCTTGCGCCGCCCTTGCGAAATGCGAGCCGTACACCCTTGCGCCGTCAAGCAACACGCACGAGGCGAGCGTGAGAAGTTGATCGCCGATCAGAATGCCGTTTGCGTGTCCGAACTTTTTGTGCACCGAAAGTTTGCCTCTGCGATAGTCGTCGTTGTCCATAGCCGGCAAATCGTCGTGAACGAGCGAATAATTGTGGATGAGTTCGACCGCCACAGCAAGACGAATAACTTCGTCGACTTCGGCGTCTTTGCCTATTGCGCGCGCGCCGAAGTACACGCAAAGAGGACGCACTCGTTTGCCGCCGTCGAGCGCGGCATAGCGCATACCCTCATCGATGACGGAATTGCCGTCGCCTATCGCATTTTTGAGCGAGTGCTCGAACATGACGAGAAATTCGTTTTTGTCAATCGTCGAGATTTTCATAGTCAGTCAAGTTTCAATTCTTCGGTGAGATTGTTGATGTCGTCCACAAGCAAAGCGAGTTTGCCTTTTTCCGCTTTGAGGTCGGCAATGCAAATCTTGCTAAGTTCGATACCCTTTTCAAAAGCCTTGACCGCCTCGTCGAGAGGGATGTCGCCTTCGAGTTGTTTTACGATTGCTTCGAGTTCGCCCAAAGCGTCCTCGAACTTTTTGATTTCAGCCATTGTTTTTCACCTCGAAAATTTCTATTTTGTTAACTTGCGCCTCAATTGCGCCGTCCGAACCCGTTGCCGTGACGGTGTCGCCGATTTTGAGATTCGCAACCTTGTTTATGGTTTTGCCCTGCGTTTGGATTCTGAAATATCCGCGCTTCAAAGTTTTGAGCGGCGAGAGATTGTCGAGCGAGGATATCGCCTTGTCCGCCCTTGCGTCCGCAATCTCGAACTTCCTTTCTATCTGCGATTTTGCTCGCTGCATAAGGAACTCGATTTTGTGTCCCCTCTGCAAATAGAACTCGGAAGCGAGCCGCCTCAACTTGTTGCAGCTTATCTGCACCGCCGAACTTTTCCTCTCGTACGCGCGCGAGGCGTTGACGGAAAGTCTGCGCATATTCTGTTTCAATTCGTCGGCGAGCGCATAGTAGTCGTACGCCACGAGTTCGCCTGCCGCAGTCGGGGTCGCCGCGCGTTTGTCGGCAACGAAGTCGCAAAGCGAAAAGTCGGTTTCGTGTCCGACTGCGGACACGACGGGCGTTTTCATTTTGTACACCGCCCTTACAAGCGTTTCGTCGTAGAACGGCGCAAGGTCTTCGAGCGAGCCTCCGCCTCTTGCGATTACGATTACGTCGTAACCGAGATTGTCCACGCGTTCGAGTACTTTTGCGATTTCCTTGCCTGCGCCCTCGCCTTGCACTCTCACATCTTTGACGACGATGTCGATGACGGGATTTTTGCGCCGTATCGTTGTCACGATGTCGCGAATGACCGCGCCCGTTTTGGACGTGACGACAAGCACGTTTTTGGCAAATTGCGGAATGGGCTTTTTGTGCGCCTCGTCAAACAAACCTTCCTCTTGCAGTTTTGCTTTGAGTCTTTCAAATTCCAAAAACAACATACCCTGTCCGACGGGAGTCATGGAACTCACTTGCAGCGAGAGTCTGCCGCCCTTGACGTAGTAGTCGAGCGAGCCGCGAGCAATGACGCTTTCGCCGTCTTTTGGAACGTAGGTTTTTTGCGCGTAGAAGCACACGCAGGAAAGTTGCGAGAATTTGTCCTTCAACGTAAAGTAAGCGTGAGGTCCCGAAAACTTGTAGCCCGAAATCTCGCCGAAAACTTCCAAACCTTTGAATATCGGGGCGTCAATGCACGATTTTATCGTGGCATTGACCTCGCTTACGGATATCGTATTTTCAGAAAATGGGGTTTTATCTGACATAATCGACACTTTATACACCTTTTTTGCAGTAAAACACCGATTTTTCGGCATTTTCACGCTGTTTTTGAGTTAAAAAATCCCGAAATATCAAACATTTGCACGTCATTTCTGCATCATTTGAAAATTTCGGGACGGTTTGGCACTGTTTAGTCTATATCTTTCACTATCTTTGCAAGCACGCCGTTCACAAAGGAGCCTGATTTGTCCGTGCCGTACTTCTTTGAAAGTTCCACCGCTTCGTTTATCACGACTGCGTTCGGCGCGGTATGTTCCAAAAGTTCATACGTCGCGACGAGCAGCACCGCATAGTCGGGACGGTACACTCTTTCGAGCGTGTAGCCTTCGAGATGGCTTTGGATAATCTTTTTGAGTTTCTCATCGTTTGTCGCAACGCCGAGATATGTCGAGTTGATATACTGACGGTCGTCTTCGGTGAGGTCGCTGTCAACGAGCATCAATTCCAAAGTGGACTCGTTCACCGAGCCGTAGAAGGTGTACTCGAACACCAGTTTGAACACGTTTTCTCTTGCTATTCTTCTCATATTTATTGCGCTACGTTTACAGTGACAACCTGCACGTTTACGGATTGAACCTTAAACTTGGTTGCGCCTTCTATTTGTTTTTTCACTTTCTCTTGCAAAACCGCCACTTGCGAAGGTACGCTGTATCCCAAATCGATACTCACAAAAAAGTCGACGGTGACTTTTTCGTTGGGCAAAACGTATACGGACACCGCGCAGCGATTGCGCTTCGAATTGAGAAGGCGTATGCCTTCGACGTCTTGCGCCGCTTCGGTTGCGAGCGAAACGAGAACGTCGTTCAATACCGGTGATTTTTCTTTTGCCATATTCGACCTCTTTTTTTGATTATTATATCACACGCAAAAAATTATATCAACCGCTCGCAAAAATTATTTTGAGCGTAAAGCGCAAGCAGCAAAAGCGCACCGCTCGTGCGATGCGCTCCGTCTAATCCCCCCCTATGTCAGTTGAAAGGAATAACTTTGACCTCTGTCGGTTTGAACGTGGTTTCGGACACGACGACGGAAAGAATTTGATTTGCTTGTTCTATCGTAAGTTCGCTTTCTCCCACCACGATGCTTACGCCGTTGTCGCCGATTGTGACGATTGCGTCCTCGAATCCCCTCCCCTTGATGAGAGTTTCAAGAGCAAGTTCTTTTTCCATTCTTTCCACAATCAACATCTTTTGTTCTTGCGCCGTAGTCTTTGCGCTTTCCGAACTGTCCTGCGAATTCATAATTGCGTCAAGATACAAGAACTCGGATTCTCTTGTTGCGTCGCGGTCGCTTCTCGCCGCCGCAAAGAAAGTTTGCGTTACGGTGCTTTGTTGTTCGGTTACGTCGTCGGACGTCTTGTTGAGTTTGTCGCTCAAAACGAAGTTCAGCACTCCAGTTGCAACGAGCAAGGCAACCATAACCGACAAAACGATTATCTTTTTGGTTTTTGGTTTCATTTTCATATATTCCTCCTATAGGTTCTCATTTTGTGCGGCTCAAAACGCTCACGATTTCATAGTCCACGCCGAGCGCGGATGATGTCGCCTGCAACAGTCTGAGCCTTACGAGCGGATTGCTTGCGCCGTCGGCAATGACAAGCACGCCTACCACCTGCCCCGACGATTTCGTTATCATCGTTTCCACCTCGCCCGCACCCTCAACCGAAGAAAGTATGCTCGAAAGCCTCGCCTCTTCGTCGTTTTGAAAGGTCTGCTCGCTCTGTTTTGTCGTCGCTACGTTAGAGTATATGATGAGCGCGATTGCAATTATGAATATCAAAACGATAATCTTTATATTTTTTATCCCTTTGATTTTCTCGAAAACGCCTTTTGCGTCGGCTTTGATTTTGTCAATCCCTTCGCTCATATCAAAATATATATCGAGTGCTTTTCAAATATTCCGCAAATTATATAAAAGACGTAAAAAGCGACAAAATTATCCATAAAAATTCAACGCAAAATCTCGCCGTAAATCGTGCTTTTCGCGCGCACGCGCGCACGCGACTTTATATTGTACCTGCGCGCACGCGCGTGCGCGCATTAGAAGCATTTACCGCCCGATTTTTATTCTCGCATTGAGCTTATTGTGGTTTTTTTGTCATACAAAAAATCGCCTTTTGCCGTTTCCGAATTCTGTTTTTTCGCCGTCTTTTG
>CAVKUX010000122.1:0-4632 GCA_963659595.1 Anaeroplasmataceae bacterium | reverse complement strand
ACACCGCCTGTGACGGTTTCCCCGCTGCCGAACGCATACGGGAACGTCATGACACTCTCACCGTCCTTTATTGTGCAGGACGCATACGGCTCGATGTCTTTTTCATTCAACATCCAATAATAGGTGCCGTCTTCGTCGACATACAACGCAAGCACCATAAGCCCGTAACCGCTTGTGGCTCCGGAGCCGATGTTGTTGGGAGCAACTACGATGTTATTGTTTTTAGAAATACCGACGTTTATGCCGCTCATATATGATGACTCGCCGTTTTCGTCGACTTCTTTGTAATATCCCAAAACACTTTGGTCGGTCGCCCTGCGAAGGGGTTTTCTGTACAAATCGAAGCCCTCGACTCTTCTTGTGCGGACATCGCCTTTCGTGTCCGAATATTCGACAAAGTACTCTTCGAAATCGCCCATTGCCAAAGCGTATACGCCGAGAATCTCTTCCGCTCTTTCTTCATAAATGAAGAATGACGAATTTGCTCTCACAATGCATTTGAAGTACTTGGCGTTGTAGTTTTCGTCCACGACAAAGCCCTCGGAATACCCTTGCTCATAATAGTATGTTGTTATAAGCGTTCCATCAGTATCGTAGAGCCCGGATCGATTGTAAATCTCCGTTCCTCGCGTAAAGTATGTTCCCGCGCCGTCTGTGAACACATTGCTAAGAGCGGAATTTTCTCTTGCCGACAATTTTTCTTCTTCGTTAATGCCCAAGGTCGCAAGGCGATGAATCGTGCTCGAGCCGCCCAACATCTCGTCGTCTTCGTAGAAATAGTATCGTTTGTCGCCCGATGCGCTTTCAAACAGGCGCGTTGCTTTCGTAAATGCATAATTCCCCGAAGAATCTTTTTCTCTTTCGTAATAATTCAAATCGCCGGAATCATCCAATTTTATTTTAACCAAATTCAGCGAAGCGCCGTACCTATCTTTGAGAACATAATCTCCGTTGTCGATTCCTTGCGGCAGAGATTTTGCCTCAATCAAAGCGTCGTAGGTTCTTGACATGTTATTTGCATCGTCGATATATTCAAAGGTTCCGTTGACGTATTTGGCAAAACCGTTTCCCTTCGTACTTACAAAATAGCCGTTGTCCAACTTGTAGAAATACTGCTCAGATGCATCGGGCGTTGAGTTGTCGACAAAATACACCAATCCGTACCTTCCTACCGCCAAATAATATGAGGCGCTATCGTAAACAAAATATCTGCAATCCCCGAAATCGGACGGTTGCGTCAAATAGTCGGCAGCCTTATTAGAGGGTATGTTTTGATATTTTATTCCGTCGACATAGAAATACTCGTCGGACGCGTCGCTTTCGGAGGTGTTTTCGACGGCTTTCCAACTTCTGAGAGTATGATAACCGTACTCGTCCATATATCCCACATAGTTGTCGCGATAGGTGACGGCGTTCTCTTCATAAAAAACTTTTATGTCGCTTTTACTCGAATCGCCATAATTATTATAAGTTATCATTTGATAAGATTTGTCGGACGCTCCTTGGATGTAAAGAGTGTTTAGTCTTGTCGTGTCGTTGTCCTTTTCAATACTGAACATTTGCATTATGCCGACATTGGAATAAGCGGTGTCGGTCGATTCCACGAGATTTATTTTCGAGTATGTATTCCCGTTGTAATCGAAGTCCGCTCCGTCGCAATCGAACGGCACATACGTTCCGTTCACGATGAAATATGCGACGTTGTTTACAATGACGGCTTGCGAGCGCGTGCCGTTTTCGCTCAATTCGAGACGTTGTGTCGACTCGTTGTAATTGAGCGCGACATACTCGCCCGCCGTGTTTTTGTAAATGCCCCCGCTCAGACTTGTGTCCACCTTATCTATGACAGGATAGAACTCTTTGTTTTCCACCGCCACATTGAAAGTGTTGTCGCTTCTCTTTGCAATCTCGATATTTTTGGCTGTCAATTTGCCAAGGTTGACATATGCGACAATATATTCGGAATCCGCAACTTTTATAGGTCTCTTGTAGGTTGTATCGTTATAACTCAGGCTTTCCCCTACGCCGATTGTCCGGCTGTCGTTGACGTTGGCATATCTGCCGAAATATTCGACCACCTGCTCCGTGGAAGTTTCTACGGGTTTGTATACTCCGCCATCCTCTTTGTAGATATATTCCATCACCGAAAACGACACGAAGGAATCATCGCCGACCGTCAAACCGTTTTCGTTGACCGTAATCGGCAAAACCGAGCATTTTTGAGAGTCGAATCTCAATCCGTAATACTTTTGATTGACGAGCGCGACGTAATACTTTTCGTCTGCGCTCAACGCCATACAAGAGGGATGTTCCTCGTCCCACAACACATAATAATGGCAAAGACTCTCTTGTCGTTGCGAAAAATAGTACGCCTCCCCTGTCGTGTTCGCCCCGTCTGCTTTGTATTCCCCTTTGCCGTCCATCCAGGCGTTCGAGGGATAGGTTGTCGGCAAATCTTCTATTTCGGAATAGACGATTTCGTAAAAGGTTTGATCGTCGATACTCACAACCTCGTCTTGTATGTCGATTGTGACAAACGTCGGTGCGGCTTGGGCGTTGTTGTCCTTTGCGTAGAGTCTGTCGCCGTCACCCAACTTGTAGTAAAAGAGGCTATATGCGTTATCGCCGTAAACCGTAGTCTCGTTGCCGTCGACATAGATATAATCGCCGCTTTCAACGTCGATGTAAGTTTTTCTGTCCGTGATTGTAGGCAGGAAAAGTCCGACAAGCTTATGGTAGACAGTTCCGTTGAAAGTGACCGTACCGCCATTAACATCGACATTCAAGTCGATTTCTTTGTAGTCGTTGCCGACTTTTTCGTAAAACTTTTCCTCGTATGAGTCAATGTAGATTTCCTTGACGTTGCCGTCAATGTCGATTTTTCCGTCGCGGTCAAAATAAACGGTGTGAAGTTTGCCGTCGCTGTCCTCGAGTCCGAACACATAGTCGGAAGAAAGATCAAACCGAGTATATTGAGTGTCGGACGGATCATCCTTTGACGGATCATCAAAATCCGAGGCATTGTAGGTGTACCAATCCGACCATTCGCTGTCGGGAACGCTCGGCTCGTAACTGATGGCTTTTACAGAAACACACTGTCCGTCACTCAATTGATAGAATGTATCTTCGATGGGAATTTCTTTGTCGTTGCGATCGAGTCGGATGACGAAACTTTCTGCATAATCCCACCAAAAGCGAGCCAATCCGTCTTGTTCGATTACGACTTCGGGTGCTTTTAAGGCGGTCTGCTCTTTTTGTGTATTGTCACCCGCTGTATCGGATGTGTTGTTGCAGGCGGTTAGTGCAAAAAGCGACAAAGCAAAAAGCATTACAATCGCAAAAACTACGAAAACCGATCTTCGTTTCATGTGTTCTGTCCTCCTAAAAGGCATTTGTTTTTTGTCAGCCTTGCAATAAACGGCAGGAAATTCTGCTATAAAAAAGACCAAGGCTTCAATCACCTTGATCTGATTAGACGGTAAATTGTTACCCCCCCCCGAAAAAATTCAAGGAAGGCAAGGTTGTTTGCGACTTCCATCGTGTTTTTCAGTATAGCACCTATAATTATGTTTTTCAATACTATTATGTGTAGTTTCTAAATTTTTCGAGGACTGCGTTTCGGCTTGAGTGTTGCCGTGTTGTCCGCTTTTTTTGAACTCGGCGTGAATTTTCAAAAAACTTGACTTTCAGATTTTTCTAAACTCGATTACCTAACGCCGTTATTGTCGTTATCCTTGTCGTTATTCTTGTCGTTGTCGCCGTCGTTTGCCTGCAAACAGTCGTTATCGTCCGAAAACTCGTCGAAGGGAGAATCGCCGTCGGGGCGCGTTTCCTCGTCGAAGTCGTCGGAATCTGTCGTTTCGGATTCGGGCTTGCAGTGATGTTCGTTTTTGCGCAACGCTTTGCCGACAAGCACTGCAATTCGCTTATAAATAAACTGCAACGCATAGTCGATTGCAATCAAAATCACCGTGCCGAACAGAGCAATCATCCAGTATTGCACCTTGTCGATTATGGACGAATCGATCACAATGTTGTTGCATACGAAGTACAAAAGCGCGAGCGCACCGTTGATGTAAAGGATTTTGACGATGAGTTGAACCCACCACTTGATTTTGTCCTTGTGATTGAGCATAACGCCCGAAATGATTGCCATAGGTCCGAAATACACGACGTAGCCCATAACCGAGAACACGTCGCCCGCAACCAAGAACGACAGACCTGCGGACACGACAAACGCAAGCACCGACGAAAGGTAGTACTTTTGCGAAAGCGGAACCATAAGCGCGACTGCGGCGGCAATAAAAAAAGCAACCGTGCTGACTCTCACGACGACGCCGAGCCAAACCATAAGCAAAGCCACCGCCGCGCTGATGCCGGCGAGAGCCACGCGGTATACCGCCTCTTGTCGTGAAATTTTCTTGCGATTGCGTTTCATATAGAATTAAAGCTTCCCCCTTCCTCACGTGTTTTGTTCTTCCTATACAAGAATGAGCGGCGTGTACTCTAAATAGATGCACCCCCCTCTTTCCCTCTCGGGCTTTTACTATACAAGAGTGTGTGGGCGAAAACTTGAATTAAAGCTTTCCCCCTTCCTCACGTGTTTCCCCTACCGCCGTTCCCCCTCTGCAT
>CAVKUX010000121.1:0-4655 GCA_963659595.1 Anaeroplasmataceae bacterium | reverse complement strand
ATCCTCGACTTCATCGTGGCGAAACGCCTTATGGAAATCAATCCCAACGCTCACGAGGGCGCACTTACCAGAATCCGCGCAACAATCGTGTCCAAAGAGCCGCTCGCAGAGGAAGTGAAGAAACTCGGTCTTGAAAACTATCTTATCGTGGGCAAGGGCGAAAACGTCGCATATATAAGTTCGCAAGCCAAAATTATGTCCGACTTGTTTGAGTCCATGATTGCGGCAATCTATCTCGACAGCAAGAGCATAGACGTTGCAGAGAAGTTTGTTCTTTCAAAACTTGCGGATTTGTTCAACGGCAAATGTAAACATTTCGGCGAGGACGATTTTAAGAGCAGACTCAACGAATTTGCGTCGAGAAACGACGTTTCGGTGTCGTATAGCGAAGTCGAGCGTACCGGTCCGGCGCACAATCCGACTTTCGTCGTCGAAGTGAAAATAAACACGTTTACGGCGGGTGTGGGCAAGGGGAAGAGCAAGAGGGAAGCCGAGCAAAACGCCGCAAAAGTCGCGCTCGAAAGCGTATTGAAAAAGTAAATTGTTAAAAATTCACCTCGAAATTCAAGAAAAACGCCGCGTTTTCAACATTAAGAGGCAAAAAACAAAAATGTTTCACAAAAAGCCACAACCGCTGTTTGTGACTTTTTCGATATTCTAATCAATTAAAAAATAAAAATCCCGAAAATTCGCGTTCGATGTTTCACGGACGGTGTGAAACTTGTGTGAAACATAGAAAAAACCGCTTGAAAAGGTTGCTGCCTTGTGTTATTATAGATAAGTATTAATATAAGGTTAGGTATACGATTTTGTTAAATTTCGTCAAAATCGAGGCGAGAGGCTTCAAGTCTTTTGCGGATAAAATCGAAATCCCTTTTCAAGAGGGTGTAACGGCGATTATCGGCCCGAACGGGTGCGGTAAGTCGAACGTTGCCGACGCTATCCGTTGGACTTTGGGAGAACAGAGCGCAAAATCTCTGCGCGGCAAAAATATGCAGGACGTCATATTTGCCGGTACGGAAAAGCGTAAAAGTATGTCCTATTGCGAAGTTTCCCTCGTTTTCAACAACTCCGATCAGCATATCTTCCCGACTATGCCGTTTGAAGAAGTGGTTATCACAAGAAAACTCGACCGCAGCGGTTTGAGTGAGTATTACATAAACCACAATCGCGTGCGTATGCGCGATATTATCTCGCTTTTCCACGACACCGGTATCGGCAAGGAAGGTTATTCGATTATAGGTCAGGGCAGAGTCGCGGAAATTATGTCCGCAAAACCGGGCGACCGCCGTCAGATTTTCGAAGAAGCGGCAGGCATTTCCAAATTCCGCGCACAGCGCACGGAAGCCGAGAGAAAACTCGAAAAAACCGCCGTCAATCTCGAAACGGCAAATCAGGTTATCGACGAAATTCAAAAGCAGATAAATCCGCTCAAAAAGCAAGCCGAAACCGCCGAAAAATACTTTGCACTCAAAGACGATCTCAAAAAGAACGAAGTCAATCTTTACATCTATAATTACGAGAACAATCAGAGTATAAAACAGAAGATTTACGACCGTTTGGCTGCGAGCGAAAAAGACCTCAAAGTCAAGGAAATGCAACTCAACGAGTGCATAAAGAAATACGACGATTGCATAAGGGAATCTGCAGGTATCGACCGACTCTACGACGAGAGCAACAGCGAACTTCTCGCGCTCAAAGTGGACGCGGCGAAACTCGAAGGCGCGGCAGGCATTTTGCAAGAGAAAATCAAGCATATTCAAGGTGAAATTCAGCGTCTTAACAGCGAATTGCAGTCCATAGACGGTCAACTCACCGTGTCGGGTCAACTCATTCAAAAGGCGGAAGAAAAGAAAGAATCCGAGTTCGAGATATACCTTCAAACGAGCAGAGAAGCGGAGGCGTTGCAACAAAAATATGCTTCGCTTTCAAAATCCCTCGCAGGCGCGGAAACCGACCTCGAAGCGCGAAACATCGACTATGTCAAGGCAATAGAAGACTTGGGCGCGCTCAAATCCAACCTTTCGGGATTCATTGCCGAAAAGGGCATAAACGACGAGAGGGCAAAGACGCTTTTGTCGCTCGTAAATCAGCAAAAGGCTCGTCTTGACGAGGAACTTACCAATCTTGCCATTTACGACGGAAAAGTCAAGTCCACAAAGGAACGTATGCGCGCGCTTATGAGCGAGTACAACGAGGCTTTGTCCACCAAACTCGAAAATCAAGAGGCGATTCAAAGTTACGCAGAGGACATCGTGAGCCTCAATTCGAAACTCGGTCTTGCGCAAGGCAACCTCAACCTTTTGACATCCATAAAGAACGAATATTCGGGCTATCAGGACGCCGTCAAACGCCTTATGCAAGACAGCAAGCACGACCCCGTGATAGGTTCGAAGATTTGGGGCGTTTTGGCGGAAGTCATCACCGTTCCGAGCGACTTTGAAGCGGCAATCGAATACGCTTTGGGCGGCGCGATGCAAAACGTGTTGGTGGAAACCGAGCGCGACGCAAGCGACCTCATCAACTACTTAAAACAAAAAGGTTACGGACGCGTTACGTTCAGACCTTTGACCTCTTGCCGTCCTCGTCCGCTTACGGGTGAAAACAGGGCCGTACTCACCGAACCCGGTTGCTACGGCTTGGCGAGCGACCTCATCAAGTACGACAAGAAATTCGACGGATTCGTGCAAACGCTTTTGGGCGGTACGGTTGTTGTAAACAACATCGACAACGCAATCCGTATCTTCAAAAAATACAATCAAACCATAAAAATCGTGACGCTCGACGGCGAAATCTTCTCGCGCGGCGGCGAAATTACCGGCGGTTCGAGAAGGTCGCAAACGCAAGGTTTGCTCGCGCAAGAAAAGAAAATCGAACAAGCGCAAGCGAATCTCGAAAAAATCAAGAACAATATCGCGCTTCTCAACAATCAACGCGCCGAACGCGAGCAGGAACTCAAAGACCTGTCGGATAGAATCGAGCAACTCAATCAAGAGATAAGCGAACTCCGCATCGAAAACGGTCTCAACGAGGACAAGTCAAAACAAGCCTACGAAGTTACGCAATCCTTGCAAGAGGAAATTTCCAAAAACGCCGAAGAATACGAAGTCGTCAAGGCGAGAATCAAGGAACTCGACGAAAAAATCAGTTCTATCGACGAACTCGAAAAGGTCGTTGCCGAAAAGAAAGAAGAATATACTTCTATGCTTGAAAGTTCGAAGAACGTCAGCAGCGAGCAAAAGAGCGAAAGAGAAGTTATGGCGGAGCAAGTGACAGAAATTCGAGTCAAACTTGCGGGTCACAAGAGCATTTTGGACGCTTGCGATCAGGATTTGTTCCGTTATAGGCGCGAAAGAGAAACCCTCGAAGACGAGAAACTCGACGTTATCGCGGCTTTGAAACTCGAACAACAAAACATTGACAACATCACCAATGCGCCCGAAAAGACTACGTTTTCCAAAGAGGATGAGGCTCGAATCGCCTCTCTCGAATCGCAAATCGCGGATCTAAGCGCGAGAAAACGCACAATATCCGACGAAATCGTATCCCTCGACCAAGAAAAAACTCGTATTACCGACGAGAGGATGGCGATCAACGAAAAGAAAGTGCGCGACGAGAATATGCTCGAAAACGTGGACATCGAAATGCGCACTCAACAGCAACATATCCTCGAAGAATATGATTTGACGTACGCAAGCGCGGTCGAGTTCAAAGACCCCGAATTTAAGGCATACGGCGCATTGACGGTCATATCCGAACTCAAAAAGGCAATCAATAGGCTCGGCGACGTCAACCCGCTCGCACTTCAAACCCTCAAAGAAACAGAGGAAAGACTGCAAGAGCAAACGACCTACCGCGACGACATTCAAAAGGCGTACGACGACATCGTCACAATCATCAACGAGTTGACGGGCGAAATGCAAACCAAGTTTTCGGACGCATTCGACCAAATCAGCGAGAACTTCAAGGACGTATTCCAACAACTGTTCGGCGGTGGTAAGGGCGAATTGCGTCTCAATATGCAGGACACGGACGACGTGCTCGAAGCGGGTATCGACATCTACGCGCAACCCCCGGGAAAGAAACTGCAAAACATCAGTCTTTTGAGCGGCGGCGAACAAGCGTTGACTGCAATTTCGATTCTGTTTGCAATCTTGAAACTCAAACCGATGCCGTTCTGCGTACTTGACGAAATCGAAGCGGCACTCGACGACGCCAACGTCAACTTGTTTGCGGAATTCCTCAAAAAATTCAGCGACTATACGCAGTTTATCGTCATCACGCACAGAAAGCCGACCATGCGCCACGCAGACACGATTTTCGGCGTTACGATGGAAGAAAAGGGCGTAACGAAGATTGTTTCGATTGAGTTTGAGGAAGCGGCGAAACACGCAAAATAATCGTTGCTAAGGCAACAATATTGCGCGTATGCGCGCAACATTGAGAGCCTTGCTAGATTATTTTGCCACTAACGCGCAGAAAATCTTTGCTATCAAAATAAGACGGGCAAGGAATCGAGCCGCAGTTTCGCAAGATTGTCTGCTTGTTTTGCCGCACTTCGTGCGCTAAGGCAACAATGTTGCGCCGAATGCAAAACAGAAAATAATTTGCACAAAGCCAACGGCAACACGCAAGTTTGCGTATTGCCGAGAGCC
>CAVKUX010000120.1:0-4797 GCA_963659595.1 Anaeroplasmataceae bacterium | reverse complement strand
TGCTTGTCTTGATACAAGTCGGCTCGCTGCGCTCGCCGAAGACAAGCACACGCCTAAACTTAACCGAACCGACCGAAATGACGGAAAACGAAAGCGTAACGAAAGCGGTGTTCGCCGCTAACCCGCTTGGCGAATCACCGCTATTTTTCGGTTACGGCATTTTTCGTTTTTAGCCCGTATTTGCAGGTGCGGATTTTCGCTTAATTACTTTTGCGCATTTGTGCTATTACTTCTTTGCTCACTTCGCCCATATAGCAGCCTTCGTCCCAGCACACAAAGTCGTCGAACAGTAGCAGTTTTTTATCTTCTATCCCGATACGCCCGGCGATATCGTCGTCCATAATATCGGAAATGAAATATTGCGGCATTCCGCGGGAGTAGACTATCTTCTCGCCGCTTTTCTCTATGTATTTGAGTATATACGCTATCGCTTCGCCTATGTGCGTTCGGGTTTCGATACGTCGAAAGTCGTTACGCCCGAACTGCGTATTAAAATAGTCGTTCTGATGCGTAATCTGCCTTTTTCTTTCCGAAAAACTGTAACTGTTCTTTTCTTCCATAATCCCCGGCAACGTTCCGTCTGGGATATAAAATATGCCGTGAAAGTGTAGTCGCTGCTTTTGCGGGCTTCGTTCCCAAACGCCGACGTATTTCCAGCCGCTACGCGAGCAAAAATGGCTTAAAGTATTTCGCAACTTCTTCTTAAAAGTCGTTTCGGTATGAATGGCGTCGTTATACGTCAGTGTTACGAAATAATTGAAGTTCTGCAAATTCACTTTCCGCGTTAGTCTGATACGCCTTGTAACGAGATTTCTATACTTGCGTTCCATATTCAACGTAACGTAGTTTTCGGTCGCCTCGTCGCTTTTGAAGAATGGTCGCATACCTTCCGTTATAAAGCGTTTTCTTGCCGTTTTAGGCAGTTTCAGACTGTCGGTATAGAACTTATCAAAGACATGTTTCTTCGTCGTCTTAACCGTTTTTACGGGCTTTGGCTGCGCTTCGTTTTCTTCCGTCGTTTCCTGCGGTTTTCGTGTTTCTTCGGCTAAATCTTCGAGCGTGATTTGCGTTTCCGTTTCAACGGGCGGACTGTCCGTTTTTTCCTCTACGGGCGTTATCTTTTCACCATCGTCAGCAACGGTGATTTCTTTCTCAACGCGTTTCGGTCGTTTCCTATACGGTTTTTCCGTGTGGGGAATGGCGATATAATGACTGCCGTCGAAATAGACTTTTGTTTCTCCGTATGGCATATCACACCTCCTCATTACGGTAAAGACCGTTGATGAAATAACTGTTTTGTTCTTTCAGTTCTTCGACGCTCGCTTTTTCCGCCGCATATTCGATATAGTCCGAAAGTCCTACTTTCGTACGGCTTGCCAAGTCGTTGAAATAGTCCGAGAAACAGTCGGTAGTGAACCGATTACGGTAAATTTTGTAGTTCATCAAGAAATACTTTTTGCTTTCGGGCTTACCGTCCATCGTGCCGCGTTCCTTTTCGACTTTGACGATAGAATAGCCGTATTTGTTGTAAATTCGGGCGTTGCGTTTCCATAGCCATGCGGTTGCGGATTTCAGAATATGCACGAGCAAAGTATTATCGCCGCGGCGATAACGAAAATCGTAATATAGGGCTATAAAGCGATTAAACGCTATTTCGGACACCATATCTTCTATCGTGTAAAACGGCAGAGCGAGTTTTGTATCCCCGGCGGAAACGATATTTACAATGTCGCAAAGGTCGCGGGCGTCCGCACCCCAAGACTCCGGTCGTTGCTCGTCTGTAAATACTTTTATGAACGGAAAATTGTCTACCGTTGCGGAATGTCGGCACATTTTGAGCCACGAATTGAACAGGTCGTTTTTCTGGTTCGTTTCGTCGTTCTTTTTCTTTACTTCGCGTAGTTCAAGATTGTTGCCGCGTTCTTTGCCTATTTCCGTAATTGCCACAACGCCAAACTCGAAACTGCCTGCCTTCGGGTTGTTTTCCAAAACTTTTTTACCTAACCGCAACACGTCGAAGTCCAAAATATGAGAATGTCTGCTACGTCGTTGTCCGCCCGAGAAAAAGTCCAACGCCCACAGCGGAAAATTATCTTCCGACAGCAAGCGATTATCCGTCCGTATGGAGTAGTTCGCCACGATAAGGCTCGTTTGCAAAGCGTATATGAAAAACGCCTGCGCATACGTTTCCAAAATGTCGAATAATCCGCTCGTTTTAAGCGCGTCATTGTATGTAAGACCGTATCTTTGACAGTCATATCCGTATAATTGCCACATAGCATTGCCGTGTTTTTCATATCGACTGCGTTTGAGTTTTACCCATTCTTTGACCGTTGCAAGGTTATATACCGTTCCGTATTCCATACACGCGGCGAGTTCTTTTTCAAAGCATATCCACGGGAAATACGGGAATTTCATATCCGCTTTCTGCAATATCTCGAACGCCTTTTGTCTAAACATTACTTCTTGTGATAACGCCATATCCGTTATCATTGTAGTTTTGCGTTTACCCATACTGCCGCACGTCATCGAAACGATAGGCAAAGCGTTTATAAACCCGCAATTCTTTGCTTCGCATTTGCGTAATTTGTTAAGCGCAACCTCTTTACGCCATCGCTCGAACAAAATATAGCAGATAATGAGTAGCGACCACCACGGAAAGAACCTGAAAAACGGTTGCAGATCTCGCGCGAGTTTTACGAATTGTGTGTATATCGTATCCGCTTGGAACGATACCGCAAAGAAGAAGTAGTAGGCGAAAAATTCTATCACGATACTTGCGATATTTAAGTGAAACGCCCACATAACCACCCACGAAATCCATATCCACGAATGCTCACGCAAGAAGTCTATATACCCGCATATAAACCGCTTCGTCGGTTGATACGTTACGGCAGATATTTTCTTAAATACACGCAAAGGAATCGTGTCTACATTGTGCTTTGTATTGCCGCTTGCGTATAGCCGTTTTATTACGATTATAAGCACTATAATACACGGCAGAAGTATGGTTAAAACCTTTGCCCAAACGCTTGCTTTTGTGCCTACCGCAGACAGCCACGATAAGAAATTATCTTTGCTGAAAAGCATCGAAAAATACGTCGTCGCATTGACCTTGAAACTCTCGAAATCCGACGGCAAAATTACCGCCCATTCCATAATTTTTGAATAATCCGTTACGCTCGGTAAACCTTCGGTCGGCAAACCGAATAATACGCGGAAATAATACTTAAAACCGCCGTATAAGTCGATTAAAGCCTCGATTGTGCGACAATAGGATTGTCGGAACGTAAATATACCGAGCAGAATAAAAGCCGTTGTAAGGGCTATCGTAAGCGCAATATTAAGCCGTCGTTGCCACTTCATAAAGCACCTCCGAAATCGTATTTTCGGGCGGTATTTGCTTCGCCGTATAAACGAAATAACCCACCGCCAGAACTATGATGATAAGCGATAAAATCGCTATGATTCTCTTAAATGTTTTCAATGTGAAACCTCCTGAATTTTTATAAAAATAACGCCGACAGAATTTCTCCCGCCGGCGTCGTTTGTTTTAGTCGTAATCGTCGTAATTTCCGTAGTCCGGCTCGTCAATCGTCGCTACGACTTTTTCGTAAATTTTCCGTTCTTTTCGTTCCTGTCGCTTTCGTTTGCAAGTCTTGCCGATTGCCGCAATTCCTTTAATCGGGAGCGATATCACAAACACGATTGCTTGCAATACATAGGGCAATACGGGAGCGAGCAAAACAAGCAAAAGTATGAGTAGCAATAAATACAAAATCGTCTTGCCTCGGTTGTTCAGACTTACGTCTATTTCCGTTTCGTTCGACGGTTCTTTTCCGCCCGTTTGCTTATTGTCTATAACGCCCAGATTGTAAGTAAGTCCGTCCGTTTCAAACTTCAAGCGAAGGATTGTTACGTCGCCAACGAGCGTAGCAAACGTTCCGTAAGAACCTTGCCCCGTCCACATAGAATAGTCGGTTTCGGCAAAGCGTAATACCCATTTTTTGCCTTTGAGTTCGTTCAGGGCATCGTCCGTCAGTTTCGTTGAATACGTAACGTCTATAACCGCGCCGTGGTAGATATTGTCTTTGTTTTCGTTTGCAATGAAATCGTCTATGCTTTGGATTCTGTCCCACTTATACGTTCCTGCAAACCAACCGCCACCGGTATGCTCAACCTTATCCGTGTATTTGAGATAAGCGTATTTGTCCGCCTTATCCCCGAACGTTTCTTTTACTCCGACAAAGGGAGCAGAAGACCAATCGTAACTTTGCGTTGTGTAATACACGTCCGCTTCCAAGAGTTTGTCTATGGGCTTGTCCGTGTTGAACGCTACGAAATGACTGTCGCACGCGCTTAAATACAACTTAAACCCGTCCTGATACCTTACAAAGCCTACGAACTTATCCGTAACGACTATCGTTTCTATATCCACGCAATTCACATAAGGTTTGCCGTTGATTGAACCGAAGGCATATTGCTTATTGACTGCATAGTTTACTTCGGTAACGGTATTACCGCCGCTTGCTTGTTTTTCTATACTTTCGTCGAACGGACGGTAAATTGAACTGATTGCGTAATATCTCACGCTTTCGTCCTTTACCGTAAGTCCGACAACCTTGTACTTGTAAAATACGCCACTCGAATTTAGCAGTTCGAGTTTGTAATTCAGATACGAAATGTTGTCGTTAATCGTCGTTGAAATATTGATAGACGACGCTTTGAAGTCTTTGGCTTTACCGCTCGGCTGGTAGACGTAAACGAAAAGTTCTTTATTTACGCTTTCGGCAAGTT
>CAVKUX010000119.1:0-4867 GCA_963659595.1 Anaeroplasmataceae bacterium | reverse complement strand
AAACTAAAAGGAAAGAGCCCGGTGCAATACCGAACTCAATTCCAAATGAATTAATTCAATTTTTTGTCCAAACTTTTGGGTTCACGTCAAACCCCCGCCTTTTGCTTTTTTGTTTATAACTCGATTCACATATTACCGCTTTCGTTCGGCATTATGTAACAAGAAATTTTTACGTCCTTGATATACGTCGGATAGTAGTCGCTTCCGAGCCATTTGAGATACACAGCCAAAGATTTTTTGTTGTTGAAACTGCTTTCGGTGAAAACTCTTGCGCTTACGGTAAAGTCGAGTGAAAACTCGTTGTACTCGAGTCCGTGTACGGTAAAATATTTTTTCGCATATATTTCCGCCGTCGAATCGTTTTTGTCTGTAATAAACACCGCTCGGTCAATGTCTTTGTTCGGGTCGTTGCCAAATCCCGCATACGCCGGACATTGAATTTTGAAACTTAAGGTTATATGCACGTTTCTTGACCTATTGCCTGCAATCGCGCTTCTTTTGAAGCCGTCCGTGCAATGGAACGTCAAATAACGCTCGCCGAAGTATTTGTACGTATCGTTCCAACTCACGCCGTTCGCCAACACGAAATTATCGACGTTTTCCCACTGCGCATAAAACTCGGTTGGATAACTCTTTGACCAAACGCTTACCGACTGACCGTCGCTGTCAAAATACATTTGTCCGCCGCTTTCGCTGTCGTAATATCCCGTCAGATAATAACCCGTTTTCGCCGTAATCGCTTGCATTGCAACGCTTACTTCCTTTCCGACGTACGCGTCCACTTTGTACGTTTCGTCATCGACGTGAACGGTTAACGTTATCTTTTTCGTCAATGCTCGCGGCGGCCAAGAACTGTCTTCGGGACTGCAACCGCTCAAAACGGCAAACGTCGAAAACAAAACCGCAATCAAAACTAAAATCGTTAAAACCCTTTTTCTTTTGTCAATCATCTAAATTACCCCCGCATTTAGGACAAAATCTTTCATAATAATGTCCGTTACAATTCATACAAACGGGCAGATTTCCCACCCATCTGATTGTATTTACGCCACCGCAATCGCAACATTTGATTTTGATTTTTTCCGTCCTTATGCGGAATCCGCAATGCGGACAAACACACGGCGAGATTTCGTCCGAAACGATGTCGGTGACGTATTGCTTGATTTTGCCGAATAATCCCATAAAATCCCCCTCATAATAAAATTATCTACGTTCAGTATAATCACCTAATATGCGATTGTCAAGATAAAAATCACCCAATGTGCGATTATGTCGGTATGGAACTGAAAGATATACAACAAAGGTTGCGCGACGCAATAAAGAGTAGCGGAATCGAACAAAAAGAAATAGCGCGCCGAATCGGCGTATCCCCTCAAACCGTGTCGAAGTATATGAAAAAGGACATTTTTCCCGCACTCGACACACTTGCAAAATTATGCCGCGTTCTCGACGTTTCGAGCGACTATATTTTGGGTATTAAAGAAATATAATATAAAAAATCAATATACACCCTCATAAAAAACATCGTAAACGAATATAAAAACGCATAAAAAATCCGCCGTTTTCGGCGGATTTTTGTTACGTTTCAAATCAGAACAAACCGATTATTTTGCCGTCGTCGGTCACGTCGATACGCTCGGCGGCAGGCAATTTGGGAAGCCCCGGCATCGTCATAATATCGCCCGTAAACACCACGATAAAGCCTGCGCCTGCGCTGACTTTTACGTTCTTGACCGTCACGGTAAATCCGCTCGGCGCGCCGAGCAACGCCATATCGTCGGAAAAACTGTATTGCGTTTTTGCAATGCACACGGGCAAATTCGAGAGTCCTAACTTTTCGAGATTTGCGATTTGCTTTTGCGCGGCGGGCGTAATCGAAACGCTGTCGCCACCGTAAACTTTGCGCACGACTTTTTCTATTTTTTCGATTATGGAATCCTCGTCGGCGTATGCAAATTCAAACTCGCCCTTTTCCTTTTGGCAAAGGCGCACCACCTCTTTTGCAAGTGCTTCGCCTCCCTTCGAACCGTCCGCCCAAACGGTGGACAAACGCACGTTTACGCCGAGTTCCTCGCACTTGCGAGTTATGAAATCAATCTCTTTGTCCGTATCCGTCGGAAAGCGATTTATCGCAACCACGCAAGGAATTTTGAACACGTTTTTGACGTTTGAAACGTGGCGCAAAAGGTTGGGTATACCCTTTTCGAGAGCCTCGATATTTTCGGTTGCGAGGTCTTGTTTTTGCATACCGCCGTGCATTTTGAGCGCGCGTACGGTTGCCACGACCACAACGGCGTCGGGAACGAGATTTGCCTTTCTGCACTTGATGTCAAAAAACTTCTCTGCGCCGAGGTCTGCACCGAAACCAGCCTCTGTGATAGTGTAATCGGATAGATAAAGTGCCGTTTTGGTTGCAATCACACTGTTGCATCCGTGCGCGATGTTGGCAAACGGTCCGCCGTGAACGAGTGCGGGCGTGCCTTCGAGCGTCTGCACGAGATTGGGTTTCAACGCGTCTTTCAAGAGTGCCGCCATTGCGCCTTGCGCCTTCAAATCCGCGCAAGTAACGGGCTTGTCGTCGTAGGTATACGCGACGATAATTTTTGAAAGTCTTTCTTTCAAATCCGCAAGCGAATCGGCAAGGCACAAGACCGCCATAACCTCGCTTGCAACAGTGATGTCGAAGCCGTCCTCTCTCGGCGTGCCGTTCGCCTTTCCGCCGAGTCCGTCAACGACGAAGCGGAGTTGCCTGTCGTTCATATCGACGCATCTTTTCCAAGTGATTTTGCGAGGGTCTATCGAGAGCGCGTTGCCTTGTTGAATATGGTTGTCGAGCATTGCCGCAAGCAAATTGTTTGCCGCGCCGATTGCGTGGAAGTCGCCCGTAAAATGCAGATTGATGTCTTCCATAGGCACGACTTGCGCATATCCGCCGCCTGCCGCACCGCCCTTGATTCCGAACACGGGCCCGAGCGACGGCTCGCGAAGCGCGACTATTGCCTTTTTGCCTATACGCCTAAGTCCGTCGGCAAGTCCTATCGTAGTGGTGGTTTTCCCCTCGCCGGCAGGGGTCGGGGTGATTGCCGTGACAAGCACGAGTTTGCCCTTTTTGCCGCCCTTTTTCAAAATGGGAGCATAGTCGATTTTCGCCTTATATTTGCCGTAGTTTTCCAAAAGGTCGCAGTCGATACCGCAATTTTTCGCCACGTCGCATATAGGGAGCATTTTTGCGCTTTGCGCAATTTCGATGTCGGATTTGTACGCCGTATTTGCCATATTACCACCGCCGTGTTTTGTTACAAAAATTATATCACCGCAAGGAATTTTTCTCAACAACAACTTTTCCGTCTTTCAAATATCCTTTGCCCTTAAAAAATGTCCGCGACAACTTCGATTGTTTCTTAGTGGCGACGGCGTTTTGTCTTGAAAAATCTTTTTAAAATGTACACAAAAACAACTTTGAGTTGCATATACTTGACATTGCGTAAAATAAGTGATACAACATTCGACATAAAAAACACGGAGGAATCCAAAATGAAAGAATTTGCAAAAAAGTATATCGACTGGTATCAAGGTCTTGACAAAGTCGTCAAGATTTTGCTCTGCATCTTGTGGGACGTTCCCGCAAACCTCTATCGTCTTGCAAAGAGCGCGCAAAAAGACAGCGTACTCGGCATCGTGCTTGCCATCCTGCTTATGATTTTCGGCGGTTGGGTACTCTTTGTCATCGACATCGTATCCCTCGTCGTCAAAGACAAGATTTACTGGATTGACGATCTCGCCGACAGCAGCACAAACTGCTCCTCCGACTGCTCTTGCTGCTCGTCTTCCGATTCTTGCGACAAGAAAGACGACGCAAAAGACGGAACGGTTGAATAATCATTTCAACGCAACCAAAAAGCGTGCCTCAACGGCACGCTTTTTGTTATGTTTTTTCTTCGTTTTTACACTTTTTGTTTGTTTTTCGCTTATTTTTACGCGAGTTTTTCTTCTTTTTCCGCTCGTTTTTGCGTTTGTTTTATTTGGTTTTGCTTAAATTTTAGGCTTTCTTGCTCTTGTTTTTCTTCTTTGATTTTTGCTCGTCGTATTCCTTGACGGCGGCGGCAAAGTCGATTTCCTCGAGGGTTCCCTTTGTTGCGAGATAGCAATGCTTTCCGAGCGCAAATATGTATCTGTCGTGGTCGATACTGTCGCTGTACACGTTCTCGACTTCGACGTCGGGCAAAATCTCATTGAGCCTGCGCACCTTTTCTTCCTTTCTGCACACCTTGCCGAGCAAATGTCCGTTCTTTTTGCTGTGCGGACTTGCGATGCAATAGTCGATTTTCATTCTCTTTGCTATTTCCTCGATGAGGAAGTCGGGGCTTGCGCTTATCAACACGACTTTTCTGTCGGGGTCGCGATTTTCGGGTTTGAAAAAGTCGTAAATGTCATTTTGGTGTTTATCCCAGTATTTTTTGACGGTTTTTTCGGTGTTGATAAGGCTCACGAAATTGAACGCCACTTTTTTGAAAATAGGCACGGGAAGAATCTTGGTGACCATCAAAAATCCCCAGAACAGTTGGAACGGCAACAGAATAAGCGTCCACGGACAGTGCGCCATGGACCAAAACCAATAGTGCAATGCACTGTCGTACGGGATAGCCGTTTTGTCGAAATCGTAAATGTCAACTTTCATCTTGCCGTCGTGTTCCATAACAAAAACAGTATATCATATATAAAAATAAAAAGAAAGACCGAATTTTTGCGCAAATTTCGCTTAAAATTGCGGTTGAATTTAACGTTAATTTAAGATACAATTTGTAATATAGTTTTGAAAATAGAAAAATTCTTTATTTGACGGAGGTGTGTATGAGAATACTGCTTG
>CAVKUX010000118.1:0-5004 GCA_963659595.1 Anaeroplasmataceae bacterium | reverse complement strand
TATTGATACTGATGATGAACCAATAAGTACTACGCATACTCAACATCTCACATCGCCGTCGGATTTCGAAAAATTTTTTACTTTTTCCAAAACTTCAACATTTGGAAGTAGTAATGGTACATATGGAGATAAAAAATATACGAGATATTCATTAACAATCGATTTAAAATCAAGAATTACAGGTTTTGTCGAGTATGAAGGAAGTGTATCATTTAAAGTAGTTGCAAACGAAGATAGCACGGGTGGCGGACATCAAAATGATGTGATTCCTGTGTCGGTTTCGTATAAGGGCGATACGACAAAAAAGTTAGAATATAGTAGTGATAAATATAAAGATGAGAGCGTCGTTTTTCCTTACATCCACGAATGGGATTCGATTTTACGAGCGGATGCCTACACATTAGTTCCTACAAACGTGGATATAACAGTTACATATCACAACGAAGGTTTGAGTGGCGATTATAGCCAGTGTTATCGAACGATAAATGTTACAAAATACAATTACGGAAGTTATTTGTTTGGCAAATTAAAGAACTGTGTGTATTATGTTACCGTAAAATATCAAAACGGTGAAGTTGTTGAACTTACAGCGAATGGTTATATTCCTGACAGTAAGAAAGATATAACAGAAGATATAGTTGATGTATACGGAACTATTGATGTCTATCCAAATGCAACACAATGAGCATTGGAATTTAAAAAGCGTGTTGAGAAACACGCTTTTATGTAAAAACCGCGTATCTAACGCGGTTTTTTGCTTAAAATGCTTTATTCGTTCGTTATTTCTTTTTGTAACGCTTTGCGTGGCGCAGACGGGAATGGCCGTAACTCTTGGCAAGTCCGCCGCCGGACGTTTCGCGATAGCGTACGTTGATGTCCTTTCCCGTTTGATACATCGTTTCGACAACCGCGTCAAAGGATATTTGACGGGAAGTGGTGAGAAAACTCGCAAGCGACACGGCGTTTATCGCACGCATTGCCGCAACCGCGTTTCTCTCAATACAGGGGATTTGCACAAGTCCGTCAACGGGGTCGCAAGTCAAGCCGAGATGATGTTCCATCGCAACTTCTGCCGAATACTCGATTTGGTCGAAGTCCATTCCGAAAAGTTCGGCAAGAGCCGCCGCCGCCATAGAGCACGCCGTTCCGCATTCCGCTTGGCAACCGCATTCCGCGCCGCTTATCGAGGCGTTCGTTTTGACGATATTGCCGATTATGCCTGCCGTGCAGAGCGCATCTATTATCATATCATCCGAATAGTTGTGCGCGTCCTGTTCGTATTTGAGGACGGCGGGAAGAATACCGCACGCGCCGCAGGTGGGGGCGGTTGCGATAACTTCGCCCGAAGCGTTCTGCTCGCTGACGGCAAAAGCGTATGCGCAAACGAGGCGATTTTCCTTCGTTTGCGGCGTTTCGTCTATATGGCGTTGCTGATAAAGAATCTTTGCTCTGCGTTCGGTGTTGAGACCGCCGGGAAGCACGCCGCTCGCTTTCAAGCCCTGCTTGATTGCGTTTTTCATAGTTTCCCAAATGGTTTTAAGATAGTCGCGGATTTGTGCGCCCTCGAAGCGTTCTGCGTATTGCGGAATGCTTATTTCGTTTTCGTCACAATACGCTCTTATTTGCTCGAACGTATGGTGAGGGTAGACTTCGGGCGGGTCTATCGAACTTTCGCCCTCGACCTCGATTGCGCCGCCGCCCACGCTGTATACGCGCCACGAATCCGTAATCTTTCCGTATAGGTCAATTGCGAACAAATCCATAGTGTTCGGGTGGGGCAGATGCTCGTTTTCATAGTCGAAAACGACGTCTACGGGTTTCGTAAACGTTTTTTTAAGCACGACGTCCGTGCCGTGTCCTTTTCCCGTCTTTGCCAGCGAGCCGTAGAGGATAACCTTGAACGAATACGCGCTCTTGTTGCGTTCCATAAACAATTTTGCGGCTTTTTCGGGCCCCATAGTGTGCGAACTCGACGGTCCGCGTCCGATTTTGTACAGTTCTGTCAAACTTTTCATATGCGATTTATCCTTGCGCACACATTATATCACAAATAAACTTCGGCGCAACGCTTTGAGAGGTATTGAAAACGAGAAAATTCGCTCGAAACGCGGTATATTTTTTGGATTTTCTTTCGCAACGATTTGCCAAGCGTATAAAAAGTGTGCTAATATATCAAAGTTTTATGTAGGAATACACGATTTTGCGTGCGCAAAAGCGTTTCAAAAGGCGCAAAAAACGCCCGAAAATACGCAAAAAAACACGCCAAACGACGCACAATATGCGCCGAAACGTAGGAAAAAGAAGGCTCAATATGGTCAGAAACGATTTGAGAAACATCGCAATCATCGCCCACGTCGACCACGGCAAAACCACGCTGGTGGACGGTATGCTCAAACAATCGGGTACTTTCAGAGAAAATCAACAGGTCGCAACCTGCGTTATGGACTCGGGCGATCTCGAAAGAGAAAGAGGTATCACGATTCTCGCAAAGAATACGTCAATCCACTACAACGGTACGAAAATCAACATCATCGACACACCGGGACACGCCGATTTTTCGGGCGAGGTCGAACGCGTTTTGAAGATGGTCAACGGCGTGGTGCTTTTGGTCGACGCGCAAGAAGGTCCTATGCCTCAAACGCGTTTCGTCGTCGAAAAAGCACTCGCTTTGGGACTTAAAATAATCATCGTAGTCAACAAAATCGACAAACCCGACGCAAGACTTTCCGAAGTCGGCGACGAGGTGCTCGAACTCTTGCTCGACCTCGACGCGAGCGACGAGCAACTTCAAAGCCCCATTTTGTACTGCAGCGGCAAACAAGCCACCGCAACTCGCGACTACAACGTCCCGGGCAAAGACCTCAAGCCGCTTTTCGATACCATTATCGATTATATCCCCGCCCCCGAAGGCGACGAGAACGGCGAATTGCAACTTCTCGTGTCTGCAATCGACTACAACGATTACGTCGGCCGTATCGGCATAGGCAGAATCGAAAGAGGCAAGGTGGATATGGCAAAGGAAGTCGTGGTTTGCGACTATCACAGCGGCATTTCGCCGTACAAGAGCAAAATCGTCAACCTTTTCCAAATCGAAGGACTCAAACGCGTTCCCGTCGAAAACGCTATGGTGGGCGACATCGTTTGTTTCAGCGGTATAGAAAACATCACAATCGGCAACACCATTTGCTCGCCTGCAAAAATCGAACCCGTGCCGTTCGTAAAAATCGGCGAACCCACTATCGAAATGAACTTCTGCGTCAACGACAGTCCGTTCGCGGGCAAGGAAGGCAAGTTCGTCACCTCTCGTCACTTGCGCGAAAGATTGTTCAAGGAACTCTTGAAAGACGTTTCGTTGAGAGTGTACCAAACCGAAACCCCCGATACGTTCAAGGTTTGCGGCAGAGGCGAAATGCACCTTTCAATTCTCATCGAAACTATGCGCAGAGAAGGGTATGAGTTCGGCGTAAGCACCCCGAAGGTCATCTATAAGGACATCGACGGCGTAAAGTGCGAGCCTATGGAACAACTCTTCATCGACGTGCCGTCCGATTGCGTCGGCTCGGTTATGGAGCGTATGGGCGTAAGAAAGGGCGAACTCGTCACGATGAATCCGCAAGGCAGCCGTATCCGTATGGAATTCAAAGTGCCTGCGCGCGGTTTGTTCGGCTTCAAAAATGAGTTTTTGACGGACACCAAGGGCGAGGGCGTTATGAACCAACTCTTTGCAGGCTATGCGCCCTACAAAGGACCCATCCCTCGCAGATTCACAGGCTCGCTCGTCGCATACGAGACGGGTGAAGCCGCAACTTACGGGCTTTTCAATGCGCAAGACAGAGGCGTTTTGTTCATCGATCCGCAAACCCAAGTTTACGAGGGTATGGTTGTCGGTATGTCGCCCAAGAACGAGGATATTCGCGTCAACGTCTGCAAGCGTAAACACGTCACAAATATGCGCGCCGCAGGTTCGGACGAAGCCTTGCGCCTCAACACGCCTCGCAAATTCAGCCTCGAAGAAGCCATCGAGTTCCTCAACGACGACGAAATGCTCGAAGTCACCCCCAAGAATATCCGTATAAGGAAGATTATTTTGTCGGGATCGGAACGACTTAAACTCGCCTACGGCAACAAATAAAACTGCGCCAAATCGCGTCTAACTTTGGACGCGATTGACGCAAGCGTATCAATCGCTATTCCGTCACTTCGTTCCTTACAGCACCCCTTGTCTGCCAACTCATTTACGTTTAGTAAATTAGGGTTGTCATTCAAGGGGTGCTTTCGCGTTATCCATCGATTTGGCACAGTTTTATGCAGCTGTTTAAAGACGGAACACGAGCCGCAACAATTGCTCAAACGGCGTTGCAAGCACAAAAATCGTCGCTAAGGCAACGGCAACACGCAAATGTGCGTCTCGCCGAGAGCCTTGCTCGATTTATTGCGTTACTACCGCGCAGAGAATTTGTGCTATCCACTCAAGCACGGGTAAAAAATCCTGTCGCAGTTTCGCCAAATTATCTGCTTGGTGAATGCGCACTCTGTGCGCAAGCGTGGGAATCCCCTAAATAGAAACGTAAACTTTTGGGGCGATTGACAAAAGCCGCACTTTGTGCGCACATGGTGGATTCAAATCATCCATATGTCATTCAGAGGAGCAATGTCATTGCGACGTAGGAATCCAGCCGTAGGCGCATTTCGCTCCGCTTGATTCTCACGGTCACTGCGTTCCCTCAGAATGACGAGCGCAGAGAATTTGCGCTATCATTTCAAACACGGATAAAACATCACGCCGCAGGTTCGCCAAATTATCTGCTTGGTAAAAGCGCACTATGTGCGCATGCGGATAAATGGAAACTTATTCGAAGCGTTCTTATACACGGAATTTGCTAATTCAAAGACGAAACACGAGCCGCAAGGCGGCTCGCATATGAGCGCCGAGCTGGACGTTTAGTACGAGAATGCGTGGCATTCCGTTGCGAAGCCGCCACGCAGGCGAAGTGGCATAATGAG
>CAVKUX010000117.1:0-5026 GCA_963659595.1 Anaeroplasmataceae bacterium | reverse complement strand
AACTGCGTCAGATGCGATTTTTTCACAAGTCACGTACGCCTAAGTACGCTCGTTGTTCAAAAATCGCATCTTCCTTGTTCTTCATCCAAATATCGAAGTTTTCCCCTACAATTTGTATTTCTCGTTCTTCATCTCAATATCGCGGTTTTAATAAGTAATAGGATTAGACAAAAAAACCGCCGTCCGCGAACTTGCAGAGCGGGCTTTTGACGAACACTCGTTCAAGGCGTACTTATAAACGGAATGTGCCTATTAGAAGACGGAACACGAGCCGCAAGGCGGCGAGAAAAGCGAGCGCCGAAGCTCGACGATTAGTACCGTCCGACTGCGCCGTTTGGGTGCGTAGCTGGCGCACAAAGGACGGTGGCATAAGTAGAGAAATGCCCCTATCTATGCGAGAGCCGAGTGTTGCCCCACGCGAAGCGGACGCCGTGGGTTCCCTCAAAGAATGCAGAGGGGGAACGGCGGTGGGGGAAACACGTGAGGAAGGGGGAAGCTATATTTTTTGTGTTTTGCATTCGGCGCAACTCAAAAAAAAGGAAAACCCCACAAAATGTGGGGTTTTTCCTTGCCGGCATAGGGAGGATAAAAAAGTGCCGGCTATAATTGGGGAGAACTGATTTGGTGTGAATCTCAGATTGCGAGATTCAAGTTTTTCGCTACGGAAACCGTGTTGACATAATCTCTTATCGTTGACACCGAGAGTGCAAAGCCCATATTGTCTATGCTTTCGTCAACGAGTTTGGATTCCACAATTCCTACGACATTGCCCGAGATGTCAACCATCGGACCGCCGCTGTTGCCGCCGTTGACCGCCGCGTCCGTCATAACGAACTTGCCCGATCCCCAGCCTGAAATTGTGATTCCGGTTTGAGATATTGTTCCCACCGTTATACTGTTGCTTTTGCCTATTAGATCGCCTTTGGGGTTTCCGATCAATGCAACCTGCGTGCCTCTTTGCGCGTCGGATGACGCAATCTTGAGGGATGGATGGTCGGCGTTCGAGGGTTGACCGCTCACGGTGCTGCTGCCGCTGACTTTGCCGACAATCTTCAAAAGTGCGATGTCGGGGTCGTCCGATTCTGCGTCGAGGTAATCGCCTTGATATGCGCCGTATGCCACGACTTCGAGTTTATAGTAGTTTGACGTATCGCCGTCGAACATACAGATTATCGTGCCGTATGAAGCCCACTCATAAGATATTCTTCCCATACCACCGGGGTAGTACTGTTTTTTTGTCGCTTCATATCTCACGCAGTGAGCGTTTGTGAGCAAATATCTTTCTGTTGTGCCTGTTTCATCTGTGTCCGTAATCAAGAATCCGCTTGCACTGCCGCTATATGATGTCGTGGATGGATTTACGTTTGCCGCTTCATACATATACAGTCTTGCGACCGAAGCCGATTTCTCGTTTGCAATCTTGCCTACCGAGCTGTTGAGCGCTTCCAAAGCCTTTTGCGTTGCGGCATTTGTCACATCGTCGACAATATCCGTTCCGCTCAACGCTTCGTTGACCGCTGTGCGATAGGCTTCTTTCATATCTGCGGAGATCGAAGCAGCGTACTCTTCCGCAATCGTCTGTTTGAGGCTTGCCAACACTATGACGTTGACAAGTACGACGACGCACATCACAACCGCAAGCACCACGCACAGGATTCCGACAGGGCCGAGTTTGTTGTTTTTCGGCGACGGGGTGTGATAGACGGGTGTACGTTCGGGTTGTGAATTTCTTTGATCGTCAAAGAAATTGTTAAAATCGTCCATACCCTTGCTCCTTAATAATCTTATACCCAAATATTATGTTCTGACAATTAAATTTTCATTAAATTTTGTGATTTTTTTATAAAAATTTTTCCAAAAATCCAAAATATGCAATAAGGCGGCAAAAGTTGACAAATATCGGTATATATAATAGAATATAAATATAAAATACCAAACAATATGTAGCGTTTTGTTTTGAAACACTCATTGCAAGACGCAAAAAGGAGAGCATATGGCAGCAATATTCTGCGACACCGATTGCGAACTTTGGTACACCCACGCACGCGAATTGAATCTCGAAGTCATTCGCATGCCGTACATAATCGACGGCGAGGAGAAGTTGTGCGACCTCGGCGAAGAAACGGACACGCACGACTTCTACACCAAAATGAGAAACGGCGCAAGCGCGTCTACGGCAGGTCTGAATCAACAGATATATTACGACACGTTCGAGCCGTTCTTCAAAAGAGGCGAGGACATTTTGTACATCGCGTTCTCGTCCAAACTTTCGGGCACTTTCGAGTATCTCGATCTCGCCATTGCCGAGCTTAAAGCGCAATATCCCAACGTCAAATTCAGAAAGTTCGACACGCTCAACATATGTATGGGCGCGGGGCTTTTGGTGTATATGGCGGGAAAGTATTGCAGACAGCACGGCGACGACATCGACGCTACCTATGCGTATCTTGAAAAAATCGTAAACAAAGTCTGTGTTTTCTTCGTTGTCGACGATATGAAATATCTCGCTCGCGGCGGCAGAATCTCGCCCGCAAAAGCGAAAATCGGCAACCTTATGAACATCAAACCCGTTTTGACGGTTGAGGACGGCAAACTCGACGTATGTTCAAAGCAAAACGGCACGAAAAAAGCGTACAAATATATGCTTGACATGTTTGCAAGTACCTACGAGAATGTCGACAATGCGCCCGTCGTCATAGTCGACGCGGATTGCGGCGAGGTTGCGGACGCTTTTGAAGAAAAGGTCAGAGAGATAAATCCGTCCGTGACAGTATGGCGTCAGCCAATAGGTCCTGTCATCGGCGCGCACGCAGGTCCCGGTGCGCTCGGCTTTATCTTCACGAGAAAATAATCGAATGGAATCATTTTGCAAATTATAAGCAAACATAGTTTTGCGCGATAAGAGGGCGCAGTCTTGAAAAAAACAAGCGTTATTTTCGTTCTCATAGTTTTGGTTTTATGTATTGCTTCGCTTACCGCTTGCAGCAGAGCGAAGCAATATTTTGTATACGGCACAACGCTCGAAATTCAGGCTACCGGCATAAAATCCAAGCAAACCGTTGACGATATATACGGCTATATATCCTCGCTCGAAAGCGTGCTTTCGCCGACCGTAGAGGGAAGCGATATATACAAAATCAACCGTTCCGAAAAAGGCGTAGCCGTTGCGTGTAGCCAAACCACAATGCAGATTATGCGCATTGCGACAGAGGTCTACAAGGCTTCGGGCGGCGCATACGACCCGTCTGTTTATCCGCTTGTCAGACTTTGGAAGTTTTCGGGGGATTTGTACTCGGACGCAGATGAATTTACAGTTCCGCAAGATAGCGAAATTCAAGCCGCTTTGCAACTCGTAGGGCTTGACAAAGCATTTTCGGCGGACTATGAAAACAACACCATAACCAAACTTATCGACGGCGCAATGCTCGATTTCGGCGGCGTTGCAAAGGGGTATGCGGTTGAAAAATCCCTCGCTTTCGCAAACGGAAAAACGCTCGTAAACCTCGGCGGCAATATAGGCGCAAGCGGCGGAAGTTTCAACGTCGGCATTGCAAATCCGCAAAGAAAGGGCAGAGAGTTCATAAATTCCTATTTTGCAAAATTCCGCCTTTTTGACGGCGAGTGCGTGTCCACAAGCGGCGATTACGAAAGATATTACGTCGTGCAAGAGGGCGAACATGAAAAGATATATCACCACATAATCAATCCGTTTACGGGCGTACCCGCAACGACGAGCGGCGAGGACGGCGTTGTGTCCTGCTCGGTCGTAACCAAAGACGGCGCAATCGGCGACGCCGTTGCGACAGCCGTCGTCGTGCTCGGCAAGGAAAAGGGCGCGAAACTTATGCAGGATTTGGGGCTTGTCGGACTTATCATCGACGGCGATATGAACGCATATATTGTGGGCGATTTCGATGTCGAACTCAAAGCCGCAACGTACATCGTCGGCGAGGAAATAGACTGATTTTCGGCAGATTATGAGCAAAAACCAAGCGACTAAAAAGGAAAAAAACAAGGTTTTCGACGGACTTTTCAAGAAAGGGGACGTCGTTTTGCTTGTTGCCGTTTTGGTGCTTGTTGCGCTTACGATTGTTTTTGCCATCAAAGCCGACGCGAGCGAAGCCGACGTGTACGTCGACGGGGAACTCGTGTACAAACTCGACTTGAACAAGGACGCAACCGTCGAAATTCTTGACGGGAAAATGCAAATAAAGGTGGAAAACGGCAAGGTTTTCGTTGCGCACAGCGATTGCAAAAATCAGTTGTGCGCACACGCCCAACCCATAGGCAAAGAGGGCGGCGTAATCGTGTGCCTGCCAAATAAGGCGGTCGTGAAAGTGGTGGCGAAGGAGGTTGACGCAATAACGTGAAAAAGCCGAATAAGTTTACCGCTCGTCGCGTTGCGCTTTGCGGACTGTTCCTTGCGCTCGCGCTCATAGTTTCCCTCATCGAAAGTTATATTCCGCCGATTATACCTGCGCTTCCGTATGCCAAAATCGGGCTCGGAAACGTCGTGCTTCTTGCGTGCTTCCTGCTTCTCGGCGTGGGGGAAGGGTATGCGGTGCTTGTGCTCAGATGCCTTTTGAACGCCGTGTTTTCGGCAAATATGGCAAGCCTAATATGGTCGTTTCCGTCCGCATTAGTCGCATATACGATTATGGTTTTGCTTGCAAAAACCAAGTTTTTCAGCATATGCGGATTGTCCGTCGTGGGCGGCATAGTGCATAATACGATTCAAATTTGCGTTGCATCCGCCGTAGTTGCAAGCGGCGTATTCGTGTATCTTCCGTATATGATGCTCGCAGGCGCGATTGCAGGCTTTGTGACGGGCATATTGTGCCACTTTATCGTCGTTTCCCTCAAGGATAAAATAAACGCCAAAGTCGATTCTTACGAATATCATCGAGAGATTGATAACGGCGATGAATAAGCGAAAACTTCTTCGCAGACGGAATTGGAGCCGCAAGGCGGCGACCCATTGCTCAAACGGCGTTGCGGCAAAGTCAATCGCCCGCGTCGTCATTCA
>CAVKUX010000116.1:0-5036 GCA_963659595.1 Anaeroplasmataceae bacterium | reverse complement strand
AGGGGAATGCCCCTAACTGAGTGGTGGGAGAAATACCCGAGAGGGAAAGAGGGGGGTACTTCTATTTAGTGTACACGCTGTCAAACTCTTGTAGAGGAAGAACTCACCACCGCCGTCCGCGAACTTGCAGAGCGGACTTCTAACGGGCAATTATTCAAGGCGTTCTTATATGACTACTTTGCCTTTTCGAAGACGTAACACGAGCCGCAAGGCGGCGAGCCTATGAGCGCCGAACTTGACGAATAGTACAAGCGACTGCGCCGTCCGTTGGCCACTGCCTGGCGCACAAAGCGCAGTGGCATAATGAGAGAAATGCCCCTATCTATGTGAGTGCCGTCTTCCCCTCTTGCGAACGATGTGCAATCTTGCAGAGAAATGACGCAAGTTTGAGCAATAGGGGAAAGCCCGAGGGGAAGGGGTGATGTGTGATTTTAGAGTACATGCCCTACACTCTTGTAGAGCACAAACAAAACCTCGCTATTGAGATGAAGAACAAGAAAGAGGCATCCTAATGGCAACCCTAATTTACTATGCGTAAATGAGTTGACAGGCGGATGCCTCTGACACAGTTATTCGCTCAATAGCGAGGTTTTGAAAGATTTAAGTGCAACTCTCGCATACCCTCTACCTCATCGCATATATCTTTCAAATTGCAGTGCGCACAATCCACGAGTACGTTGTCGAGGATGTGATTGAATGCGGAAAGTATTTGCGAGGTGTGCGACGCAAAATTTTGCAGCGGGTCAAAATCGGAAGTCGTGTCGGCGACGAAAATCACGGTGACGGCGTTTACAACGTCACGGCTCAAATACGATTTTATTGTGGTTGCGCCGAGCGATTCGAAGGACAAACCTTTTTTGAGTGCGGTTTTTGAAACGCGCACTTGTTCGCGCTGTCTGAAAGAAGAAGCGCGCATCATAAATCCTTGGACGTTCTCTTTGTACTTTGCGTATTCCAAAGATTTGGTAAGGTCGAAAATCGCTTGCTCGTCTTCGGGCGCGTCCTTTACGGATATTAAAACTATCTTTGCGTAATTGCAATCGCGTTTGATGTCCTTGAGTTCTTTGCCGACCAAAACGATTTTGTTTTCGATTGACAGATTGCCCGTAATGACGGTTGCGGCGGCGCAAGGCATATCGCTTCCGCCAAGTTCGTACGCGCTGTCCTTTGTCAAAATCAGTTCGCTATGCTCGCTGGTCGGCAAGACTTTGCTCTCGTCGTAAGCGTAAACTTTGGTCGCGTTTTCGTCGATATACGCTTTAAGTTCGTTTATGTCACCGTCAAAAATATTTATCATTTTCTTGCTTCGTCGTCTTTATACAATTCGTTTCGTTGTGCACGAAACGGCACTTTATTTGATTATTTCGAGTCCTTTAAGTGCTTCTTTCACGCCGAGCACCACTTTTGAGTCGGCGGGAAGTTCAAACACGTTTTCGCCTTTGAGGTCAAACGACGCAAGGTTTTTGTCGTCGCCTATCGTGGCAAGAAGTTGCACGCCGTCGTAGTCGAGCGAGCGTACGGCGTCCTCGTTGGAAACGCGGTTTACGACGATTCCTATCTTGTCGTACATCACGAGTTCGTCGGCAACTTTCTTTATGGTTTTGCAAACGTCTCTACCCTTTTTCGACTGGTCGGTGACGAGAATGAGGTGCGTAACCTTTTCCATAACGCGGCGGTTGATTTGCTCTATGCCCGCTTCGCCGTCGATGACGACGTAATCGAAATCTTCTGACAAAATGCCGATAACGTCTTTGAGATACGCATTGATTTTGCAATAGCAACCTGCGCTTTCGGGGCGTCCGACAGCAATGAAAACGTAGCCGTCTTTTTCCACCATCGCGTCGAAAATGCGGAAACGAGCCTCGTTGAGAAGTTCGATTGCGCCCTTTGCGTTGCCGTCCTCGACGTTTTCGATTATGCTCTTTCTTATGTCGTCTATGGTGGACTCCACTTCAACGCCGAGCGCGGTAGACAGACCTACCGCAGGGTCTGCGTCTATTGCCAAAATGCGCTTGTCGGGATAGTTTTCAACCAACGTACGCACGATGGTTGCCGCAAGTGAGGTTTTGCCGACGCCGCCCTTTCCGGCGACTGCTATTATCGTTGCTTTTGCCATAACATACCTCCGTCGCAAAGCGACGCTAATATAATACAACTTCCTCGACGTTTTGTCCACATTTATGAGGAATATCCTCTATTTGCGCGCATATTTGCCGTTATCCGCAAAAATGACAACCGAAATGTACGCAAGTGACAACTAAAATGTATTTACATTTTAACCTATCGGCTTTATAATGAAACTATCAATTTAAGAAGGAGCGATTATGTATAAATTCAATCCAAAATTCTATGCGGACGTGCGTATCGAGGACAGATTCACGACGGCTATCGTTTACAAGAACGGCGCGCTGGACTCGTGCAGAGTACGCAACGAAAAACGTGCTTTTATCCGCGTATACGACGGACAAATCTGGCTTTACGCCTCGACGTCGGACACGAACAATATTCAATCGGAACTTGACAATTTGTACGCGCAGGCAACCCCTTGCGACGATATTGCAAATCACCCCATCGTAAAACGTTATCAAGTCAACGTTGCAACCGAATACAAATTCGAGGACCGCAACGTAAGGAACGTTTCCGTCGAGGACAAAAAGGAACTTTGCAAGCGCATACTGCCCCACGTCAAGAACCAATTCCTCGCGATGTCGCAAATCGGCTATCAAGACCGCAACAGCCGCTACGAGTTCTATTCCTCGAAGGGCGCGGACATCAAATACGATTATCAGATGTGCGGCATTTTGGCGGTGGGCGTGCTTGCCGCCCCCGACGACTTCGTGCAAGCGGTGTATCAACTCGCAAAACCCTATTTCGACGAGATTAAGGGCTTTGAAGCCGACATCGAAAAGAAAATGGCGGACGCGGACAACTTCGTTCAGAACGCAAAACCTTGCAAAAAGGGCAAATATCCCGTCATTCTCTCGCCTATGGCGGCAGGTATGTTCGCTCACGAGTCTTTCGGTCACAAGAGCGAAGCGGACTTTATGCTCGGCGACGAACAAATGGCAAAAGAGTGGGTGCTCGGCAAGAAAGTCGGCAGCGATATTCTCTCTATAGTCGATACGGGCGCGGACTTCGGTTCGGGTTACGTGCCCTTTGACGACGAAGGCACGAGATGCACGAAAACCTACCTCATCAAAGACGGCATTTTGTGCGGAAGACTTCACAGCGCAACCACAGCAGCCGCTCTCGACGAGGAACTCACGGGCAACGCAAGAGCAATCGATTGCAAATTCGAGCCTATCGTGAGAATGACGAACACCTACATCGAACCCGGCAACAGCACTTTCGACGAGTTGGTCGCAGGCATTGACGAGGGCTACTTTATCGACACGGTTTCGCACGGTTCGGGCGGCTCGACGTTTACGATTGCGCCCTCTATCGCATACGAAATCAAAAACGGTAAACTCGGCGGACCCGTCAAGATTTCCGTCGTAACGGGCGACGTGTTCGAGACCCTTATGAAAATCGACGGCTTGTCCGACGAAACGATATTCGAAGACGGCGTTTTCGGCGGCTGCGGCAAAATGGAACAATTCCCTCTTCACGTTCTTGACGGCGGACCGTTCGTGCGCGTGAAAGAAATGAACGTACAATAAGGAGAACGCTATGGAAAAAGAATATATCGTAAACAAAACTTCCTCTCTTTCTATAAACGTGGTTGCCACAGAGGTCGAATCTCTGCGCAAAGTCGATGAAACGACGTCCACCGTTCGCGTATACGAAGACGGCTACATCGGCGTTGCGGGACAAATAGGCGACGAAAATATCGGCGCTCTCGAAGCGCAAGCCGTCGAAAACTTGTCCTCGAAAATCGAATATCCTTGCCAACTCACTCAAAACGAAACGAAAAACGTCGATTCGAGAAAGCATATCGTTGACACCGAACATTTCGTGAAAGTCGCAAGAGATTTGCTTGCCACGCTCAAAACCGAAGTCCCCGACTTCCTTTTCAGCAACAAGATTCAATATCACGAGAGCGAAACGTCCTATCGCAACAGCCAAAACACCTCTCTTTACTATGCGGGCAACGAAATGGACCTCGTCATCTGCATAAAGAGCAAGGCGAGCGCAAACATTATGGACTTTGCATATGCTGTTGCCCTTGACGAATACGACAAGCAAAAGACGGTTGCGGACATCAAAGCCCTTTGCGATGCATATCTCAACGATATTCCTCTCGAAGACGGCAAATACACCGTCGTTGCGGAACAATCATTGTTTATCGGCGACTGCAACGGGCTTGATGGCGAAAGTTACGCAACGGGCGCGTCGCTTTTCAAAGGTAAACTCGGGCAACGCATTTTGAGCGACAAACTTACGCTCGAACTCGACAGAACGAACAATCTCAATCTTGCGTTCTTCGATGCAGAAGGGTCTTTTGCAAAGGCGGACGAAAACGTGCTGATTGACAAAGGCACGTTCGCGCGCGTGCTTGCAAACAAGAAAATCGCAAGCACATACAACCTTCCCCGCATATTTTGTTCGAGAGCGGCATACGATTCCATCCCCATAACAGGCGGCTTTGGTCTTGTTATGCGCAAAACTGCCGATAAAATCGAAGAGTTGCTCGGCAACGAAAAAGCAATCTACATTCTCGACGCGTCGGGCGGCGATATGACGACCAGCGGCGATTTCGCAACGCCTTGCCAAGTCGCATTGCTCGTTGAAAACGGCAAATTTGTGGGTAGAGTGCCTCAAATCAACCTATTCGGCAACGTCAAAGAATATCTCGGCGACGACTTCATCGGCGCAAGCGACAGAGGTTTGTTCCAAAACAAAACCGACCTTGCCGTCGCAAAAATGGATGTCACAAAAATTTGACGTTCGATTTTATTCCGAATCCATTTGACTTAAACACATTGCAAAGAAAAAACGGAATCCAAGTGATGTGAACCCAAAAGTTTGGACAAAAAATTGGATTAATTCATTTGGAATTGAGTTCGGTATTGCACCGGGCTCTTTCCTTTTAGTTT
>CAVKUX010000115.1:0-5278 GCA_963659595.1 Anaeroplasmataceae bacterium | reverse complement strand
GATATCCTCGCTATGCTCGGGTGATATCCTCGCTATGCTCGGGTGATATCCTCGCCATGCTCGGGTGATATCCAAACTCCGTTTGGGTTATGGAAGATTTGAGTGTTTCGGAGAGGGGACTGGAATTATAATTAGAAAAATTGTGAATTTCTACAAAAATTCTCAATAAGATATTGACTTGACGGTTTGACTTGGTATAATAGTGTTTATAAACGAGAAGCGAGGACGCTTTTTATGGAAATAAAAAGAGACTTTTACTTGAATAAATTGATTCGGCACAAGCAAAACGGGCTGGTGAAAATCATTACGGGGATAAGGCGTTGCGGCAAATCTTATCTGTTGTTTAAGTTGTTCAAAAAACATTTGATTGAAAGCGGAATCAAAGAAGATCACATTATTTCAATCGCATTGGACGATTTCGGAAACAAAAAATTGCAGAATCCGAACGAGCTGTACAATTGCGTGAAAAAACAGATTGCCGACGACAACGAGTATTACATTCTGCTTGACGAAATACAACTTGTTCCGCAGTTCGAAAGCGTGATAAACGGTTTTTTGCACATAGCGAATGCGGATATTTACATTACGGGCAGCAACTCGAAGTTTTTGTCGAGCGACATAATAACCGAGTTTCGCGGACGCGGCGACGAAGTGAGAGTGTACCCGTTGAACTTTTCGGAATTCTATTCCGTTTTCGGCGGAGATTTTGAAAAAGCGTGGGCTGTGTACTGCAATTATGGCGGTATGCCGTTGTGCCTTTCGATGGAAATGGATGCGGACAAAGCAAAGTATCTGACAAGTTTGTTTGACACAACCTACTTGGCGGATATCATAAATCGAAACAATTTGCGCGGAAATGACGAAATCGGCGAATTGACCGACGTGCTGGCTTCTTCCGTCGGTTCGCTTACAAATCCGCTGAAACTGTCCAATACATTTGCGAGCATGAAAAACGTAAAGGTGTCGGCAAACACAATTTCGAACTATCTGAATTGCCTGCAAGACGCTTTTTTGGTGGAAAAGGCAGTGCGGTATGACATAAAAGGGAAAAAATATATCAATACCCCGGCAAAATATTATTTTGTGGATTTGGGGCTTAGAAACGCAAGACTTTCCTTCCGCCAACAAGAATATACGCATATTATGGAAAACGCGGTTTACAACGAACTGCGCTTGCGCGGATATTCGGTTGACGTCGGCGTTGTGGAAAACGTCAAAAAGGAAAACGGCGTTTCGGTGAGGAAAAACCTCGAAGTCGATTTTGTCGCGAATCTCGGAAATCGCAGATACTATATTCAATCGGCGTACAATATTCCTTCCGATGAAAAAATGGCGCAGGAGCAAGCGTCATTGCTGTCAATAAATGACGCATTCAGAAAGATAATAATTGTGAATCGACCCATTTTGAGCGGCTATAACGAACAGGGAATATTGATGTTGTCGCTGCAAGACTTTTTGATGAACACCGAAAAATCTTTGAATCTTTAACGAAAAGATTTTGATATGTCGCAAATCGTATGCGCGGCGTGGTATAATCGAGAGGTAAGCGCAAATTCTATTTGCATTGTCGAAAATCGGCTTTTGGCAATCGTCGGATTTTGGAATAAGAACAGGAAACAATTTTAGGTGGATATATGAAAATAACTTATCTTGCAAAGAGCAAAAAGGGTATTGAAAGTTACAAAATCGAAAACGCAAACGGCGCATACGCAGTCGTTGTCACCTACGGCGCGCGCATTGCGAATTTGTGCGTAAAGGACAAAAACGGCAACCTCACAGACGTAGTTGCTGGCTTCGATACGCCCGACGGATTTTTGGGCGACAATCCCTATTTCAACGCCGTCATAGGCAGAGTGTGCAACCGTATCGACGGCGCAAAATTCAATCTTGACGGCAAGGAATACGACCTCTACAAAAACGACGGAAACAACCACTTGCACGGCGGCAAGGTCGGATTCGATTCGAGGATGTGGAACGCCGAGATTATCGACGGCGTTGGCGTGAAGATGTCGAGAACATCCTTAGACGGCGAAGAGGGATATCCCGCAAACTTGTCCGTGTCGGTGACGTACTCGCTTTTTGACGATGACGCGCTTTGCATAAAGTACGAGGCGAGCGCGGACGGCGACACGCTTTGCTCGCTCACAAATCACGCCTATTTCAACCTTGACGGCGATTTCAAAACCGTGCTCGGTCACAAAGTGTTTATCGATTCGGACTATCTCACGACCGTTGACGACGAACTCATACCCCACGGCGAAAAGAAAAATATCGTCGGCACGGCGTTCGATTTCAAAACGCCAAAGACAATCGGCAAGGATATCGAAGCGGACGAACATATGCTGAAAATCGCAAGAGGGTACGACTTCAACTATGTTCTTAACGGCGAGGGATTTAGAAAGGTCGCAACCGCAAAGGGCGAAAAGAGCGGCATAAAGATGAGCGTTTTTACCGACAGACCCTGCATGCAATTCTACACGGGCAACTTCCTTGAGGGTTTGCAAGGCAAGCGCGTTTACGGCTATCAATCCGCTTTCTGTATGGAAACGCAAGGCTATCCTAATGCGTGCAACGTGCCGTCCTTTGAAAGCATAAAACTCGAAAAGGGCAAGACTTACAGCGCGGTGACGGAATACAAATTCGACGTCGAATAAACGAAAATAATATTGAAAATTACACAAAACGATGTTTATATGCTCGTTTTGCAAACATAAAGGCAAAGATATGACGATTGACGAAAGATTGAAACAATTCGAGCAACTCGCTGCCGACGGTATGGATTCCAAAAACGCCGTGCGCGCAATGAAACTTATCGGCATCGACGATTACAGCGAGGACGATATAAAATCGTTCAGACTTTGGGGCGATTATATGCCTATGGGCGACATCGACCCGTACACCGAAGCGCAACGCAATCTGCATATTTTGTGGGATAGCGTGGACAGGGTGCCGCTTGGCGTAAACTGCAATTTTGCCGTTCCGTTCAGACAAATCGTCGCAAAAAAACTTTTCAAAAAGTGCGGCGACGGATTCGTTGCAAACGAGGGCTGCAGATTCAATTACGGTCATCGGCTCGAAGTGGGCGACAACGTGAGTTGGAACGCAGGTTGCTATATCGACACGAAGGGCGGCGTAAAAATGGGCGACTTTGCTATGCTCACCGAGTACGTCAAGATTTTCACCCACTCGCACAGCGAACACGACCATATGCAGCGAGAGTATAACGGAGTGGAAATCGGCGCATACGCAAAGATTTACACAAACGCAACCATTCTTCCCGGGGTGAAACTCGGCACGGGCGCGGTTGTCGGCACCGGCGCAATCGTCACAAAGAGCGTCGACGATTTCACGCTCGTGACCGGTATTCCCGCAAGAGTTCAACGCTCGCGAAAGTTTGACGGCGAAAACCTCGAAGAAATGAATCAATATATGATGAAAGAAAACCTCTTTCAAAAAAGATAAGGTAAATAAAATAAGGTGGGATCTCGAAGCCGCATCCGAGCGAAATTTGCAAAGACATAGGCGCAAACTGTTTGAAAATGAAATACGACTTATACATATTCGACCTTGACGGAACGATCCTCGATACGCTGCAAGACCTTGCCATAAGCGTAAACTATGCGCTCGGCGTGTTTGATTTTCCCGGTCTTTCCGAAAGCGAAGTGGCGGACAGAACGGGCAACGGCGTAAAGAGGCTTATCGAACAAAGCGTGCCTTGCGGTACGGACAAAAAGACCACACTCGCCGTGCTCGACGTGTTCAAACAGCATTATTTTTACCATTGCGCCGACCATACGAAGCCTTACGACGGCATAATCGAGTTGATCAAAGCGCTCAAAGCAAACGGCAAAAAGTGCGCAGTCGTGTCAAACAAAATGGACAGTGCGGTGCAAGAGTTGGCAAAGGACTATTTCGACGGACTTTTCGACGCGGTCGTGGGACAGCGCGACGACGTGAGGGCAAAACCCTATCCCGATTCGGTGAATAAGGTCATCGAAACTTTGAGCGTCGACAGAAGCAAGTGCGTGTATATCGGCGACAGCGAAGTGGACGTGCAAACCGCATCGAATGCGGATTTGCCGTGCATTTGCGTAAGTTGGGGATTTAGAGGCACAGCGCGCCTTGTCGAAGCGGGCGCAACGACAATTGTCGACAATCCGCGACAAATCGCCGATTTTTGAGATTGCGAGCATTTTTGCAAAATCGATGAACGAAAAAGCGAATATGAACAATAAAAAACAGTCGGTCGCCCGACTGCTTTTTTATTGTTTGAGGATTGTGATTTGACGGCACGTTGGCTTTTGGGTTTATATACCGAAAATTTTTTAGCCGAAAACGCAGCACCCTACGAATTTTATGCTTGCGTTTCGTCGGTTTGCGCGGCGTTGTCGTTGATATGTTCGGAGGGGATGATGTCCGACATATCTATATTTTCCACTTCGCCTTTCTTCAAAAGTCTGCCGCCCGTGAAGCCCTTGCCCGACACTTCGCCCGCTTGCGTGATGTACATAAACGCTTGCGGATCGCACGCTTTGACGATGTCTTTGACGCGGTTGATTTGCTTTTTGGAGGTCACGCAAATTATCACGTTGTGTTCCTTGCCCGTGTAGTAGCCGACGGATTTAGACACGGTGACGCCTCTGTGGAGTTGTATGGAAAGTTCGTGCGCGATTGCGTCCGACTTGTCCGTTATGATTGTAAACACCAACGACGAGAGCAAGCCCGATTCCACCATATCGCAAACTTTGGATTGCGTGAACAGCGCTATGAACGAGAATAAAACGGGGGAGAGCAAACTCGTAAGTATCGTCGTTGCGTCCATCGAACCGTTGATTTTGGATATGCCCAAAAAGCCCGAAATGAGCGCGACAACGCAGTCGCAAGCGGTTATCCACCACTGAGCGTGCGCGGCAGGGTTATGATTGTAGATGATTTTGCCGATGATGTCCGTGCCGCCGATGCTCAAATCCTGACGGAGCATAAAGCCCATCGATACGCCTGCGCAAGCGCCGCCCGCGATCGCCGCAATGAGCATAAGTCCGTAGTCGCCGTTTGCAATGAATTGAGGGCAGCCTACCGCCGAGAGCATGTACATAAGACCCGAAAAAATGAGCATGCATATGGTGGTGCATACCGCAAATCGTCTGTCGAGGAATTTGAATGCCAAAACAAGAAGAGGTATATTCATTATGATTGTGAAAATACCGGGATCGAAAAGGCTGTTTGACAACATCCTTACCGTCGCATTCGGGCTGTCCACCGCCGCAAGGTGTATGAG
>CAVKUX010000114.1:0-5281 GCA_963659595.1 Anaeroplasmataceae bacterium | reverse complement strand
GCACTAAAAATATCTAAATATCAATAGTTTTGGTGCAAAATCGGTTTTACAGACAGGTTTTGAAAATAATTTATGAAAAGTAGGCAAAACAGCTTGACTTTATCGTGCTATCACGATATAATAAAGACGAAGAAACCAAAGGAGGTGCTTTTATGAACGTAGAAGCGGTAATCAAAAAGGCTGAGTCAAACGAAGGGTTGACGGTAAAAGAGATTAAGGTTTATCAGAGGGTGGTAAAGCCTGTAAAGCACGTTTACGGGAAATACGGCACTCTTGCTAAACAGTATTTGGAGGATAAAGGACTCGATTGGACGATTACAAATCTTCCCGAATACCTGCACGGCGTAGATAAAGCCGCTGACGAACTGTACGAAACGATGTATGCAAAGTTCTCGAAAGAAGATCGTTTCAAAAAGTCGGCGGACTTTATGGAAAATCTGAAAAGGGAAACGGAAATGCAACGACTTATAGAGGAAGAAATCTTAAACGAAGTCGTTTATGTCAAATAAGGAGGCAGAGTATGAAAGCGTTAAAAGTTACAGGAAAGGTTATAGGCACTATCGGAAGATTTACGATTGCGGGCACACTCATTTTAGGACATTTTATAATGAATATTGTGGGCGCGTTGATTTGTGCAATCACTTCGCAGGGGTGAGCGTTGATGGAAAGAGTTGCGATATATGATCGCTGTTGTACCGGAGATGTAACAGCAACAGTCGAACGTTTGAAATCTTTTGCGGAACAAAACGGTTTGACTGTAACGGAAATTTATAAAGATGAAAAATATAGTGGATTGAATGAAAATCGTCCCGCTTATCGCAAAATGTTGTCGGATGCAAAACTCGGAAAGTATGATATAATACTTGTAAGAGATTTTTCAAGGATTTCAAGAAGTGTTTTTACTTTATTGGAAGTCAAAAAGGCATTGGATAAAATAGGTATAAAAATATACGATTGCGGGTATGCCGCACAAGCGAGGTAGGACGATGATACAACGATTGACACCAAAACAACGAGCAAGACAAAAATACGAGGTTGTTCACAAGGAAGAACGCGAGCAGGCGACGAAACAGTTTAATACAAGACTTCCGAGTGACGAGTATGATGAAATCGTCACATTTCTTAAAAAGCACGGGATTCCGAAAGTTGACTTAATCCGCATAGGATACGGTACGCTTTTGGAAAACTACAAAGAGATTAAACAAAAATAACCGATTAGCTGTAAAGGCATAATCACGGATAACGAATCAATGAATAATTGATGGAGCGTAATCGTGGTTATGCCGATACGACAACTTAATATTTTTTACGCTTCATCGCAAGGAGGAAACAACGATAAGCGTAGAAAATAATAAGAAAAGAAGTTACACGGTGAAAATAGACAATACGATTTTTATTGTGGAAACGGAAGAATCGGAAGCGGCGCACGAAACCGCAGAGCAGAAAATCAAGAAATTGATAGAAGCGGGAATAGACGGTTTGGTAAATGAAGAACGCCGCCGATTAAATAATCAAAAGGCTACATTTGAAGGCTGATTTTTCAAAAGGAGTATTAAATGAGAAATCAGTCAGCAATCAACAAAAATCTAATTGCAGAAGGTGATGAAACCGCACTGTATACTCGTTTGAGTAGAGATGACGAGTTGGCAGGCGAATCGAACAGTATAAAAAATCAAAGAGAATTACTCTTGCAATATGCAAAAAGCAAAGGCTATGCAAACGTTCAGGTTTATGTGGACGACGGGTATTCGGGAACAAACTTTAATCGACCTGATTTTAAGCGGATGATGGAAAGAGTCGAAGCAGGGCTTATTAAACGAGTTATCGTCAAGGATATGTCCCGTTTCGGCAGAAACTATCTCGAAGTCGGCTACTATACGGAAGTTATTTTCCCCGAATACGACGTGCAGTTTATCGCGGTCAACGACAACGTGGACAGCGAAGTGCAGACGGATAACGACTTCACGCCGTTCAGAAACATAATGAACGAATGGTACGCGAAAGACATCAGCAAGAAGATGAAGTCGGCAATCAAGGCAAAAGGCAATTCCGGCAAACACACAAATCCGTTACCGCCTTACGGATATATAAAAGATCCGAACGATAAGAACAAGTGGCTTATTGACGAAGAAGCGGCAACGGTTGTAAGAAGAATATTCGGACTTTGTATGCAGGGCTTCGGTCCGACGCAAATCTCACGGATATTGACGGACGAAGGTGTCGATACGCCGAAAATACACGCTAAGAAAATGGGCAGAAAGGTTACGATAAGAGCGAACGAAATGCCCGAAGCGTGGGCAGACCAAACGGTTGGAGCAATACTCGGTTATTGGGAATATCTTGGGTGGACGGTAAATTTCAAGACGAAGAAAAAATCGTTTAAGTCGAAAAAAGTTATCTTGCTACCTTCCGATGAATGGCAAGTTTTCAAGGATACGCAAGAGCCGATCATCGACGAAGAAACGTTTTGGGCGGTGCAGAAAATCCGAGAAGGAAAACGCCGCCTTGACAGTCTTGGCGAACCGAACGCATTGTCGGGAATGTTGTTTTGCGGAGATTGCGGACATAGGCTGTATTTACGCAGACAACGCGATCCGCACCAAAAAGATTATTTTGTGTGTTCGGTTTATCGAAAGAAGCGCAAGTATTTCTGCACGTCACACTTCATAAGACTTGCGGACATTGAGAAAATTCTTTTACGGGATTTGCGTCAAGTAACGGCATTTGCAAGAGAACACGAAAGCGAGTTTTTGGACTTGGCAAAGAAGCGTTCTTTAAGAGAAACCGAAAAACTACGAGCCGAAAACAAAGCGTCGCTCGACAAAGCAGTCAGGCGCATTGCCGAAATAGACGGAATTATTCAGAAACTTTACGAAGATAACGTTTCGGGTAAAATAAGCGACGAGCGATTTGCAAAAATGACGGCAACGTATGAAGCGGAACAGAACGGATTACAGCAAACCGCTCAAAGGCTGAAAGATGAAATATCTGCCGTTCGGGAAGAGGGTGAAAGCGTGGATCGGTTTATGAAGTTGGTAAACAAGTATTCCGACATCACGGAACTGAACGCCGAAATCATAAGAACGTTTGTGGAGAAAATAATTGTTTATGAAGCCGAAAAAATTGACGGTGTAAAAACGCAGAGAGTGAAGATAGTCTATAACTGCGTTGGAACGGTAAGCGTTCCGAATGCCGACAATGAGCCTGTAAAAACAGACAAAACCAAAATTATAGAAGTGGCGTGACAATGAAAGCCGCGCCACTATCTAAAAAGAAAGAAAAATCCCTGTGCCTATTGATTGTGCCTTTAATAGTTGCACCGAGCTAAAAAGTATTACTGTTTCGAACAGTGTAACGAGTATCGGCAGGAGTGTATTTTCCAATTGTGAGGGTTTAACGAGCGTCACAATTCCCGATAGCGTTACAAATATCGGAGATTCTGCCTTTTCTGCATGTAGAAGCTTGACGAGCATAACAATTCCGGACAGTGTGACGAACATTGGCGACCATGCCTTTTCTACATGCAAAAGCTTGACGACTATAACAATCTCGGACAGTGTAACGAGCATCGGCAAATATGCCTTCTCGGGTTGCAGTGGCTTAACGAGTGTTACGATTGGAAACAGTGTGACAAGCATTGGATGGAGTGCTTTTGCTGATTGTTGGCGGCTTGTTGAAGTTTACAACAAATCAACACTCGACATAGAAGCGAACAGTTGGGAAAGCAACGGCTTTGTGTATGTATTGAACGTCTATACGGAAGAAGGCGGAAGCAAACTTACAATTGATAATAACGGATACGAGGTATATACAGACGAGGGAACGAAGAGCCTTGTTGCATATCATGGAACAGAAACGGACATTGTTTTGCCAAGCGGAATCACTACAATTAATCAATACGCCTTTATGAATTATGACGAGATTACCAGCGTCGTAATCCCAAATAGTTTGACGAGCATCGAAGATGGCGTTTTCAGCAATTGCAGAGGATTGACAAGTATTGTAATTCCCGACAGCGTGACGAGTATCGGCAGGAGTGTATTTTCTGGTTGCACCGAACTTACAAGTATAGTGATCCCTGATAATGTTGAAATCATTGGCAATTGTGCATTCAAGAATTGTAGCGGGCTTACAAGTGTTACAATCGGTAGTGGAGTGACGAGTATAGGTTACGAAGCATTCAGCAATTGCAGAGGATTGACAAGTATTGTAATTCCCGACAGCGTGACGAGTATCGGCAGGAGTGTATTTTCTGGTTGCACCGAACTTACAAGTATAGTGATCCCTGATAATGTTGAAATCATTGGCAATTGTGCATTCAAGAATTGTAGCGGGCTTACAAGTGTTACAATCGGTAGTGGAGTGACGAGTATAGGTTACGAAGCATTCAGCAATTGCAGAGGATTGACAAGTATTGTAATTCCCGACAGCGTGACGAGTATCGGCAGGAGTGTATTTTCTGGTTGCACCGAACTTACAAGTATAGTGATCCCTGATAATGTTGAAATCATTGGCAATTGTGCATTCAAGAATTGTAGCGGGCTTACAAGTGTTACAATCGGTAGTGGAGTGACGAGTATAGGTTACGAAGCATTCAGCGGTTGTACAGGGCTTGCAAACATTGATGTTTCAGAAAACAATGTCGCATATGCATGTGAGGGTGGAATAATTTATAACAAAGCAAAAACAGAAATTGCATATGTCCCAAGAGGAATTAAAGGGTCAGTGACAATTCCGAGTAGCGTGTACAGTATCGGGGAAAACGCTTTTTCCGATTGCACCGGACTTACGGAAATCATAATGAAAAATACCGTAACAAACATAGGCGACTATGCATTTAAAAATTGTACTGGACTTATAAGCGTTACTATCGGTGGCGGAGTTGAGAGTATCGGAAAGAATGCCTTTTTCGGCTGTGAGAGTTTGGCCACGATTAATTGGAATGCTGTCTATTGTACGAATGTGGGATATTTTTACGATACGACAATCTGTGATGGCAATTATGCATATATATTTGAAGGTTGCAACAACGTAACAACAATTAATATAAGCAGGGCTGTAATCAACATTCCGTATGGAACATTTGTCGGGTGCCCAAAGTCGGTAATTATTAATTATGACGATACAGAATCTGAATGGGCAAATGTAAGAAAAGATGAAAAATGGTTTAATGGTCATCAAGTTATTTGTGGTGTAGAACAAAGTGTTAAACCTTCTTTAACAGAGGTAATAAGCGCGTTGAAAAATGCAACAAACTATTCTATGCTTGCTGGTGGTGGGT
>CAVKUX010000113.1:0-5384 GCA_963659595.1 Anaeroplasmataceae bacterium | reverse complement strand
TGAAAAGTCAAGTTATTTTATAGAAAAATTTACGATGAATTTCAAAAAGGACGGAAAACGTGGTAAAATGCAAGCCAAAACGCCTATTCCGTCAATCGCGATTGACGGAATAGGCGGTATAATTTGACCTCGAAGAGAAAAACACGCAAATCAATGTACGCAAAAATAACCGTCCGTAAGACGGCTTGCCATTTTTTGAAAATACACTTTCAAAAATTAAAGTTGAGCCAATTGTTCGGCAAACTTTTCTGCCGATGTCGCAAAGCCGAATATCTCGCGCGGATATGCGTTCACCCAATCTTCAACGAATTGTATCTGCTCGTCGGTATACGTCGCAAAGTTTGTGCCTTTGGGCAAGTGCCTGCGAACCTCGCGATTAAGTCTTTCGTTTGTGCCTCGTTCACACGACGTGTACGGATGGCAGTAATACACGCTTGTACGCTTTCCGCCGTATATAGACCTTTCCAAACCGTTAAAATCCGAGAATTCAACGCCGTTATCCACCGTTATGCTCTTGAATATCCTGCTAAAATCACGCCCGAATCTGCGTTCGAGAGAATCCAGGGCTTGCACAACCGTGCAGGGCTTGCGGTTTGGCAGTTTTATTATGATTTCATACCGTGTTAAGCGTTCCGAGAGAGCCAATATCACGTCGCGAGAATACTTTACTCCCACTATGCAATCCATTTCCCAATTGCCGAACGTATCGCGCGCAAGGATTTCAAGCGGACGTTTCTCAATGCTTGTACCGCGCGGAGCACGTTTTATAACCGTCTTACGATACCTTTTCTTTTTCCTGTAACACGGTAAATCGCTCATTTTGAGGCGCAAAAAGAAGCCTCGCTCAATATAACGATACAACGTCGTTTTGCTTATGTCCGTTTCAAAAAGTTTCAATCTCTTGATTTCGCCCAGCACTGCGCAAGGGGATAACTTGTCTTGCAGGACACGTTTTTCAATGTAACTTACAAATTCATAGTCTTTGCCCAGTTTTATAGGCGCACCGTGAGACGTCTGATTTAGCCTATACCGTTCTTCCGCTATATGTGCGCTGTATGAATCTATGTATTTGTACGTTTTATCGCCAAACCAATTTGTATATTTTACTTTTTTGCGTTGATAATATCCGCGTTTAATTTCGTTGTAAATCGTTGCAAGGCACACGCCGAGACGTTCGGCGATAACTCTTTTATGCAAGCCTTCGTTCAAAAGCGTTTCCAACTGAATACGCTGTGTAAATGTTAAATTCTTTGTTCCTTTCCGTTTCATTTCCGTCACCTTCCTTTGCCTTCCAATCCTACTGTTGACTATGCTTTTTGAATGTTGAGAGTAATACGCGACACCTTGCTATAATACGAGCCACGCGCGCTGCGCGTGGTAGCAAGGTGTCGCGTATTTGACCGACCGACAGACACGTTCGGACGCAAACAAAAGGCGTTTCCGCGCTAATCCGCTTGCGGATCACGCCTTTTATTTGTTTTGCGGAGTATTCCGATACGTTTTTCTCTTGTTTTTATGTCTGTCCGAGAACGCCGAAAACGCCGTATCTCAAAATACACGGCGCAAAACCCTTGCTTATACCTTGTTCCCTGTCCGCTATGCTACCTTCGGCGGATTGCAGATAATGTCAATGAACGTCATCTGCTTCGTCTTATACCGCGCTATATCACGCTCATAGTCGATAACGTCGTCAAAAAGCAAATATTTCGTTACATAATCCAACATTGACGTTGCTATATCCTTATCCTTGACCTTCCTGCAAATTTCCGTAGGTATTCCGCGACTGTACACAATCCTTTCGCCTGTCTTGCTTATGTATTTGAGCAAATAGTTGATAGTTCCGCCATACCTCAACTCTTTCTCGTTCAGTTCTTCAAAATCGTTTCTTCCGAACGAATCGGCAAAAAACGTATTGCTATGCGTTATCTGCATTTGCCCTTGCGCCGTACTGTAATCTTTGAGTTCCGCAATACTTCCTATCATTTCGCCGTCCGGGATGTACATAATTGCGTGAAAATGCAGTCTGTGTGTTTCCGGAGCGTGTTCAAACACGCCCATGTACTTCCAGCCACGGCGTGTGTGCAGGTTGGACAGGCAACGGCGCAACTTCTTGCGGAAACTTTCTTCGTTATGTTTTCTGTCATCGTAGGTTATCGTTACCCAAAAATTCCACCTGTTCAAGTATGCTTTGCGACGAAACCGCTTTTTGCGGTTGCACATATTCTTGTATTTGCGGACAATCTTTTCCGAGACAAAACCGCCCATATCCATTATGTAGGGGAACAACGCCGTCATCTCATTTTGCACGTAATCCGCGAGCGCGCGCTTTTCAAGTCCGTTTCGGACAGCGTGAGAATAAAGGCTGTCAAAAGCGATATCCGTTGCGGTGAGTTCTCGCCCTGCCGAAACGCCTTTCTTATCTCGCTTTAAGCGCGGAACGGCAATATAATGACCGCCGTCGTTGTAGATCTTGTAAAGTCTTTCGTCTGTTTTGTCCTCGAAAAAGGGAATCGTTATCCCGGTTGAAATGTCAATCATTGTTGGTTACTCCTTTATATGTTTTTTTGTTTGCGCCCCTACGATTGACATAAAACGATTGTGTGTAAAAAAAGGTAAAGAAAAGGAGGTTAATCGCTATGATACACACAACACTACAAATAATTCTCGTATCATTGCAAATCGTTTTAGTGATACTAAAACTCTTTGACGATTAACACTCCCAATCGGGAGTATAACACACAAGTCATTTTATGTCAATTGCCCCTAAAAGCCCCTATCCCGCAGGGCGCATATAGTTTTCGTTTGTTTATGCTACAAAAGAGCATAAGCCTTTCGTCGCGCGCAACTTTTATTAGTACACACGCCCCGACAAAACCGCACGACAATCTATGCTACGCTTCGCTAAATCGCCGTTGGCGATGCTATCGTTCATCAATAGTAAATCCGGTCACAAGTTTCGCAATGAAGTAACTGTTTTGTTGTGCGAGTTCTGCAAACGTCGCCTTTTCCGTTTCGTATTCGTCCAAATCGTTTATCCCGATAGGCGAGCGCAACGCCTTTTTCACGAAAAAGTCGCTGAAACAGTCCGTAGAGAATCGCTTTGAATATATCTTCTTTGTGGAAAGATAGTATTTACAATCCTTGCGCTGTCCGTCCATTGTTCCGCTTTCCACCTGCAACGCCAATCTGCAATACCCAAACTGATTGTGTATGCGCTTATACCTATTGTGAATTTTTGTAACCAAGCCTTTGAGCATATGCATTGTGAGAGTGTTGTCACCGCGCTGATACCGATAGTTTTCGTAAAGTTTTTCAAACTTGCCGAAAACCCAGTAATACAACAGTTCTTCCAGCGCGAAAAACGGCATAGCCAGTCTCTCGTCTCCGCTTTCCACGATATAGACGATATCCGTCAAATCGCGCGCGTTTGCGCCCCAAGAAGTTGGACGTTGCTCATCCGTTATCACTCGCACGAACGGAAAATTGTCCACCGTCGCGCTATGTCGCACCATTTTGAGCCAATCGTCAAAATAGTCGTTCTTTTGATTTGCGCCCTCGTCACTCTTTTTCTTCTCGATGTTTTCAAGATTGTTTCCGCGTTCCTTGCCGATTTCCGTCACCAAGACCACGCCAAACTCAAAATTGTTTGAATTCGCATTGTTTTCCACAATCTTGCGCCCCAGTCGAAGACTGTCAAAATCGAGGATATGAGCGTGCCGTGAATAACTGTCCATAAGCCTGCTGTCCGTTTGGAAGAAGTCTGCGTGCCAGAGCGGAAAGTTTCCCAAGTCTGCAAGCACGCTGTCTACACGCACGGAGTAGTTCGAGATGAGCAACGAAGACTGCGTGACATATATAAAATACAACTGCACATACGTTTCTATTGTTTCCCAAATATACGTCACTTTGAGTTTATCGTCGTAAAACAAGCCGTATCGCTCGAAGTCGTACATAAAAATGTTGCGACGGTGCATTTTGCGCTCCCACTTTTTGCGCTTGCTAACAGCAAACCTTTTGCACGTTGCGAGATTGTACACAGAATGATTATCCATTGCCTTTTTGAGCGCGTTTTCAAGGTTTATCCACGGAAAGTTCGGGAATTTTAAGTCGTTTTCGAGAATCTTCTCAAACGCTTTATCCCGAAACATAACTTCTTGCGACAATGCCACGTCCGTTATAAACGTCGTTTTCTTCTTGCCCATAGTTCCGCAAGCCATAAAGACAATGGGGCGTTCGTTTATGAATCCGCGGTTTTTCATCTCGTTGTGATTGAGAACGGCAAAGCCTATCTTCTTACGGATTTTGTCAAAGACAATGAGGGCAACCACACACCAAACATACCAGGGAATGAAATTGAGCGGAGTCCACAAGTCTATAAACAGTTTGTATACCTGCCGATAGATGTGCGCCACATCCCACGACACTGCGAAATACAGATAGAACGCGAAAAATTCTATTGCGATAGCGAAGAAATTGAAGTTATACACCCAAATCACCGCCCATAATATGTAATACGCCTTGTTGTCCTTAACAAACGCTATGAAATCCGACAGCCATTGTTTCAACGGGATATATGTTTTTACAGTTATCCGTTTTGCGACTTTCAACGCTTTGGAATCTATGTTGTAGTCATTGTTTTCCTTGTCTAAAACTTGTTTCATAAGCAAGTAACAGACAAGAATAAAAGGAATGACATACAGCGTGACGTTTGCAAAAATCAAAAGCAGTTTTCCCAGGAAGTCTATATATCCGACGGCATTTTCCGCCGTGATAGTCATATCCCAATACTCGTGCCATTTGACTTTGAATTCGTCGAAGGTTTCAGGGAGCGACGGAACGGGGGAAGAAGGCATATTAGGAAGATTGAAAAACGGCATTTTGGGCAAATCGTTGACGGTTGCCGTAATGTCCGTTTCAATGCCGAACATTTTACAAAAGTAAAACGCAGTGGACAAACCGAAATCCCGAACGCTTTCGACAACTCTTCCGAGCGCGGACGGAAAAACGAATATCGCCAACAACACAAACAGCAACGTTATTGCCACACAAATAAAATGCCTGTAATCTACCTTTCCTATGACCTTCTTCATACCTTAAATCCCGTCCACACAAAATATCCGACGATTATTATCACGACCACGCCGAGCAACACGAATCCCAACTTTTTTGCCGTGCCTTTCATACAAGTTCCGTAAATCCTTTTGCTTTCCACCAAGCAAGATTTTCATCGTTCTCGACGTATACGCCCGACACGTTTATAAATCCGTATTGCCCACAAGCCTTGCCGTATACCTCGTCTTTGTCGTTCCCGACCATTCTTTTATACTTGTTTTGATACTTCGTTCCCCACTTGAACGTTACAAAATACCGTCTGTTTGCCATAC
>CAVKUX010000112.1:2367-5474 GCA_963659595.1 Anaeroplasmataceae bacterium | reverse complement strand
ATTTGTCAAGCCATCTTGAAAAGATGGGTGACAAGTGTTTTGCATTCGGCGCAAAATAATTATTCATTATTAATTATTAATTAGCACACAAACCTTATTTGTCACCGAATTTTCATTTAAGCACAACATATTGTCTTTTGAAAATCATTTGAAATTTTGCATTGGCGATAGTTTTTTTTTGTGCTATGATTATACTCCGTATAAAAGGAGTCGGTATCGTGGGTTTTGCAAAATTTCAGAGTGACTTTTTGATGGAAACGTTTACGCTCGTGGATAATCTGTTTATCAACGAACATTTGCCCTATTGCGACGAAAAGCAAATCAAGGTTTATCTTTACGGTTTGTATCTTTGTATGACGCCGCAAAAGGAAAACAGCGTACAAGAACTTTGCGCGCGTTTGGATATGACGGAAGCGGAAATTGTGTCCGCGTATTCCTATTTCGAGGACATGGGGCTTGTGCAAATCGTGAGCAAGCAGCCGCTCGAAGTGCAGTATCTGAGTCTCAAACACTCTATGCAAACGCCCAAGAAATACAAGAGCGAAAAGTGGAACGATTTCAATGTGCACCTTCAACAACTTTTTCCCGAACGTATGCTCACGCCCAACGAGTACAACGAGTACTATATGTTCCTTGAAGAGAGCAAAATCGAGCAGGACGCAATGCTTATGATTGTGCAGTACTGCATCAATTTGAAGGGTATGAGCGTGAGGTATCCCTACATACTCACGGTTGCGCGCAACTGGGCGGCGGACGGCGTTCGCACGGCGCAAGACGTTGAAAACAAACTTTCCGAATACGACCAACAATCCGAGCAAATGCAAAAAGTGCTCGTCGCACTCGGCAGAAAGGGCGGGGCGGAACTCGAAGAAAAGCAAATGCTTCTCAAATGGACTCGCAGTTGGGGATACGAACTCGACGCAGTGCTTGCGGCGGCAAAGACGCTCAAAGGCGCAAAAAGTTTCAAGAAACTCGACGCGAAACTTGACGAATTTTATCGTATGTCCATATTCACGGCTGAGGAAATGAACGACTATCAGACGCACCGCGAGTATCTCAAAGACATCGCCGTTGCCGTCAACAAGAATCTCGGCATTTATTACGAGTCGTTCGAGCACGAAATCGAGGTGTACATTGCGGTGTGGACTGCAAAGGGATTCGACCTCGAAGCCCTCACCAAAATCGCGCACCATTGCTTTATATCCAACGTGCGCACCCTCGACGGTATGAACAACATCGTCGAAAAATTCTACAAGCAAGGACTTCTCACCGCAAAGAGTATCGACGAATATATGCTTTCGCAAATCGAACTCGACGGCAAAATCAAGCAAATCATCGAGGCGAGTGGCAGAACGCGCGCGGTTACGACGCAGGATAGGGAATACTACCGCACTTGGAACGTCACGTGGGGATTCTCGGACGACGTCATTATGTATGCGGCAAAGCAAGCGGAAGGCAAAACTTATCCGACCCCGTTCGTCAATCAGTTGCTCTCGACCTACAAGGCAAACGGCATAACGACGGTTGAGCAGGCAAAGAAATTCACGCCGTTGCAAAGCGGTCAAAAGACGAGAGAAAAGACGTTCGACGAGCGCGCCTACTCGCAAGAGGAACTCAAAAGCGTGATAACGAGTATAGACAGTTTGAAGGACATCGAGTGGTGATATGAAACAAAGAGTTATGCAAAAAACGCTTTCAGAGCGTCAAAAACAGATAGAGGCGCAACGAGCCGCCGCGCGTGCGCTTGCGCAAAAAGCGTTTGCTATCGATGAAATAGCGAAGGCGAACAAAGCGTACATCGACGCAGAATTTGCCGCTATGGCGAGCGGCGACGATAAGTCGAAAACGGCGGAAAAAGCGCACGAAAAATACAGAAAAACCCTCGAAAAATACGGTTTTTCCGAAAATGATTTCGAGAACAAACCCTCTTGTCCGCTTTGCGGCGACACGGGATACGTTGGCGGCAAAGTGTGTTCGTGCGTATGGGATTTGTACGTCGAAAACCTCAAAAAAGAGTGCCAAATCGACGAAAGAGCAAAGTTCTCGTTCGAGGATTGCGACCTTAAAAAGATACGCGACGAGACGCAAAGAAAAGCAACGAGCGCGCTTTACGATTCGATGAAAAAGTACGTTGCAAAATTCCCGACGTCAAAGTGCAAAACGTTGGTGTTTTCGGGCGGCGTAGGCACGGGCAAAACCTGCCTTGCAAGCGCAATGGCGCACGCAATCGTCGAAAAGGGTTATTCCGTGCAGTTTTTGAGCGCATACGAGTTTTGCTCGCTTATGCTCAAAGTCCACACTTCGCCCATATCCGAACGCAACGCGCTTTTAAGCGATACGCTCTCTTGCGATTTGCTCGTCATCGACGACCTCGGCACAGAGCCTATGCTCAAAAACGTAACCGTCGAATATTTGCTTCTTACGTTGGAAGAAAGACAATCCAAAGGACTTGCCACCGTAATCACCACGAATTTGAGCGGCGAAAACATATTGAATCGTTACGGCGAGCGCATTTATTCGAGATTGAGCCACAAGCAATACTCGATGATAATCCAAATGCAAGGCAACGATTTGCGCCTTTGAAGTTATCGGCTTTGAAGTTTTTGAAGCGATAAAATTATAAAATCGTCAAATGAATATGCGCCATATAAAACACCCGTTTCCCGCCGTTGCGGACTCGAAGTCGAGGATTCTTATTCTCGGCAGCGTTCCGTCAATCAAATCGGTGGAAAACAATTTTTATTATATGCACCCGAAAAACCGTTTTTGGAAGGTGCTTTCGGCGATTTTCGGCGTCGATTTGTACTCGGCGACCATTGACGAGCGCACCTCGTTTTTGCTTGCAAACGGAATCGCGCTTTACGACAGCGTGGAAGAGTGCGACATCGAGGCGAGCAAGGACAGCGCAATTTCAAACGTAGTGCCCGCCGACATACCGTCGCTGATTGCAAAAAGCGAGATTTCGCATATCTATTGCAACGGAAAAGCGTCCTTACATTATCTTTTGTCCGCTTATCCCGAATACGAAAGCATAACGACGCTTTTGCCGTCCACAAGTCCTGCGAACTCACAGTTTTCTCTCGAAAAACTTATCGAGGCGTGGAAAG
>CAVKUX010000112.1:0-2357 GCA_963659595.1 Anaeroplasmataceae bacterium | reverse complement strand
GTCATTATTAAATGACTTTTTTTTTTTTTTTTTACTTTGAAAATATCGTACAAATGCAAGATTCGGTATTGATATTAATACCATTTTAATATATAATTAATATACATCAATATTCGCGCGTTTGCGCAAAGGGAAAATTATGGCAGATTTGATGAACAAAAAAGAGAAAAAGGCAGGTGCTTTGACCGCAAATATGTGGATTTACGCTCTCGGACTTATGGGCATAAATCTCGGCATCGGCCTTATCAACAGTTATCAAGCGGAATTTTTCAACAAAATTCTTCAAGCGGATTTGATGGCTGTTGCAGGCATTATTCTGGCGGCGAAGTTTATAAGCATAGTTGCCGACTTCGTCATCGGAAACCTCATCGACAGAGCGAATTTCAAGGCGGGCAAAATGCGCCCGTGGATTCTGTTTTCGGCGTTTCCGCTTGCGATTCTGACGATGATTTCGTTTGTGTACATTCCGTTTTCGTCCAACGCAGGCAGATATATTTACATAATCTTCGTCGTGGTGCTTTGGAACATCTCTATGACGATGGCGGACATTCCATCGCAAGGTATGTTGTCGCTCATTTCAAAGAGCAGTGAAGAAGTCAACAACGCGGCAGGTCTTGGCAACACGCTCAAATCCGTCGCGCTTGCCGCCCCGGGCGTGTTCGTAAGTTTCGTGTGTATACTCACAGGCTCGGACGGCGCGGTCGGCAAAACCGAATATCTCATCACCGCGGGCATAATGGCAGGGCTTGGACTCATATTCCAACTTCTTATGTACTTCAAGTGCAAAGAGGTCGTCAAGTCAAACACTTCGGCGGGTATGAGTTTCAAAGAGATGTTCAGAGAACTCAAAAACAACAAGATGTTGCTCATAGTTTTCGGCACGTACATTCTCGGCTTCGGCAGAAACATCGGTCTCGGCATCGCGGTGCAGGCAACTTGCATACTCATTCGCGACGGTATCGATCTTTCCTTCATCGGTATGGGCACGCTTTACGGCGACGCGTGCAGTTGGGCAATCGGCATTACGAGCGCGATTTCCTCAATGGTTACAATCGTCTTGAACCCCGTCATAAACAAGAAACTCGGCGAAAAGAAGTACTTTATGGTCGCAGGTTTCTACGGATTTGCGGTTACGCTTATTTCAACGCTCATTTACACGCTCAGTCCGAGCGGCGGCTTTGGAAGAAGCATTTGGGCAATCTGGATTTATCAATTCTTCCTCGGCTTCGCATACGGTCCGAACGGCTACTTGCCTATGGTTATGACCGCCGACATCGTGGACTATCAAGAGTGGAAGACGGGCAAGCGCACCGAAGGCACGCAGTTTGCAATCCTATCGATGTCCAACAAACTTTCCAACGCGCTCTCGGTGTCGCTTGGCATATTGTTTATCGGCGCAATAGGCTATTCTGCGTCAACATATGCAGAAGTCTCGCACGTCGGAGTGCAGGGCAGTGCGGAAAATATGCAGGCAATCGCAGGTTACGTCACCGACGGTATGCAAAACAAAGCGTGGATAATCTACTTCTTGCTCCCCGGGCTTTGCATGCTCGCAAGTTCGCTGTTGATGTTCTTCTATAAGATTGACGAAAAGACGAAGAAACAAATGCGAGAAGAACTTGCAATCCGCAGAGCGGAAAACGAGGCGGTGCAAATCGTCGAGGACGAGGAATGCACCGACAACTGCGCCGAATGCGACAAAGAATGCGAGTTGAAAGTCGAAGATGCGCAAGACAACGTCGAAAAGCCGTTTGAAGAGGCGCTCGCCGAGCATTTCGAAGAAGAACTAAACGATGTCGAAACCGATGACAAAGATATGGAAGAATAATCCCATCGAGCAAACATAAAAAACAAACGGCAGTCCGTAGATATTTTTTGAATCGGTTGTTTTATGCCGAAAGTCATTAAAGACAAAAGAGAAACGGCATTATAGAAGCAATCTGACGATAAAAGGAAAAATCGTATGGAAAACAAAGTAAAACTTTTTGAGAGCAAGCAAGTCCGCGCGGCGTGGGATGCAGACAACGAGGAATGGTATTTTTCGGTTGTGGACATCGTGTCCGTTTTGACAGACAATGACTATCAAACCGCAAGGAAGTATTGGAACAAGTTGCGACAAAGACTTTCGGAAGAAGGAAGCGAGTTGGTGACAAATTGTCACCGACTGAAAATGCAGGCTTCCGACGGCAAGTATTACAACACCGATACCCTCGACACAAAAGGCGTTCTGCGCCTCGTCCAATCGATTCCCAGCAAGAAAGCCGAACCGTTCAAGATGTGGCTTGCTAAAGTAGGAAGCGAGCGGCTCGACGAAATAGCCGACCCCGAAAAGGCGATACTTCGCGGTGCGGATTTTT
>CAVKUX010000111.1:0-5491 GCA_963659595.1 Anaeroplasmataceae bacterium | reverse complement strand
GTCTGAAATTGTCCATATCCTCACATTCGGCTAGTTTTTGAAGGTCTATCGCAATGTTTTTCTCGACTTTTTGGCGCAGATGTTTTGCAATCGTGGCAAGCGATTTGAGTCTTGCCTTGTTGCGAATATCCTTGTCGCAATCGGTGAAAAGAGAATCGTACGCCTCGCTCATGCTCTCGAAGCGCACGACGTTGGATTCCGTCGAATCGGCAAGCGAGCGATAGAGAATAGGGTAAACTTCCTTGTCGTTTATAATGCAAGGTTGGATTTGAATTTTCGGCTCGTCCGAGTACACGCTCGCAAAATCCCGAGCGGCTTTGCAAAGGCGCTCTTTTTCGTTTGCGGAGAGTTTTTCGACGTTTGAATTTACGTTTGCCCTAAGCAACAATTCTTCAATAGTCGCGCCCGAAAATCCCGATATATTGTCTTGTATGAATCTGTGTAAATCTCCGCCGTTGAAATTGTCAAAAATCGAAAAGCAGTCGGTTAGATAACTGATTTTCTTTTGCTGTACGGGCGAATACGGCACGCCTCGAAGCACGACGTGATTGCGCTCGACGTCGAGGGGAAGATGTTTCACAGCGTCGAGAATGACAAGGTTTTCGTCGGTGAAGACGATGTTAGAGTATCTGTTCATAATCTCGACGAAAAGATAGAAAGTCGCCTCGTCGCGCATTTCGGTTTTTGCGTCGAAACGAACGCGTATTATGCGGTCGCAGTTGTATATTGAAACGTCGCCTATCGTTGCCGAAAGCAAGTATTTGCGAAGTAGCATACAGAGGTTAGGCGCGACTTGCGGACTCGTTTTTTTGCTTTTGGTGAGGTGAATGCGGGGCGCGCCTGCGTTGCAAGACACGACGAGGCATTGATTTTTGCCTTTTGCCCGCACGAAAAAGCGCAACTCGTCGACTTCGGGTTGTTGAATTTTGTCTATCCTTGCGCCGACAAGTTCCTCGTTCAGTTCTTTTGCGAGCGCACTCAATGCGAAAAGGTCGCTTCCCATACGGTCAGTATAGTATTTTTTGCCGCTAAAATCAATAAATTCCGTCTTTTTGGGTCTTTCTTTTTTCTTGCGGCGGCGAGCGATAGACGTGAGTACAAAAACTCGCAATCCTATGCGACAAAATTGATTGATTTTTAATAATATCTATGCTATAATCTCTATCACTTGTTAAGAAAACATATATCCGCATGGCAATGAGTTTGCTCGCGCGGACTTGGAGGACAAATGAACTACACAGCAGAAAAGTTGGAAAAGAGCCAAGTTAAGTTCAACTACACGGTTGACAAGGACGCTTTCAACGCAGCAATCAAGCAAGCCTACGAAAAAACCAAGCATAAATATGCGGTTCCCGGTTTCAGAAAAGGTCACGCACCCCAAAAGGTCATCGAGGGTATGTACGGTCAAGGCGTATTTTTCAGCGATGCCGTAAACGAGCTCATCGATTCTTCTTTGGAAGATCTCGAAAAGAGTGCGGATTACGATTTCGTGGAGGTTGACAGCGTTTGCGACGTTGATATGACCGAAGACGGCGGCGTAAAATATTCCATCGTTATGGTTGTCAAACCCGAAGTTACACTCGGACAATATAAAGGTCTTTCCCTCGCCAAGAAAGCGGTCAAAGTCACCGCAAAAGAAGTTGACGAAAAGATTGCTCAAGAGCAAGAAAAGCAAGCGCGTCTTATCGACGTCGACACCGCAGCCGCAAACGGCAACACCGTCACGATCGATTTCGTGGGCAGCGTAAACGGCGAAAAATTCGAGGGCGGCAGCGCGGAAAACTATGATCTCGAACTCGGAAGCAACACCTTTATTCCCGGTTTTGAGGAACAACTCGTCGGCGTAAAAGCAGGCGAAGTGAAGAACGTCAACGTCACTTTCCCCGAAAACTACCAAGCAGAGCAACTCGCAGGCAAAGAAGCGGTGTTCGAATGCACGGTTAAAGCGGTCAAAGTCAAAGAACTTCCCGCAATCGACGACGAATTCGTGAAAGAAGTTTCCGAATTCAACACTCTTGCAGAGTACAAAGCGGACGTCAAGGCAAACCTCACAAAAGAAGCCGAAGAAAAGGCAGAGCGTGACCTCGAAGACGAAATCGTAGAGAAGATTGTCGACGCGTCCACAGTCGAAATTCCGCAAGCAATGATCGACCGCGAAGCGGAAGATATGGTTCACGAATTCGAATATCGTCTTATGTATCAAGGCTTGAAACTCGACGATTATCTCAAATATCTCAATATGACAAGAGAACAACTCGAGGATCAATACAAGGATCAAGCGCAAAAGAGCGTCAAAGTACGTCTTGTTATGGAAGCGCTCATCAAAGCGGAAGATCTCAAAATCGAGGACAAGGAAATCGACGAAAAGATCGAGAAGTTCGCAAGCGATTCCTCTCAAACCGTCGAGGAGTTCAAAAAGACGTTGCACAAAGAGCAAATCGATTATATCGTCAACTCCATTATGAACGAGAAATTGCTCGCATTCCTCGTCAAAGAGAACGTTGCCGCAAAGAAATCGTCGAAGAAAGCGGACGGCGAAGGCGAAGCGGAAGTCAAAGCAGATGACGCAAAAGTAGAAGAAAAGAAGACGGCTGCCAAAAAAACAACCAAAAAGACAGCAAAATCGGCAACCGACGCAGAATAATCGTTTGATATTTTGTGTAGAATAAGAGTGCCGCTGCACAAAAAAACATCAGGCTTTCCGCTTGCTCATCACAGGCGGAAAGCGCATAAAATCGGCTTTTGCGGTATCTAACACCCGAAATTTCGCAAAAGCATAAATCCGTCGCGAAAATCGGCTCGAAGATATCCGTATATCGCGGCGAACGGAGGATATAATGAACATCAAAAATCAACTTATACCTATGGTTGTCGAGCAAACAGGCAGAGGCGAACGCTCCTACGACATTTACTCTCGCTTGCTCGAAGACAGAATCATCTTCCTCACAGGTGAAATCGACGATAACGTTGCAGACCTTGTTGTCGCGCAACTTATATATCTCGAAGGCAAGGATTCCGCAAAGGACATCAGCCTTTATATCAACAGCCCCGGCGGCTCGGTTTCGGCAGGCTTTGCAATCTACGACACGATGAACTACATCAAGTGCGACGTATCCACGATTTGTGTCGGTATGGCGGCTTCGATGGGTGCGTTCTTGCTTTCGTCGGGAGCAAAAGGCAAGAGATTTTCTTTGCCGAATGCAAAAATTATGATTCATCAACCGCTCGGCGGTGCGCAAGGTCAGGCGAGCGATATTGCGATTCAGGCAAACGAAATCCTCAAAACCAAAAAGCGCATCAACGATATTCTTGCTCAAAACACGTCGCAACCTCTTTCCAAAATCGAGGTTGACACCGACCGCGACTTCTATATGAACGCCGAAGAAGCGGAAAAATACGGTCTCGTGGACAAAATCTTCTATTCGAGAAAGTAAGAGCAAAATAGCGACGAGAGAATACGCCTCGTTTGCCGACGCTCACGAAGCAGGCAGAAATCTGCCAAACAAGGAGTATAATCAAGTATATGGAAAATTATCATAAAGAACAACATTGCAGTTTTTGCGGCAGGGGCGCAAGCGAAGTCGAAAAAATCATCAGCGGTCCCAACGGCATAAATATCTGCAACGAATGTATAGACGAGTGTGTCTATTTGCTCGGAAAAGACGAAAAAACCGCAGGCGACGGCATGAGTCTTTATACGCCCAAAGAGATTAAAGAGAAACTCGACGAATACATCATCGGTCAGGACAGCGCAAAACGCGTGTTGTCCGTTGCCGTGTACAATCACTACAAGCGCATAAATCAAATTCGCTCCAAGACCAACGACGACGTGGTAATCGAAAAGAGCAACGTGCTTTTGCTCGGTCCTACGGGTTCGGGTAAAACTTTGCTTGCAAAGACGCTTGCGCAAATCCTCAACGTGCCTTTTGCGGTTGCGGACGCAACTACGCTCACCGAAGCAGGTTATGTCGGCGAGGACGTCGAAAACATCCTTTTGAAACTCATTCAATCGGCAAACGGCGATTTGAAGCGTGCCGAAATCGGCATCGTGTACATCGACGAAATCGACAAAATCGCAAAGAAAGGCGAAAACGTGTCCATTACGCGCGACGTAAGCGGTGAAGGCGTGCAACAGGCATTGCTCAAAATAATCGAAGGTACGGTTGCAAACGTTCCGCCTCAAGGAGGAAGAAAGCATCCCAATCAAGAGTGCTATCAACTCGACACGACGAATATTTTGTTCCTCTGCGGCGGCGCATTCGTCGATTTGGACAAAATCATCGACCAAAGAAAGGACAATTCCAAACTCGGCTTCGGTTCTGCCGTAAAGGGCACCGTCGATTATCGCTATGACGAACTTATCAAGGCTTTGCAACCTGCCGACCTCATCAAATACGGTCTTATCCCCGAATTTGTGGGGCGTGTGCCTATCGTTGTCGGCTTGAACGCGCTTGACGAAGACGCGCTCGTGAAAATCCTTTCAGAGCCGAAGAACGCACTTGTAAAGCAATACAAATATCAATTTGCAATCGACGGCGTTACTCTTGAGTTCGAGGACGACGCATTGAGAGCGGTTGCGGCAAAGGCAATTCAACTCAACACGGGCGCAAGAGGATTGAGAGCGATTCTCGAAGACGTGTTGCTCGAACTTATGTTTGAGATTCCGTCCGAAAAAGACATCGAAAAAGTCATCGTCACAAAGGCTTCCATCGACAAGACGGAAAAGCCTATCGTGGTGAGAAAACAAATCGAAGAAAAAACGACCGATTGTATCGCATAACAAACGAAAATAGCGCATCTAATGCGCTATTTTTATAGTTTTTGCGTTGAAAACGACGTTAAAAACGGCAGAGAATAACAGGTGCAAAAGATGATAAAACAAGCAAAATTCGTAACGTCCGTCGCAGACGCGAGCAAGATGCCCGACTACGGCGTGCCGGAAATCGCGATTGCGGGCAAATCCAACGTTGGCAAGTCCTCGTTTATCAATTTTATGGTGAACCAAAACAAACTTGCCAAGACTTCGCAAGAACCCGGGAGAACTCGTTTGCTCAATTATTTCGAGATAAACAACGGCGAATATTATTTCGTTGACCTTCCGGGGTACGGTTATGCGAAAGTAAATAAGCAGGAAAGGCAAAAGTGGGGCGGACTTATCGAAAACTATTTGCGCACAAGCAATCGGCTTATAAACGTGTTCGTGCTTGTCGATATGCGCCACGAACCCACCGACGACGATAAAATGCTTATCAACTATCTGTACTCGTACAATATTCCTTTTACTATTATCGCAACGAAGGCGGATAAACTTTCAAGGGCGCAACAACAAAAGTGTCTGAGCGTCATTGCAACCGCGCTTTGCGTAGGCACGAAAGATATTCTCGTCACGTCTGCCTCTGCAAAAACGGGCAAGGAAGGTGTACTCGCAAGAATAGATACGTTGCTTACCAATGCCAATCAAATTAATAATTAATAATTAATAATTAAGGGC
>CAVKUX010000110.1:0-5558 GCA_963659595.1 Anaeroplasmataceae bacterium | reverse complement strand
GCCAAATTATCTGCTTGGTGAAGCGCACTTCGTGCGTAGGCGGAAGATTTGAATCTTCCATATGTCATTCCGAGCGCAAGCGTGGGAATCCAGCGTAGCGAGATGCGCCTACGGCGCAATGATATGCACGCTGTGCGTGCGTGAAATTGTCCTTTCGGACAGTGAAATTTGCACTTTATGCAAATGAAATTGCACCGTCGGTGCAGTTTTGGAATATCAAAATTCTATTTTTCCTATTTTTGAAAACATAAAAATTTGCATATTTTTTTGCATATTACCCAAACCGCCGTCATAGATTTTAGCAAACAGAATCGGAGGAGTTTATGGATAAATTTGACCTTTATCGCGATATTGCCTCACGAACCGGCGGCGATATTTACGTCGGTGTCGTAGGCCCCGTGCGTACCGGCAAGTCTACGCTTATCAAACAAGTGATGCAACAATTCGTCATCGACGGCATCGCAAATCCTGACGAACGCTCGCGCGCAATCGACGAAATTCCGCAGTCCGCTGACGGCAAAACCATTATGACCACGCAACCGAGATTCGTTCCCAACGAGGCGGTCAGAGTGTCCGTGGGCGAGAATATCGCCGTCAATATGCGCCTTATAGATTGCGTGGGTTATCTTGTGGACGGCGCGCTCGGAGCGGAAGAGGACGGCAAAGAACGTATGGTTTCGACGCCGTGGTCGAGCGAGGATATGCCTTTTTCAAAAGCCGCAGAAATCGGCACGCAAAAGGTTATAAAAGAGCATAGCACGATTGCGCTTGCCGTCACTACGGACGGTAGTTTCGGCTCGATATCGAGACAGGACTACGTCAAGGCGGAGGAAAGGGTCATATCCGAACTCAAAGAGTGTAAAAAGCCGTTCGTCATCGTCCTCAACGTTGCCGACGTCAACGCTCAAAGCGCGGCTCTCAAAGACGAACTCGAAAAGAAGTACGACGCGCCCGTTATCGTCAAAAACGCATTGACCCTCGACGAGAACGACATCAGCGAGATTCTCGAAACCATATTGCTCGAGTTTTCCGTCAAAACCATAGACTTCGATTTGCCGCGCTGGGTGCAGGCTTTGCCTATGGATTGCGACGTGGTGCGCGAAATCGTGGACAGAGTGAAAAATATGCTCGACGACATCGACAAAATGCGCGACTACGACAAAATCGACGCGTACTTCGAGAACGCAGAGTTCTGGAAACAACCGTCCGCAATCAGCCTCGACGCGGGAAAGGGCAGAGTGCAAGTGAAGATGGCAACGGGCGACGACGTGTTCTTTAAGGTTGCAAGCGAACAATGCGGCATAGACGTCAAGGACGATTTCGACTTGCTTTGCGAACTCAAAACGCTTTGCAAGGATAGAGAAAAGATACAAAAAATTCAATCCGCTATGGAACAGGTTGAAACGCTCGGATACGGAATCGTTGCGCCCACTCTCGACGAAATCGAACTCAAAGAACCCGAAATTTTGCGACAAGGTCAGCAATACGGCGTGAAACTCTCGGCAAAAGCACCGTCCCTTCACATAATGAAAGTGGACGTCGAAACCGAAGTCAGCCCCATCATCGGAAGCGAACAACAGAGCAAAGATATGGTCGAGGGTATGCTTCAAGACTTTGAAAGCGACAAGCAAGCGATTATGAACACCAACATTTTCGGAAGGTCGCTCTCGACGCTCGTCGCGGACGGAATCAACAACAAATTGCAAACCGTACCCACCGACGCAGAGCAGAAACTTCGCAAAACGCTGGGGCGTATCGTCAACGAAGGCAAGGGCGGCGTGATTTGTATCTTATTGTAGAAAAGGCAGTTTACAATACCGTTTGTAAAGGATAAAACGCAAAATCCGTCGATAAAGCGATTTGTCGGCGGATTTTGCCGCAAGGTTGAAAAGACGTAATTGAAAAATTTAAACAGAAGACATTGCGGATTCAAGCGGTTGCAGGCGGCGACGGGGAGCATAACAAAAAAAAGTGCGAAAGCGCATAAAACAATGCGAGGTATGCAAAGGCGAAACGTAGAAAACTATGCAAATTCGGCATATTGTATCGACATTATTTTTTATATTATATTTATTTGACTTTATAAAAAACAAATTCTAAAATATGGGCGCAATAAAGAGAAGGTAAAAGAAGGCATCGTATGGAAAGAGATTTGACCGTCGGCAAACCTATGAGCGTGATTTGGAAGTTTTGCTTGCCCCTTTTCGGCAGCATCATTTTTCAACAACTTTACAATCTCGCCGACAGTTTCGTAGCGGGAAAATTTATCGGCGACAATGCGCTCGCCGCCGTCGGTAACAGTTATGAGATAACCCTCATCTTCATTGCTTTCGCTTTCGGATGCAACATCGGTTGCTCGGTTATCGTTTCAAAGTTTTTCGGCGCAAGAAAGTTCAACGATATGAAAACCGCCGTGTTTACCACTTGGATTGCGGGCGGCGTTTTGTGTGCGATTCTTATGATTCTCGGTCTTACGCTCAGCGAGGCTCTTTTGAGCCTTATCAACACGCCGAGCGAGATTATGGCGGATTCCAAACTATATCTCGACATCTACGTTTGGGGCTTGCCGTTCGTGTTCTTCTACAACATCGCAACTGGTATTTTCTCGGCAATGGGGGACAGCCGCACGCCGTTTATATTCCTCGCCTGTTCGTCACTTGCGAATATCGGTATGGACATACTGTTCGTCGCAACTTTCAAAATGGGCGTTGCGGGCGTTGCGTGGGCGACGTTCCTTTGTCAAGGCGTAAGTTGCGTTCTTGCCGTCGTGTTCGTTTTGATTCAACTCAAAAAGGTCAAAACCGAAGGCAAAATCAAAGTCTTCTCTTGGCGTATTTTGCGCGATACGGCGGTGATTGCCGTTCCGAGTATCTTCCAACAAAGTTTCATTTCGGTGGGCAACATCATCATTCAAAGTATGGTCAACTCGTTCGGCACGGTGGTTATGGCGGGCTACTCGGCAAGCATAAAACTCAACAACCTCGTCGTAACGTCGTTCACCACGCTCGGCAACGGTATTTCAAACTACACGAGCCAGAATCTCGGCGCAAATAAACCCGAGCGTATTCGCCCGGGGTTTATGTCGGGTCTGATTTTCGTTTGGATACTGTGCGTGCCTATCGTGCTTCTATATATGCTCGCAGGCAAGCCGCTTCTTCTCATATTCCTCGAAGACGGCGGAAGCGAGTCCATACAAGTCGGCTTGCAGTTCTTGCGTATCGTGTCGCCGTTCTACTTTATGGTTGCGGTCAAAATCATTGCCGACGGCGTGCTTCGCGGCGGCGGAAAGATGGGAAGATTTATGATAACCACTTTCTCCGACCTCATTCTTCGCGTCGTTATCTCCGCATTCTTGTACAAGCCGATGGGACCGACGGGTATATGGTGGTCTTGGCCGATCGGCTGGGCGGTGGGAACAGTCCTTTCGGCATCCTTCTTCTTCACGATAAAGTGGAAAAAGCACCTTCCCGAAGAAGTGTATATCCGCGAGCCGAATCTGCCTCAGTCGCTTGTGGATTGCGATGAGGAACACGCTACGGAAGTCCTCGAAGCCGAGCAGCAAGCAACCGACGACGCTCTTGCTGTCGCCGAAACGGACAGCGACAACGTCACCGAGTGATTTCACAAAAAACGGAAACCTCGCATTAAATAAAATAGAATAATCGAATAACAGAAAATGCGCAATAAATTTGTCAGTTGTTGATAAATGTATTGCGCGTTTTCAACGTATGAATATACATTATTGACATTTTGTATTTTTTAGCGTATCATAAAAGTGCGACAAACAAAATTGAATTGGGAAAAAGACCTATTACCTTGGTAACAGGTGCATTTTTCGCAAAGCATCGCTTTTTCCCAATTTGAGCATGTGGTTTGTCGCAAAATCAGCGAGATGCACTTGTTATATATTGTTTTCTTTGTATCGGGTGTATTTCGTTCCCGATACTTTTTTTGGAGGAGAATGAAAATGAAAAGAAAATTTGCGATTATGATTGCATGTTTGCTTGTTGCACTGCTTGCGGCAACACTTGTTGCGTGTAATTTCAATGACGGCAACAAACCGAGCGGGAATGTTGATGACATCAATAATAACGATGACTCAACCACAAAAGACATTGTCTTGAGAGACGATATGACGTTGGAAGAACTTAAAGAAGTGATAAAAGACGTCAAAAGCGCAACGGCAAAGGCATATGACGAAGACAATCAATTGATGTGGGAAGCATATTACAAAGACAATGCGTGTATAAACTATATTTATGGAGCTGAAGACGTTCGTATATACGATACAACAGGATTTGCATTGGACGGGACTTTATGCTATCGCTTTTTTAAATGGGGTGACGAAACGGAAATGACAGTCGTTGATTATAGCGGATATGATTATGATCCTTCCGCTTTATCTTGCTCTAACGGTATTTTGGATTATATCGAATATTACGATATAGCAATAGAAAATAATACAATTGTTTTCAACAAAGATAATACAGAGTTCTATACGATTGTTTTCTCAAACTTCAACCGCACCGAATTTGCACTTCCTGAAGAGTTTGCAAATTATAAAGAAGAAGCAGAAGCGCGTCCTATGCTTGAATATGAGACAACGCCTTTGGAAGACGACGATACAAAATGTAAAATAACAAAAATTAATTGCAACGACAATTTTGAACTTCTAAAATCAATCGATATCGTTATTCCAAAAACCATTGATGACAAAACCGTCACTGAAATCGGTGAAAGGGTGTTTGGATGGCGTAGTTATTATTATACTAATGTCAACGTGATAATTCCCGATAGCGTCGAGAGTATCGGTGACGCTGCTTTCTCTGGCTACAGTGGATTGACGACTATAACAATCCCCGACAGTGTGACGAGTATCGGCGATTTTGCAATCCATAGTGAAAGGGATTTCCGAAAGACACAACAAAAAATATCAAATAACAAAGAAAACAGCCTTCAAATGATAGCTTAAAGTCGGATATTCGTAAGAGAACGTCCGACTTATTTTTTATTAGGCTCATAAGAGGCGAATACGAGATATTTGGTAATGGCAAGAAAGCAAAGAGATTCTCGGCATTTTTGTCAGCGAGATTTACAAAATTTGAGAGAAAATAGATAATCAAGGGGCAGACAAACAGCCGATGCCGTTTATTGCGCAGGCGAGATGTTTTTGCAAAGAAAGTCGGTGAAAAGTTGCAGAAAACAGTAAAAGTGAAGCAAATGAGAAAAATTTTTAACTTTTTTGTAATTTCACATAAGGAATGCCGTAACGGGCTTGATTTTTGATGGGAGATATGGTATAATACAAACAGTTAAAAGTATTCGGGACGGATACAGAGCCAATCAACGCTGAACAACCTACGGAAAAGACAAAAATTTACAAAAAAGCGGGCAAAAGGAGTTGACAAGGTATGAGTAAATTGCGACAATCATTAGCAAGCAAGCAAGCAAGCAAGCAAGCAAGCAAGCAAGCAAGCCGTAAGTCCGCCCTTTTCGGGTTTCCTACAACAAAATTAAGCGCACTGCCACATAGGTAAAAATCTATGGGGCGGTGCGTT
>CAVKUX010000109.1:0-5565 GCA_963659595.1 Anaeroplasmataceae bacterium | reverse complement strand
ACTTCGTAACAATCGCTATTCCGTCACTGCGTTCCTTACGGCACTCGCATAGATAGGGGCTTTCCCCTTATTATGCCACTTCGCCAGCGTGGCGGCTTCGCAACGGAATGCCACGCATTCTCGTACAAACCGTCAAGCTCGGCACTCGCTTTTCTCGCCGCCTTGCGGCTCGTGTTACGTCTTCGAATAAATACATTCCGTTTATAGGTATGCCTTAATTAAGTTTTCGTTTAACCGCTTGCGTGCGAAGCACGCCCTCACCAAGCAAGCACTCGCGCGGAATTGTGGCTGGATTCTTTGTCCGTCTTATTCGGGAGAGTAAAGAGGGCTTGCGCGGTTAGTGATTGCGAGAACAAGTGCGGTGTCAAGCAATAAACTCCGTTTTTTTGCTTTCACCGCAACGCCGATTGAGCAATGGGTCGCGGACGGCGGTTTTTATCTCGTCTTCGAAATTGCAAATTCCGTATATGAGTAGGCTTCGAATATGCGTTAGGATTAAGGCTTCGCCTTCCACCATTATTAATTAATCATTATTAATTATTAATTACTAATTCACTTCACGATTTCCCCTGTTCGTGCCGATTGATATATCACCCAGTAGCCTTTTTCGCCGTCGCCGACAGGGAGCCACACGCAAGCGTTTTCAAGTTCGGACGGCGGCGTTTGCTTGCTGTCGGCTGGCACGCCGTAACATATGAACGACGGCTCGTCGTCGTTGAACAAAAGCCCCACGACGTAATAATCGTCGCTCGTTTGGACGTGTGCCCACTTCGAGTTGGCAACCGCTTCGTTTAGCGTTTTTTCTTCGGGGTAACATACGAACAATTCGTCTATCTGCGGCTTGACCGCATAGTAAAAATTGTTGCCGTCGTACTTCGTCCATTCGTCGAGTTTCACGTCTTTTAGCGTCATTCCGATTTTTGCGTTTTCGTCGTTGTCCTTGCTTTGTTTTTCTGCGTTTGAATTTGTGCTTTGAAGGGCGGTTTTTGTGCTTTCGCTCACCGTTTTTTGCTTGTTGTATTCGTCTATGCGGCGAAGTATTTTGCCGTTGGGTATATTGCCGCCGAACATCGTTACCGAACTCGAACGTACCACGCATCCGAACTCGCTTGCCACGCAAAACGGCACTTCAAACGCCGTATTCGTGTCGTAAAGTCTTATTTTTGCGATTTTATCGCCGACGAGATACAGCGAAGCGTTGGACGGGCGGAAGTCGAGATTGCACTCGCCCTTGACCGTATTTTCCTTTGACGAAACGTTTTGAATTTTCACGATACCTTTATGTCCCGCGCCGCTCAGCACGACGATTTCTTTTTTGTTTTCCATACGTCACCTCTCGTATAAAACTATGCGCCGATTGCTTGCCGTATGCGTATTTTTACCACTTGAAAAATGTGCGATTTAGAGGTATGATTGATATATAAACGCAAGGCGTAAAGATAAGAGGAATTATGAAAAGAAAAATCGCTCGCACGGATTATCCCGTCAAACAAATCGCACACAACACCTATATGATTTCCGATTTCGGTTTTGCCAACTGTTATCTGCTCGTCGGTGAAGAAAAGGCGTTGCTCATTGATTGCGGCATCGGCATAGGCGACTTGAAAGGCGCAATCGAAAAGATTACAAGCAAGCCTCTCGTCGTTGTCGGCACGCACGGTCACGTCGATCATATAGGCGGCGACGGTCAGTTTGACAAGTTGTATCTTCACAGCGCCGATACGGGCAGAAATTACAAGTTTCAAACGGGGTATGTTTTGCGGAAAATGTTTGTGCTTGCAGGCAAGGGCGTCGCGGATAAATCCGTAAAACTATCCGACGTGCAACGCTACAAAAATCGTCCCGAAGTCGTGCCTATCGAAGACGGTCACGTCTTCGAACTCGGCGGACGTAACGTTGTCGTAAAGCATCTGACCGGGCATACGCTCGGAAGCATACTTCTTATCGACGAACAATCGGGCATAGTGTTTGTTGGCGACAACATGTCGCCGTCGCTGTGGTTGTTTTTGCCGCACGCCTCTACCGTCGAGGAATGGATTCAAAGCGCGAAAGAGATATACCGTTTGAGCGAAAAGTATACGCTTTACTGGGGGCACGAGCAAGGGTTGATTTCGCCGTCGCTCGTAGCGCACGACATCGCGCTCGGCGAGGAAGTACTTGCAAAATACAAGCGAAACAGGCACTTTTTCGCCGTCAAATTTTATCCCTGCAACGACAGAGTGAACGGCAGTATCGTGTTCAGAAAGGCGAGAATTTTCAAGAAAAAATGAATCGGTCGCGAGAATTCGCGTTTCAATCGGTATTTTTTTGATATAAATAGATAAATTTGTATTAATATTTTCGACAAATGCGTGTGGACTTATGCACGCATTTGTGCTAATATATACATATTGTGCGATACGACTCGCATCGCACAATAGGCGGGATTTCTGCCGTATTCTTTGAAAATAAGGATTTATCCGAAAAAATAGAGGAGTATATTATGAGGGATCTCAAACACTTGCTTTACTTTGAAAACCTTTTGCAAGAAGCCAACAACGAACTCGTGCAAAAGGCTGTCAAAGAGGACGGCAAACTTGCTCTCGGTTACACGTGCTACCACGTTCCCGAAGTGTTGCTCAATCTCGACAACTGCATAAGCGTGAGATTGCGCGCGCCGCGCACGGGTTCGGTGGACATCGCAACGTATTATCTCAGCCCGTTCATCTGCGGCTTTGCAAAGGCGTTGCTCGAACGCGGTATCGAGGGCGGCTACGGATTCTTGTCCGCGCTTTTTGCGGGCGAAACTTGCAGCGAAATGAACAGAACCATCGAGCATTTCGAGTTGCTTCGCCTCGTTGACAACGACAAGTTCTTCGTCAGCATATTCGATATGCCGTTCAAAACCAACGACCATTGCCTTGAAAGTTACGTCAATCAGATGCGCTTGAAAGTTTTGGACAAACTCAAAGACGTATACGGAGTTGACACGTCGGACGAGGCTATGAGAAAAGCGGTCGAACTTCACAACAGAGTTTGCAGAGCGATCACGGCAATCGGCGAGTTCAGAAAGGAAGAAAATCCGCGCATAACGGGTTACGAATTTCACGTTCTTTGCCTTGCGTCGTACGCTTGCCCGCAATATCTCATCGTTGACAAACTCGAAGAAACGCTCGAAGAAATCAAGCACAGAGAGCCCGACGCGAAGAAGTTTTACAGAGCGAGAATCGTGCTTGTCGGCAGTGAAATCGACGATCCCGACTTCACCAAACTTTTCGAGGACAGCGGCGCGTTCGTGGTTGCGGACAGATACTGCTTCGGTTCTATGCCGGGAAGAGAAGAAATTATCCTCAACGACGAAGAGGACGTGCTTACGCAAATCTGCCGTCACTATATGAAGACTTGCCAGTGCCCCAGATATATGGAACACGAAAAAGTCGAGGGCAGAAGGGAATACGTTAAACACCTCGTGGAAGAATACCACGCCGACGGCGTCGTGTACGAGCAACTCAAATTCTGCGAATACTGGGGTTACGAGCGCGCGCTCGCTTCGTACATTATGATCAACGAGTTCGGCATTCCCGCAATCGCAATCGACCGTCAATACACGGCGAGCGCGTCGGGACAACTTCGCACGAGAATACAGGCGTTTGTCGAAAGCCTCGAAATCAAGCATATCCAAAAAGCAAAAGCACAAAAGGCTGCTAAGTGAGGTGGAATATGAAAAAGAAAAAATACGGCGGATACAAAAATCTGCACGAAGATAAAACCGGACTTCTCAAACATCGCGAGTGGCGCGGATTCAAAGACACGCTCGTCGACTACTGGCGTTGGCTCGTCACTTGGAAAGATATGGTGGTTATGGTCCTCAAAAACCCGATTGCGGTCGTCAAAGGACTTTGGCGTTATCGCTGGATGGCAACCTACCTTTCTACGCCTGCGTTCGTGGATCGTCACACCGAAGGTTTGCGCGGACCGCAACTTTTGATGACGCATCTTCATTTCAATATGATCGTCAAGCACGCGACGGGACTTATCCTCACCGCGTTCGAGGCGGACGAAAAGATGTTCCCCAAGAACAAAAAGAGCAAAAAACTCGTTTGCGTGGACGAACTTATCCCGGCGGAGTTCATTGCGGGTTTCCCCAACCTCAAAATGTATCCTATGCAAACGATGCCCATATTCCTTTCGAGTATGGTGGACCAACTCGTAGTGCCGCCGTATCTCGACGCAATCGAGAGTTTCGGCGTACCTGCCGACGTTTGTCCGCTTCCGAGCGCGGAAGCGGGCGTATGCGTCGACGACGACTATCCCAAACTCGGCAAGTGTATGATCACTTGCAATATGCCTTGCGACGGCTCGATTATGACGACAACCTTCCAAGACAGATACTTCAAACTTCCCACTCACGTTTACAACGTGCCTTTGAGATACAAGGGCGAGGACGTGCAAAAATACGCCGTCGACGAAATCAAGGATATGATTAAATTCGTCGAGGAACAAACGGGCGAGAAGTGGAACTGGGATACGTTCATCGCCGCGCTTGAAAGTTACAACAAGCAACTCGATTACGAACTCAAAAAATGGGACGTCAACAAAACGCAATATCCGCAAATGACGGGCGCGACGTTCTGGCTTTACAGACTCTATTACTATCACCTTTCGGGCGGTTACGACAAACGCTTCCTCAAAGTCGACAAAAAGGTCAACAAGATTATGGAAAAAGCGTATGCCAAAAAGACCAAAGCGAGCAAGGAAATGCGCCACCGCGCAATCGTGTGGAGTTGCCCCGCAAACTACTATACGTCGTTTGCAAACTGGCTTGAAAATTGCTGGGGCATCAACGTCGTTATGGATATGGAAACCATGATTTCCTACCTCAAATTCCGCACCGACACGCACGAGCACGCTCTCGAAGACCTCGCAAAAACCTACCAACGCGCGACTATGCGTACCCACACCAAAGGCGGCTACGCAAACGTCCTCAACGAGTGCTGGCGAGTTGCGGAAGAATACAACGTCGACACCATCATTATGTACGACCAAATCTCCTGCAAGGGTATGGACGGACTCGTCGGTATCTTCGACGATCAGGCGAGAGAGAAGGGCTACAACTTCATTTGGGTGCAACAAGACCTTATGGACAGCAGAACCATATCTCGTAGAGATATGCGCGAACAAGTAAACAAGTATATGACGACCGTTTTGCAAGAAAAGCCGATTGACGAGAGTTTGCTCGACTTCGACGATTCCGAAGCGTGGTAATTAAAAGGAGAAAAGAATTATGAAATATTTTGGCGGATGCGACGTAGGTTCAACCTACACAAAAGCAGTCATTATGGACGAGAACGGCAAAGTCCTCGCAAATACAACTATCAAGAGCAAAATCAACGCCGCGCTCTCTGCGGAAGCCGCTATGAGCGACGTCGTGTCGCAAGTTCCCGAACTTAAAGGCGACGTCAAAAACCTCACCTACCTCGTAGGTACGGGTTACGGCAGAAACAAGGTTGCAACGGCAGACGAAAACATTTCCGAAATTTCCTGTCACGCAATGGGCGTACATATCACCGACCCGAGCGTAAAGGC
>CAVKUX010000108.1:0-5667 GCA_963659595.1 Anaeroplasmataceae bacterium | reverse complement strand
CAAAATTCGATATTCGTGACGGCATAGCGAAAATTTGAAAACGAATTTCGCTTTGCAATGCGTGTCGAGGATTTGAAAAATAAGGAGAATAACCTATGAAAAACAGAAACACGAAGATTTTGTGTTTGGCTCTCGCGATTGCGCTCGTGCTTACGATTGCGCTCGTCGCGTGCAATCCCAAAGACGAAACGCCTACACCCGACGCACTCAGTCAAAGTTTGAAAGTTTCAATCAACAACTTCCTTGTTAGCACTGCATTTTCAACCGAAAAATCCACTGCAACAACTCAAGCAAGAGTGCCGCTTATGTATTCGAGATACCTCAAAGGCAACGTCTACACGGAAGCGGACGCGGATTCCTTGAAGACTAATTTGCAAAAAATGGACAGCATTATCGACGAAAGCGGCAATCTCTCGGACGAACTCTACGAAAAAGACGGTTGCCCGCTCTACACCAAGTACGTTTCCGAATGGGACGGCAACACTTACAAGAGCGGCTGGCAAAGCATCGTAGACTATGCGTACAGTTGGTCGCTTATGTACAATCAATATAAGCAATATTTGTCCGCAACCAACAAAACGGACGCATCCTTTGACAAATACGTCGAAAAAATCGTAAATTACATCAAATCCGTCGATTCTTCCGACGCATACTACGGCACGGCATACGGCTACGACAAGGCAAGCAGCATCGTTCTCACACTCGCAAACCTCGCATATGATCCCAAGAATGCGCCCGTAAGTTACGCCGCGCTTCTTTCCTACTATGACACGGACAAGGACGGCAACTTCACAACATACATCGGCAGCCCCAACTGGGTCGGCTTTACAGGCAGACCCCTCGCAAGCGGCTCGCTTTTGAGAGGCGAAGAAAAATACAGCCTTGTGTACGAAAAGACAATGCAAGGCATCTACCCATACGACGATTCAAAGGGCGACGCATACTACAACTTCAAAATCGACGACATGATTAACCTCGACCGCCTCTATGACGACTACGGCAAAGAAATCGTGTCGCAATACGGCTCCTACGGCGATTCGAGATACGGCATTTTGTACGGCTACCTCAACGGAATCGATATGACCAAATACACCAAATCCGTTGACGACGGCAAAACGTATAACGTGCTTCAAAAGTGGGTCGACACCCTCGAAAAAGACTCCGACGGCAACTACGTCCTTGCCGACAGCGTGGATATGGCGGTTGCGATTTGCTACGTTTACGCTTCCGAAATCGGGCTTGACACTCCCCCGACCCCAATCGGCTCTTATAGCAGCGCAACGTCCGTCATCTCTCTGGGCTAAACGAAAATACAATCAACAAATATAATCGAAGTCGAAAGGAAAGCAACCGAAAATCGATATAAAGAAAGACAATCGGCAATGCAGTGAATAATCGATTTCGACAAGAGGCGCATATGAACACACGCAAAAAGACGTTCTTGACAGTTTTTACGGCGGCAATGCTGTTTGTGCTTTGTCTTGCTCTTTTTGCGTGCGACAACGGCGTTTTAGGCGGCGACGAAACGTCAAACGACGGCGCAAAGTATGCCGTTGTTGACGGACGGCAACTCTACTTCTCTCTCGAACTTCGCAACCCGAGTTCGGAAACGGAGATTTCAGAGGGAGATTCTCGCCCGCACTCGAAAACGGACGGCGAGTTGATTTGCGAATGGCAGATTCCTTGCTACGGAAATACTGTCTATGAGTCTATCGTCAAATTTTTCGAGGACAGACAAGACAACATTTCTTTCCGTCTCTCCCAACACAGATTCTATATGTTTCACGAAGCGACGCTCGAAAACGGCGTTTACAACCTCGAAAACGCTTATATAAGCGCAGACGGCTCGTATTCTAAATGCGCCAACTTCCAAACTCTGTTCGGAGAGGACGAAACTGCGGGAACGCTTGACGACCTCAAAGTTTTGGTGATAGTATATCAAGGATGGTTATATTAACCAAAAGGTGTCAAAATGAAAGGTATTTCTTTTAAAAAGGCTGAACGCTTGGCAAGAACAAGCGGACTCAAAGGCTGGGTTGCAATGTTCACGTTGCTCGGCATTATGTGCTACGACCAGTTTATTTTGGAAATTCCGTTTGCAAACGTCGTATTCCCTATTTTGGTGATTTGCGCCGCTTGTATGAATCCCGCAAAAAACGCGGTTTTGATAATCGTTTATTCGATTATTTTCGAACTAAGTTGCATCGCGTGGTTCCCGTCCGAACTCTTTAGAGTCCAATGGTGGCTTCTCACCGTCGCGATTGGCTATTCTATGCCCCTCGTTTGCTACAAGGTTTTCAACCGTAAACACGAGGATATGAGCGTAATTTCTTACGCCGCTATGGCTGCACTTTCGGAACTGATGTATTTTTGGGTGTACGTCGTCGCGACCGTGCTTATTTGGAAAGTACCGTTTGGCGCATACTTCCTTTCGGACATTCCCTACGAACTCGGCGGCTCACTTGCGACGTTCGTTTGCGCACTTCCCGTCGCCGCGCTCTACAAACTCTCGACGAAGGAACTCGTGCTCGGACAACACGCAAAACGCCCCGTTCTTGCGCCGCAAATCTGAACCATTCAAAATTACCGACTTTATGGAAACGGACTTGAAATTCAAGTCCGTTTTTCATATTCTGTCGAACGTATTTTCCAATACGTCTTGCCTGCGCAACGTCAATAGTTTTGAGCGAACAAAACGAATTATACAAGCGAATTATACGAACGGATTAAACCGACAAACCAATCAATTATATTCAAAACTTGACATCGCCGCCCTTTCGTGGTATCATACACTTGCTTCGAGGGAGTAGACATCTCGTTGAGATGCAAGTCAACACGCTGACCTTTCGGTCTGGCTTGCCTTAAACGTCGAGACTCAGGCACGGTTTTCGTGCTTGATTTTTTTATTTCAAGGCGCAAAAATCGAACAAAATCCACCAAAAAAGAGAGAGACAAATGAGTGATTTTGAACTGATTTTGATTGCAATCGGCTTGTCTATGGACGCGTTTGCCGTGTCCGTATGCAAAGGTCTTTCCACCAAAAACCTCAAAACGTGGCAAATGTTCGTCACGGGCGCGTGGTTCGGAATATTCCAAGCCGTTATGCCGCTTATCGGCTATTTTCTCGGCTCGACGTTTGAAGGTTACATAACGTCGGTCGACCACTGGGTCGCGTTCGTGCTGTTGTCCTTTCTCGGCGCAAAAATGCTCAAAGAAGGCTTTTCAAAGGAAGAAAACGACGCAAACGACTCCTTCTCAGTCCTCACGATGTTCCCTCTCGCCGTCGCAACGAGTATCGACGCACTCGCCGTCGGCATTACGTTCGCTCTGCTTCCCGACGTAAACGTGTACGAAGCCGTTACGCTTATCGGCTCGATTACCTTCACCCTATCCTTTGTCGGCGTGCGAATCGGCAACATATTCGGTCTTAAATTCAAATCGAGCGCAGAAGTTATGGGCGGCACGATTCTCGTCCTTATGGGCGTAAAAATCCTCTTGGAACACTTGGGAATTTTCGGTTAAAAACGTTGCAAACATATTTGTTTGCGCAAATAAAAACCTACGAAAACATGTTTAAACGCAAAAAAAATACGAATTGCAAAAACAAAAAAATAAAAATCAGTTGCAAGAATAATTGATTTATGGTATATTCAATCTTGCGCCGGCGTGGTGAAACTGGCAGACGCGCTGGACTCAAAATCCTGTGGACTAATCATCCGTGTCGGTTCGAGTCCGACCGCCGGCACCAACGAAAAAACAACCTTGCAAACAACCGTAAGGTTGTTTTTTCATATATCCGTCGATAGCGGGATGCTTGCATACCGATAGCGGCGGATATATGAAAAAAAATAAGCGTTTACGCTTTTGCAAGGTTGCTTTTGAGTGCCCGTAGGCGGTATTCTTATACCGCCAAAAGTCGAGTGCGGGATGCTTGCATACCGATAGCGGCGGATATATGAAAAAAACACAAGCGTTTACGCTTTTGCAAGATTGCTTTTGAGTGCCCGTAGGCGGTATTCTTATACCGCCATTTTGTACAAATTGGAACGACTTGTCGCTAATTCATTTGATTTTGTTCTTGTTTATTTCATACACCCGTTGTATAATATATTATCATTAGTTGCGAGGTACTCTATGAAAAACCAAAACGGATACGTTGACAGTTTTGTAAAACTCATTCAATGCCCCACCGTCACAAATAGCGGTCACGAATACTTCGAGGCTTTCCACAAGGTTCTCGACGAGGAATTCCCGAGCGTCAAACAAACTTGCGAAAAAATCGAAGTGGGCGGCGACGTGCTTCTTTACAAGTGGCGCGGCAAATCTTCCGCTCGTCCGCTCGTGCTTATGGCGCACCAAGACGTCGTTCCCGCAGTCGGCGGCGACTGGAAATATCCCCCGTTCAGCGCAACCGTCGTTGACGGCAAAGTGTACGGCAGAGGCGCAATGGACTGCAAAAACACGCTCTTTTCCACCATTCAAGCCGTTGACGAACTCATCGAACAAGGATTCGTACCCGAACAAGACGTGTATTTGAGTTACAGCGACAACGAAGAAACGTCGGGTCCGGGCGCTTCTATGGCGCGCGACTGGTTCAAATCGCAAGGCATAACCCCCTTCCTCGTGGTTGACGAAGGCGGCGCAATCATAAAAAAGGCTTTCAGCCTTATGAAAAAAGACGTTGCGGCGGTCGGCATTTTGGAAAAAGGCTACGCCGACGTAAAGTTTATCGCGCACGGCAAAGGCGGACACAGTTCGCAACCGCCGAAACATACGCCCATTGCAAGACTTGCGGCTTTTGTGAATTACTGCGAACATCACACCGTTTTCAAACCCAAGATGTCCAAAGCGGCAAAAGCAATGATTTACGGACTCGGCGACGCGCTTGCTTCACCGCTCAAAGGATTCTGCAAGACGATAGGTCTTACGGGCTGGTGGGTGTCCAAACTCGCGCCGAAAATCAATGCGGCATACGGCAATTCGATGTTTGCAACCACTATGGTGTTTACAATGTCGAGCGGTGCGTCCGCTCCGAACGTGATTCCGCAAGACGCGTGGGTTGTGGCAAACTTGCGCTTTGCGCCCACCGATAAGAGCGAAGATTGCTTCAACAAACTGCGCAAACTCGCAAAGAAATACGACCTCGAAGTGGAAGTTTTGCAATCTCGCGAAGCGTCGCCGATGATCGACATCAACGGCGAAGGCTATCAGATGTACAAAAAAGAACTCAACGAGGTGTACCCCGACGTCGCAGTCGTGCCCTATCTCATGTTCGGCGGAACGGATTGCAGAGTACTTCAACAGATTTCAACCAACGCAATACGTTGTACGCCCTGCGCCCTCTCGTTCGACCAACTCGGCGGTATGCACGCCTCGAACGAAAACGTGGATATAAAATCCATCGAGGAATGCGTCGGCTTCTTCAAGAAGTTTATTCAAGAGTACAAATAACGCATAAAAGTTATGACAAAAGCACCTTGCCCGCAAGGTGCTTTTGTTGTTGAATCTCTAAAAAAGCGAGCGTAGGACATCTCTAAAATTTAAGTCCCCCCTTCCTCACGTGTTTCCCCTACCGTCGTTCCCCCTCTGCACAAGTTTGAGGGAACCCACGACGTCCGCTCCGCGTGGGGCAACACTCGGCACTCGCATAGATAGGGGCATTTCTCT
>CAVKUX010000107.1:0-5764 GCA_963659595.1 Anaeroplasmataceae bacterium | reverse complement strand
ATATACAAGGTATATAACCAACACAATAAGCCTCGACGAGCGAATTACGGGCGAGCCTGTAAAAACACTCGACGACGAGCAGAAAAACGATTATACAGCCGTTGATGGGCTTATAGCGAAGATGAAACTGACTGCCACGGAATACGAAACGTTATGCGCTTATATGGCAGGACTTACTTATCTCGAAGTAACACGCCTTTTGAATGTAAATCGCACAACGATTTGGCGTAGAAGAATGAGCCTGCAAAGGAAATATGCACTTGCCACAAACAACCTTTAATATAAATTTTTAGACGGATAAACTATCAAAATTTGTCCGTCTACTTTTATGCCGTTTTTACGCTTTAATTTTGCCTTCAAACTCGCAAGGTTTTTGCGACAATGGCGATTAGGCGTGTGCTTGTCTTGAACAAGTGGAAAATATAGCCCGACTTGTTCGGTCGGGCTACAAAAACGCTTAACTTTATATTATTTTACACTATAATAGACATCATCATTAGGTAATTTGATGTTTGGAATCCAAAGTTGTTCACCATTCCAACCCTTTGTTCCTGTTACCTTATACATTGTCAAAACCGTGATGGCAGAAAACGTGTCGCCAAGTTTTCTATCGTTTTCAGACAATAATGTTCCCGTTCCTTTTGCTATGTCACGGTTTCTGCGAACAATAAGCCTTGCTTGTGCCAATGGATTCTCAGCCAAAATCGAATTTATAAAGCCCTCAAAGGATTTTGAATCCCAATCGTCGCCGTCATTTACTATTTCGTCCAATAATGAATTAACAAATTTAAGGCTTACGACATAACTGTCTGTATCTTCAAATTTTTCAAGCATTCCGTCTAAAACAGAAATACTTTTATTAGCAGGCGAAAAAGGGAAATAATTTACGCCGCCACAATATGTACATAGCGCAGTATTGTCCAGCACATTTTTTCGTGTCGGTCGTAAAGACTTAGGATAGGATATTTTAATATCATTAAAATCTTTGCGTTTTTGAATTTGAGCGATAATGCTGTTATTAGTCGCGTTGATATCAGAAAACAACTTAAATAATATGGGTGGCATAAAAATGCGCATCATATTTCTATCTCTATCATAGCCAAACATTCTCGCGTGTTGCCACATAGTATCCGCTTGCGGATTTTTCGATACCCTGCAATAGTAAATCGTTTGGAGCATAGGGAAAGTAACGCCACGCCCTAAACTATTACCACCGACGATTATATTGATTCCTTCCTCGTATTGCGTATTTTCTTCAAATGAAACCTGCGAATTTATCGTTAATACTTTAATTCCGTCATCATCATTTACTCTTGTCTTTATGAAACTATATATGTCATCGAACGAAGAAATATCGGCTTTTGTCGTAGATATATCGTTATACGCTTGTTTTAATGATTCAACAGAAACATCTTCGTCTATTGATTGAGATAACTCGTTCAGATAATTTCCTATTTTTTCAGCAAAAGCCTTATGGTCTGCTACACGCATACTCGGATGTATTAAGAAATTACATACTTTTCCGCCTTTTAGAAAAACTTCGGCAGAAGTAACAAGATGTGTGAGTAATGCTTTCAATAATCCATTTTCAGGAAATTCATCGTCAACAAGAATATCTTTTCCTTCGTCATTATCCGTAAGGCGAACTATTTTGTTATCCGGCGCAAAAATCGTATTGCCACCGATATATCCATTACCCGGCTTGAAGTAATATATAAAATACGGTTTCCAACCACTTTGCCACGTTTGCAATAAATTTGCCTGTGGCGTTCCCGTCACTTCAAGATAAATACTACTTGCGGATGTATGTTTGATAGACTCAAGATTTTTATTGATTGTGCTTTGTTTTTTCTTGTTTACAAGCGTATTCAGACTTGCCGCGTCTGCCTCGTCGTCAACAATAAAAAGAGCATTTCCTGCGCAAAAATGAGTAGAGGCAAGATTATTTTTCCATTGTTTCAATATGTTAGTGTTTTTCTTTAATACGATGACAGACGGCTTTTTCAAATTGTTTTGGTAAAATTTTATGTATTCCGTTTCGTCACACACGCAAAAATCCGTCAAATCTCTTTGAGCGCGCTTATATGTTTGCTGTTGTAATAAAACGTTATCTGTCGTTAGTAATAGAAATATCGGAAATCCTTCATCGGCAGCAGCACACATAAGTCCGAACATATGGCTTGTTTTGCCACTTTGAACGTCGCCAACGAGTAAACTGACGACGTGTTCTTTGAATGTAAAATTCGCTATATATTCAGGAACTATATCGTCTGTCGTTTGTTTTATTGCAGTGGCAAGCGAAGGATTTTTTACCGCTATGTTGTTTAGATAGTTTTGAAGACAATTTTTCATCATTTTACACCTTAAAATCAAGATACCATAAGTTTGGTATCGTCGTCTTTGTCATTGAAAAGTTACAACGTCCATATTCCTGTAATTCTTGCGCGGTAACAGGGGTTATGCCCGAAAGGACACCCGCATTCTCCAATCGACCTTTCAGCCACTTTCCTAAAATACGTAAATCGCCTTCGGAACGAAAATTTTTACTATAATCTCCGCTAACCTTACATCTAAATTTCCACCCGTCATCCGTAATAACGTCAAACGAGGCGGAATCGGTTTGCGCTTGCGGGTATCCTTTTAATGAAGTAATCGCTTTTGAAACAATTATTTCTGCTTCATACCAATGGCGGGGTTTTATAACACCCGTAGATTTTGTTTCGCGTCCCTTACCGAAAAATACATTCAAATTGCTTTGCGGTGTATCTTTTATGGGAATATCGAATTTAACATCAGTTAGAGAGGCAAGGCATTGCGCCAATTCTTGCGGGGAAACTTTTGATACAAAGTCTTGTCCTTCCAATATCGGATTTCCGGTCTTAAAAGTATTTATATCTAAATTCGCAATATTTTCGGTTGCTTTATCTCTTAAATCGGAAATAAACCCTTGCATTTTTGCAAGCGACAGTTCATCATTGATAAGTATTGAGGATTCATATATTCGGTTTTGACAATCTACAATACTGCTTAAATTGTTTGAACCGATAATACCGGCAAATGCTTTGTCTCCCTTTTGGAATGAATATAATTTCCCGTGATAACGAAATGGTGTTACCAACCGAACTTCGCCAGCCCCATTGTCGCGTAAAAATTCATTCAGTTTAACTGCGGACTTGTACTCAACTTGAGTAAATTGTTCGATATAGTGCATTCCGATGATTAAATTCAACTTTTGTACGTGATTTAACTCTACGGCTTTTTGCAGTTCTATCAACGAATCCGATGTGATATATCCGACGGCGATATCCAATTCGTCAGTTTGCGGCAGTAGACTATAAAAAGAATCTGCGAACGTTTGGGATGAAGTTTTCAAAGGATTATAATTTGAAAATAAAAAATCCATAATATTACTCCATTTCTTGTGTAACAAGATCCAAACGTTCTTTTACTGTAAGACTTCTCAAATGCTCGTATTCTTCTTGCAAATTCACAGGGGTATAATCGCCCGTAAAGAGTGGCATCAATCTTTTTGCAACAGCACGCACGCCAACAGGCGGAACAGCGTTTCCGATTTGGCGACGAACCTCCGTGATATTTCCCATAAATTTGAAATCGTCGGGGAACGACTGTAATCTTGCGCGTTCTCTATTTGTAAGCGGGCGCGGTTCAGGATAGTGATAACCCCACGTTCCGCCACCGCCTGCGGCGATAATTGTCTTTGACGGCTCATTTCTGTCTATACGACGATAAACGTGAGAAATCATTCCCTTCACATAAAGGGGGTTGTCTTTTGGAATGTCCGTAAAATTACCGCCTTCGGGTATCAACTCCAACATTTGACGAGTTTTTTCTTTACAGTTTATACGCTCGTTATTATACGGAACGTCTAATGCTCCTTGAAGGGCTTGTCCTGCCGTAACGTATGGCAAAGTTCCGTTTGGTCCGTGGGTAGGCTTTGGGTGCTTAAAATCAAACCCTGTGTCAACTCTGATTCCGACAATAAGCAATCTTTCGCGGAATTGCGGAACGCCATATTCTGCGAAATTATACAAATGCGGCTTTACTATGTAGCCGGGGGCAATGTTCTCAAAATCGTGAATAATTGTTTCTATTGCCTTATGCTTATTAGCGGTAAGCAACCCTTTAACATTTTCGGCAACGAATGCTTTCGGCTTTTTTGCGTCCACAAATTCAAGAAAATGCCTGTATAAACCGCCACGTTTTCCGTTTAAGCCCGGTTGTTTCCATATAACGGAAAAATCCTGACAAGGAAAACCGCCTAAAACCAAATCGCAATCCGGTATGGTTTTGTCTGTATACGGGTCGATTTTTGTTATATCACCATAGTGAATAACGTCACCTAAATTTTCACGAAACGAGGCAACAGCCCATTCGGCAAAATCGTTCGCCCAAATCGTTTGATATCCTTCCATATGAAAGCCTAAATCTAATCCGCCACAGCCTGAAAAAATAGAAACTATCGTAGGCGTAACTTTTTTATTGTTTTGCATAACCGTAACCTCTGTTCTAATGAATTTTTTCCGTTGAGTTTGTTCATCGAATAATCTATTCGGTGAACAAACGGGCGATAAAAATACATCAATTAGTGTCACGGATGAACAAAACTTTTCTTTTTATTTCAGCAGACCGCGCAAATATTGACTTTGGCAAGTTTTTGTAGTATAATAAAATACATCAATTAGATTATTTTATGTACATTTTACAGCAGTTTTCCAAGGCGGTTCATCATAGCGGCTTTATGCTCTAATAGCGAATGGGCATAGCGATTCAAAGTAACTGTCGGGTTCTTGTGACCGAGTATTTCGGACAGCGTTTTTACGTCCATTCCGCACTCTAAGGCGCGAGTTGCAAACGTATGACGTAGCGAGTGAAAACCGCGGTGAACAATATTCTGTCTTTTAAGCAGTAATTCAAAACTTCGTTGGTAGGAACGCACGGAAACGGCGTTACCGTCAGCCGATACCACGAAGTCCGAATTACTGTTTTTCTTTATGCCTTTTAGTTTAGGCAAAAGTTGTTTCGGGAGCGGTATCACTCGGCGTGAAGTAGCAGTTTTTGGCTCGTCAAACACAATTCCGCCGCTTGTATCGTGACAGGAGCGAGAAACGGTCAGCAAGCCTTTTTGTAGGTCTATATCTTTCCATTGTAACGCAATCAATTCTCCTACACGCAAGCCCGTATAAAGGCATAAAACGATACCGAACATTTTTGTCTTTTTGCTATCGAATACAGCCGATTCTATTTTCTTTTGCTCGGTAAGCGTAAAACATTCGATTTTTCGTTCTTTGAGTTTCGGACGTTTAATCATATTTGCCGTGTAATCTTTGGCATATCCAAGCAAATGCGCCGTGCGTAATGAATTTTGCAATACCGATATAATTGCATTTACCGTATTTGCGGATAATCCCTTGCCGGTTTTATCGTTTCCGCTTGATAAAAGTTCCGTTACAAACGACTGCAAAGCAATAGGCGTAAGGTCGTTTACGTCCATATCGCCGATTTTTGGGGCAATGTGTGTGCGTATAAGTTGTTCGTAACGAATGTAAGTACGTTCTTTTGCACTTGGTTTTATGTAATTATTGAGCCATATATTCAGCCAATCTATGTATTTCATTTTTATTGATTCTCCTATGATTTTTAATTGATTTTCTAAACCTTCAAACTCGCAAGGTTTTTGCGACGTTGGCAATTAGGCGTGTGCTTGTCTTGATACAAGTCGGCTCGCTGCGCTCGCCGAAGACAA
>CAVKUX010000106.1:0-5773 GCA_963659595.1 Anaeroplasmataceae bacterium | reverse complement strand
CGCCTGCGGCGATGATATCACGGCGTGATGATATCGTGCATTTTGCACGATGATATCCAAACTATGTTTGGGTTGCGGAAGAGAGGAATATTCATTTTGTCCGCAGAAAGGGTTGACAAAACAAAAATTTGCGACTAATCTAAAGTTGTAGTTTAGATTTGTCGAAAAATGCAATAATGTATGCGAGGGGCATTGCTATGTATATAAAACGAAATATAGAAGACGTCGTAAAAAGGCGCGCAAAAACAAGCAAGTGCTTGTTATTGACAGGTCCGAGACAGGTGGGGAAATCCACGCTTCTGAAAACGCTTTATCCGGATGTCAAATATTATACGTTTGACGACAAGTTGCTGTTGCAAACGGCACAGAGCGATCCGAAATTGTTTTTGAAAAGCGCGCCGTCACCTGTGATTTTGGACGAGGTGCAATATGCGTCCAATCTTTTTCCGTATATAAAAATCGAATGTGACAAGGACGGAAACTATGGCAAATATTACTTGACCGGTTCTCAACAACTGCAACTGATGGAAAAGACAAAAGAATCTCTTGCAGGAAGAATAAGTATCCTTGAATTGCAAGGCTTATCACTGCGCGAAATCAACGGAATAAGTTTCAACAAACATTTCGTGCCTACAAACGAGTATATTGCCGAACGTGAAAAGTGCTTGAAGCCCTATGATAACCTTTGGGAAATAATCCATAAAGGCGCATATCCCGAAACCTATGTTGTCGAAAGAGAATGGGTCGATTTTTATTCCTCGTATGTGAAAACCTATCTTGAAAGAGATGTTCGCGGCGAAATCGAGATAAAAGACGAACTCGCTTTTATGAGATTTCTGACCGCTTGCGCCGCAAGAACGGGACAGTTGCTCAATTATGCAAACATCGCAGAGGAAGTCGGCGTGTCGCAACCGGCTATCAAAAACTGGATCTCCGTTTTGAGCCGAACAGGATTGATCTACATTTTGCAACCGTATTATTCAAGCCATTTGACAAGGGCTATAAAGACCCCGAAATTGTATTTCAGAGATACGGGGCTTGCTTGCTATCTCTCGCGTTGGATGAACTATGAGGCGCTCGAAAACAGTGCGGTTGCAGGCAATATGTTTGAAACTTTTGTCGTGTCCGAGATTATAAAGTCTTTCACAAACGAAGGCTTCGAATATGATTTCAATCTGTTTTATTATCGAGGAAAAGATAAGGTGAAAAGCAAAGAGGATGGCGAAATAATCGAAAAAGAAAACGAGATTGACCTCATTATCGAGGAAAACGGCACGCTCTATCCGATAGAAATAAAAAAGAGCGCAAATCCCACCGCTTCGATGGCAAATGCTTTCGACGTTCTCGACAAAGTTATTGACAAAAATCGCGGAATGGGCGTAATTCTTTGCAGATATGACCAAAAACTGTTCTTGCGAGAGGATGTTGTCGTCTTGCCGATTGAATATATTTGAATGATATCGCCTGCGGCGATGATATCACTTTGTGATGATATCGTGCAAAGCACGATGATATCCAAACTACGTTTGGCTGGCGGAAGAGAGGAATATTCATTTTGTCCGCAGAAAGGGTTGACAAAACAAAAATTTGCGACTAATCTAAACTGCAACTTTAGATTAGTCGAAAAAATAAGCGTTTAGTGATGTGAAAATTTGCGCAAATAAAAGAGCGACCGAATATTAATTCGGCCGCTCGTAAAAATGCGTAAATTTTCACATGTGTGTCGTCTTATCTTCCCCGATTCCGATCATTCCGTCGACGACGTATTTCTTGCCGTCGGTGTCGGTGACGTAGCCGCTTATCGTGCCATAGGGAAGCGCGTAGTAGCACATGAGCGGTATTGGCATATAGAACACTTGATTGATTTCAAATCTGATATCCACAATTCCTTTGCCCGCTTCGTCCTTGATATACCACACTTTCGCTTTCTTTTTACCCTTTTCGTGCGTGAACACGACGGGCGGCATCGGGAAGGACTTGTCGTCAACCCAAATGACGTTTTCGTTGTATCGGTGTTGGTCGACGGATTGATTGCGGGTGAGGTTGAAAGCAAAGTATTTCTTTTCGCCGTCCACGTCGATTTGCCCCATGGTGGTGAGCCAGTCGTAGTGGGCGTTGAAGGGATAGTAGCCCTTGTGGTCGTCGATGATGCCCACCGAGCGTTCGTTTGAGGTGTACACTTTACCGTTGAGGGTGATCGTGCCGCTTGCTTTGAAAAAGTCCTTTTCGCTGTACAAAGCGTTTTTGAAAGAGCCGTCCTTGTTTCTTGCAAGGGGCATAACGCCGTTTGCAAGAGGGGATATGCGCTCGAAGCCGATGTCGATTGTAAACTCGCCGTCTTTGCCTTTGGTGAAGCCTTTTGCGTGCGCCTTGCCGTTCAAAAAATCGTTTTCGATTTTATACTCGCTGTTTTTGGTCTTGCAATAGCAGTAGTCGTCAACGAGTTGAGACGCAACGCGCGCTTTCTTTTTGGGAACAAGGTTGCGCCAACTGTAAATTTTGTTTTCCTTTTTGTCGTACCAAACGAAAATGGAAAACCCCATAGGACCCGTGTTGTACACCGCGCTGATGAGCGCGCCCTCGTCCATATGTACTTCAAACGCTTCCCATTCCACAAGCCTCGACTTCTTCATAAAGTCGGGCATGCTCTTGCCGCACGGCTTTTCTGCGTCCAACAGATTGAGATTTGCAAACGGCGCGTCAAATGTGCCGAAATGCACCTTGCCGTTTTCCACGATAGAGTCTGGCGTGGATGCGGGCATGCGCGTCGAACTGATGTAATCGGGTATTTTGTTCATTCGTCTTCCCCCTTTGTATTATATGCAAATTGTAACACATTTGTTTGATAAGTGCAATATGCCTTGCGATTTTTCTTGCACAAACGTTTGATATTTCTATGTTAAACGACTTATTTGCGCAAAATCTGCGCAATTTCGACAAGTTTCCCTTTTATACGCGGCACGTTTACGCCGCTTTGGCGTTGCTTGCACATCGCTTGCACAGTTTGTATATCGCTTGCGCATTTAGAAACATCGTTTGCGCACCGCTTTTTGTCCGCATATCTTTTTAATTTGGGTATGGACATTTTGCCGTTTTTCAAATAAAATGGAATCGTAAATTCCATACAGATTCAACGCCGTATTCGGTATACGGTCGCAACTGCTTCGCAAGAGAGGGAAAAATGAGTTTAATTTCCAAAATAGTCAATTTGTTTTCGCCCACCGCTCAAAAGACGGGAGATATGCAGGACAACAAAATGGCAATCACGTCAAAACGTATGAGGGAAACTGCTTGCGCGCTTGCCGCAGAGGGTATAGTTTTGCTCAAAAACGACGGCGTTTTGCCCATAAAGAGCGGGGATAACGTCGCAGTGTTCGGGCGCACGCAAATCAACTGGTTCTGCGTGGGATACGGTTCGGGCGGCGACGTGAAAGCACCCTACAAAACTACGTTTGCTGACGCACTCAAAAATCAAAGCGACATAAATATAAACGCCGATGTTATGGCGGTGTACGACGAGTGGTGCGCAAAGCACATCCCCGACGAGGGATTTTGGGGGCATTGGCCCTTCCGCTTTGAAGAAATGCCGCTCGATTTTCGTCTTGTCGAAAAAGCGAGAGAAAAGTCGAACGTCGCTTTTGTCGTCATAGGCAGGGCGGCAGGCGAGGACAGGGAACAAAAACTCAAAAAAGGCAGTTACTACCTCGCCGACGACGAACTCAACATGTTGGACAAGGTTTGCGCGGTCTTTGACAAAGTCGTGCTTATCATCAACACGGGCAACGTCATCGACTTTTGCCAAATCGACGAGTACGGCGACAAAATTTCGGCAATAGTTCTTGCGTGGCAAGGGGGTATGGAAAGCGGTCGCGCTCTTTGCGACGTGCTGTCGGGCAAGGTCAATCCGTCGGGCAGGCTCACCGATACGATTGCGGTAGACTACAATCTGTACCCATCGCAACAGTTCGGATTTAAGGATTACAACGTGTATCAGGAAGACGTGTTTGTCGGCTATCGCTATTTCGAAACCTTCGCAAAGGAAGAAGTGCTTTATCCCTTCGGCTTCGGGCTTTCCTACACGACGTTCGCCGTCGAGGGTAGAGTAGAAAAGACGGAAAGCGGCGCAAGAGTGCTTGCAAAAGTCAAAAATACGGGCGAACGCAAAGGCAAAACCGTCGTGCAGATTTACGTCAAAAAAGCTGACGGAATGCTCGTAAAACCCGCTCGTGAACTCGTCGCATACGCAAAAACATCCGAACTCGAATGCGGCGCGGAAGAGGAATTTTCTTTTGATATAAGCGAGTATGCTCTTTCGAGTTACGACGAGGAAGGCGCAACCGGATACAAGGCGTGCTGGGTTCTCGAATACGGCGATTACGAGTTTTTCGCAGGTGAAAACGTGAGGGAAGCAATGAGCGTCGGTAGCGTGCGTTTCGACAAGAAAATCACAAGCGAATGTCACACCGCTTGCTCGCCGCAAAAGGACTTGCCCGTGCTGTTGAGATACGATTCGGCAAACTCGCTTTGCGCGGATTTGTCGCGGTTTTCGGGCAAAGAAACCTTTGCCGAGTTCAAGCAAAAGATGGACGTACTCACCGACGACGAAGTGGAACGGCTCATGCACAACCTCGAATACACGCTTGAAAATTTCGGCTGGAAATACCGCGTCGTAAAGGCGCAAAGCGGTTATCTCAAAGAACGCATAGAACAGAATATGCCGACCGAGATTGCGCAAAACAAGGACTTAAACGTATCGTTTGACGATGTTAAACGCGGAGTTGCGTCACGTGACGAGTTTATATCAACGCTCTCGGACGAGGAACTCGAAACACTTTGTCACGGCGATTTGCGCATGAACAGCCCTCTCGGAGCAAGGGGCAACGCGGGCGTTTTCGGCGGCATAAGCGAGAGTTTGAGAGCAAAGGGCGTGCCGACCGCCACCGCAACGGACGGGCCGAGCGGAATACGACTTGTGCAGAAGGCGAGTTTGCTTCCGTGCGGAACTTGCATCGCTTCGGCGTGGAACGATAAACTTGCACAGGAACTCTACGAGTGCGTGGGCGACGAAATGGTAGAAAAGGGTTCGGACGTGCTTTTGGCTCCCGGGATGAACATACACCGCAACGTGCTTTGCGGACGAAACTTCGAGTACTTTTCGGAAGATCCGTATCTCAGCGGCAAGACCGCAAGCGCAATCGTCAGGGGTATACAGTCGCGCGGCGTGGGCAGTTGCGTAAAGCATTTTGCTTGCAACAATCAGGAAAGATTCAGATACGTCAACGATAGCCGTTTGAGCGAGCGCGCGCTGAGAGAAATTTATCTCAAAAGCTTTGAAATCGCAATAAAAGAGGGCAATCCGCTTGCGGTTATGACTTCCTACAACAAAATAAACGGCGTGTATGCCTATCACAACTACGACCTTTGCACAACCATACTCCGAAAGGAGTGGGGCTATCAAAATCTCGTCATGACGGATTGGTGGACGAGAAAAGGCAAAAATCCCGACTTCAAAGGCGTGGACGACAACGCTTACAGAGTGCGCGCGCAAGTTGATTTGCTTATGCCGGGCGGTTCGCGAGTTTTGGGCAAATACGACGGCTCTACGCTCAAATCCTTGAAAAAGGGCGGACTTAAACGCGCCGAACTCCAACGCGCCGCCAAAAATGTGCTGGCGTTTATATTGAAATTGGGGAAGTAAATAATATAAATATATATTATAATGATATCGCCTGCGGCGATGATATCACTTTGTGATGATATCGTGCAAAGCACG
>CAVKUX010000105.1:0-6031 GCA_963659595.1 Anaeroplasmataceae bacterium | reverse complement strand
CTTCGCCTTGATTCCTACGTCGCAACGATGTTGCTCCTCTGAATGACAAGCGGACAAATTTGAATAAAAAGCAACACGCTAAATAAGCGTTTTTGCCGAAATAAAATAAATTTTCGAAAATGTTCGACTTTCGTTTGACACGGGTCGCTATTTTTGTTAGTATATACAAGCAAAGCAAAGGTATTGCCTTTCACCATCAGCCGTCGGCGATATGGTTCTCACTTCAAAAAGTCTTGTCTATGATAAGGACAGTGGTAAGTGTTGAGGCAACTTTGCTTCGACACTTCTTTTTTATATAATAAACCTTTCGAGGTGTATAGGAGTAGCAATTTGAAAGAACTGCAAATCAATGAACAAATCCGAGACAGAGAAGTGCGCCTCATCGGCGACGACGGTCAACAGTACGGCGTTATCCCCATGAGAGATGCACGAGCGATTGCGGAAGAAAAAGGGCTTGATATCTGCAAGGTTTCGCCGCCTTCCGTTCAGCCTCCGACCTGCAAATTGATGGACTACGGCAAATATCGCTACGAACAACAAAAACGCGAAAAAGAAGCCAAAAAGAATCAGAAAGTGATGGAAATCAAAGAAATCCGCCTTTCTGCGACAATCGACATCGGCGACACAACGAGACTTGCTCAACAAACCGCAAAATTCCTTGCGGACGGCAACAAGGTCAAAGCGTCGATTCGCCTTAAAGGTCGTCAACAGGCGCATCCCGAAATCGCGGTCAAAATCGTTGATGACTACATCGCGATGGTCGGCGGCGAATTTACCGTCGAGAAAAAGCCCGTGCAAGAAGGTCGTATGATTTACACGATTCTCGCGCCGGCACAAAAGAAATAACGACATTATTGTTGCTTGCCTCGCAAGCAAAAGCAAAATAAAATAGGAGGCAGACCTATGCCAAAACAAAAAACACATAGCGGAGCAAAGAAGCGTTTCCACGTTACAGCAAGCGGTCTTTACAAGAGAGGCCATTCTGCACACAGCCACCTTCTTACCAAGAAGACAACCAAGAGAAAGAGAGATCTTCGTTCAATCGAATACGTCGACGAAACAAGATGCGGAGAACTCAAAAAGTTGTTGCCGTACAAATAAGGAGATTGAACAATGAGAATTAAAAGAGCAGTAAACGCAGTCAAAAAGCGTAGAAAAATAATGAAACAAGCAAAGGGTTACTATGCAGGCAAGCATTCCCTTTATCGTGTTGCAAAGCAACAACTTCTCAAGAGCGGCGTGTATGCATACGTCGGCAGAAAGCAAAAGAAGCGCGATTTCAGAAGCCTTTGGATTGCTCGTATCAATGCTGCCGCACGCTTGAACGGTATGAGTTATTCCACTCTTATGCACGGTCTTAAAGTCGCCGGTATCGACCTCAACAGAAAGGTTTTGAGCGAAATCGCAATCAGCGATCCCAAAGCGTTCACGGCACTCTGCGACAGCGCAAAAAACGCTCTTGCATAATAGAATAATCGTTTTTCAATGTTGCGCATAGGTTTTATGCGCAACATTGATTTAGAACCGTTTTCGGATTTTTGCAATTGCTTTTGAATGTAAAAACCGATATTTAAGGCGGTTAGAATGACAGAAATCATCACTTCCACCAAAAATCAATTCGTGAAGAAGGCGCGTTCGCTTTCTCAAAAGAAGTTCCGCAAAGAGTCGGGACTGTTTTTGGTTGAAGGGACGAATGTAATCAAGGATATGCCGTCAAGCGTAGAGGTCGAATATGTGCTTGCCGCTTTGCAAAGAAAGGATGAGGTCGAGCGCGCATTCGGCGAGGAGCGTAGCGAAAAATCATGCGAGGCTCTTGCTTTTACGCGCGCGCAAGCGTATTATGTGAGTGACGAGGTTATGCGCTACGTTGCGGACACGGTTTCGCCGTACGGCATAGTGGCGATTTGCAAAATGCCGTCAACCGATTTCGCTATGCCGAAAGGCAATGCGGTTTTGCTCGACGGTGTGAGCGATCCCGGGAATCTCGGCACGATACTGCGCACCGCAGCCGCGTGCGACTTTAGCGACGTATACCTTTTGGACACGGCGGACGTGTTTTCGCCAAAAGTCGTAAGGGCGACGCTCGGCGGGCTTTTCAGAGTGCGCTTGCACGAGATAAACGAAAACGACGCGCTCGAACTTATGAGAGAAACAAACAGCGCGGTTTTGGATATGGGCGGAAGAAATATCCTTCAAAACAAACCGTCCTCGCCGGTGCTTTTTGTTGCGGGCAACGAGGCGCACGGCGTGAGAGATTCTCTCAAACGCGCGGCGAAAAACACCTATTCGTTGCCTATGAAAAACGAAATCGAATCATTGAACGTTGCGGTCGCAACCGCAGTTTCGATGTATCAAACTTTATAAACAGGAGATCAATATGAGCGGACACAGCAAATGGCATAACATTCAGCAAAAGAAAGGCAAAACCGATGCGGCGCGTGCAAACGTGTTCACCAAGATCGGACGCGAAATCGCGGTTGCAGTCAAAGACGGCGGCGCAGACCCCAACAGCAACAGCAAACTCGCGCAAGTCATCGCCAAAGCAAAAGACAACAATATGCCCAACGACAACATTATGCGTTCCATCAAGAAGGCAAGCGGCGAACTCGGATCTATCAACTACGAAGATATGACCTACGAGGGCTACGGCGTCGGCGGAACGGCTATCATCGTCGAAGCGCTCACAGACAATAAAAACCGCACGGCAGGCGACGTTCGTCACTTGTTCGACAAATTCGGCGGTTCGATGGGTACGACGGGTTGCGTTTCCTTTATGTTCAAGCGCAAAGGCGTCATCACCATCGCAAAAGAGGACATCGCCGAGGACGATTTGATGATGTACGCTCTCGAAATCGACGGTTTCGAGGACATCAACTCCGAGGACGAGGACGTTTTCGAGGTATATGCGGACACCGCAAAACTTCAAGCGGTGCGCGAAGCGCTCGAAAAAGACGGCGTAAAGGTGCTTTCGGCAGAGGTCGATATGATCCCCGACAACTACGTCACGCCGAGCGCGGAACAACAAGCAACCATCATCAAGATGATTGACAAACTCGAAGAACTCGACGACGTTCAAAACGTTTATCACAACGCGACTCTCGACGTCGAAGACGAAGAATAATTCTCGTACAAATATAATTTGTACGCTTGACAATCGAGCCGGCAGGTGATATACCTATTATGCAAAAATATGAAACACGTTTCATATTTGAATGTAACGTCGGCTTTGATTGAGAGGATTGATTTGGCTTCCAAATCGAACCTGCGCCGTACAAAAGGAAATTAAATTTTAGCGCGCAAGCGCAAAAAGGTTATATATGGACAGAATTTATCTCGATCATGCGGCAACCACGCCGCTATCGAACAAAGCGTTCGAGGCTATGAAGCCTTACTTTTCCGATGTGTTCGGCAATCCTAATTCCCAACACATATTCGGTCGCGAAGGCGCCAAAGCCGTTGACGCCGCACGTCAAATGCTTGCAAATTGCATAGGCGCAAAACCGAGCGAGATTTATTTTACCTCTTGCGGTACGGAAGCGGACAACTGGGCTGTCAAGGGCACTGCGCTTCAAAATATCCAAAAAGGCAAACATATCGTAACGTCGGTCATCGAGCATCCTGCGATTTACACCACCTGCAAGCAACTTGAAAAGTACGGCTGGGAAGTCACCTATCTACCCGTTGACAACGAAGGCTTCGTATCGCCCGAAGACCTCGAAAAGGCAATCCGTCCCGACACGGTGCTTGTGAGCATTATGTTTGCAAACAACGAAATCGGCACGATCGAACCTATCAAGGAACTTTGCGCGATTGCGCACAAACACGGCGTATTGTTCCATACGGACGCCGTGCAGGCAACGGGCGCAATCAACTACAACGTCAAGGATTTGGGCGTGGATATGCTTTCTATGTCGGCGCACAAATTCTACGGTCCGAAAGGAATGGGTATGCTGTATGTCAGAAACGGCATCCGCATCGAAAAATTCCTCACCGGCGGCGAGCAAGAAAGAGCGCACCGCGGCGGCACGACCAACACTCCCGGCGTTGTGGGTATGGCAGTCGCGCTTGACGACGCACTCAAAACAATCGAAGAGGACGACAAATACGTCGCTTCGCTTCGCGACCACTTTGTAGAGCGCGTGTTGAACGAAATCGACGACATCTACTACAACGGCGCAAAAGACACGTCAAAACGCCTTCCCAACAATGCGAACTTCAGTTTCCGCTATATCGAGGGCGAATCCATCTTGTTCTCGCTCGACCTTGCGGGAATCAGCGCGTCGTCGGGCTCTGCGTGTTCGTCTGGATCTCTCGAACCGTCAAGAACCTTGCTTTCGATCGGCGTTCCCGTCGGCACGGCTCACGGATCGATAAGATTTACGTTCGGCAAGCACAACACGATGGAAGAAGTCGACTACACAGCCACCGAACTTGTCAAGATAGTAAAGCGACTCAGAGATATGTCGCCTCTTTACAAAAAGTAATAGGACAGCAGGGCCAGAGAAGGCAAAACCCACAAGACGTTGCAAAAGCGACTTGTGCGTGAAATACGAAATAAATCAAGGCATAGCCTTTAAGGAGTATATATATGTACAACGAAAAAGTTATGGAAGTTTTCAAAAATCCTCAACATATGGGCGAGGTCGAAAACTACAATGCAATCGGCACGGTAGGAAACGAAGTGTGCGGCGATATTATGCAGATCACGATGCGTATCGAAGACAACGTCATCAAAGACGCAAAGTTCAAGACGTTCGGTTGCGCAGCGGCAGTTGCGTCGAGTTCGACGGCAACGGGAATGATTATCGGCAAGACAATCGATGAAGCGCTCAAACTCACCAACAAGCAAGTTATCGAGGAACTCAACGGTTTGCCGCCACAAAAGATTCATTGCTCCGTGCTTGCGGAAGACGCAATCCGTATGGCAATCGACTCTTATCTCAAAGGCGAAGTTCCCTCAAAGGAAACCGTTTGAGATAAAAATATTCAACTTCACGTTTGATAATCCGCACTCCAAAGGTGCGGATTATTTTTTACGATTTTGTATTTATAAGTTGATTTTTGTAAGTTGTTTTCGATTTTGCGCGATTTATCTAAAAATACGATAAGTGTTGCAAAATGCCGATTTTAGGCAATATTGCGCATATTTTTCTATATAAAAGCACAAATCGTGTATTTATTCGTTTATAAAATACACGATTTGTGTTGTAGAGGATAAATGAACTTGACTTCTTATTTACATAATAATGTCTTCGATTTTGTTTACAAAGGCACGTTTTGCTTTTTTAAGCGAATTGTTCGTCATACTGCAATAAAGAGCGGTAGCGGTAGCCAACCCAAGCACTGTGCCGATGATAAGTGAATTTTTCATTTCGTTGCCTCCTGATTATATTGTTTGCACATATGCGCCGTGTATGCGTGGAAAAATCTGACAGCAGCATGTCGTTTTTTTCACAAGTGAAAATGCTTTCAAACGTTAATATATCGATTTGAATTGCATTTGCCATTGACAAAAATCCGTTTGGTTATATAATAATCTTATGAAAAAGAGATTGTATCTATCCCTCATATGCGCTTTGCTCGCGTGCGTGCTGCTCGTGAGTTTGACCTCGTGCCTAAAAATCGGTATGAAGCAAAACGCCATCGAAACTCGGCTCAAAGAAGCAGGCGCAACCATTTCATACGAGCGGACAACGCCTATGACAAAGGGCGCAACGGGCTATGTCTTTGACGATCTCATCCTTTCAACCAAGTCGTATACGCACAACGTTGACGGACAAGAAACCGAAGTCGTTGAACAACTCTACATCATCTTCTGCGGCAACGACATCACCGCCGACTGGACGGAAACCGCTTGCAAAACCTACATATCCGACAACAAGTCAGAATCCGACAAATGGATTGCCTATCGCTATGATAGGGTGGTGATGTGTGGGTATTATGAACTCCTTTCAATCGCCCGCAACTACTAAAACCGCGCTAAATCGCGCCTAATTTTGTCAGCACCCCTTGCCTGTCAACTCATTTACGC
>CAVKUX010000104.1:0-6190 GCA_963659595.1 Anaeroplasmataceae bacterium | reverse complement strand
GTAAACTTTTGGGGCGATTGACAAAAACCGCACTTGTTCTCGCAATCACTAACCGCGCAAGCCCTCTTTACTCTCCCAAATAAGACGGACAAGAAGTCCAGCCACAATTCCGCGCGCGAGTGCTTGCTTGGTGAAAGCGTGCTTTGCACGCATATGGAAAACGGAAGTTTTGAATCTTCCATATGTCATTCTGAGGGAACGAAGTGACCGTGAGAATCAAGCGTAGCGAAATGCGGCTTCGCCTTGATTCCTACGTCGCAACGATGTTGCTCCTCTGAATGACAAGCGGAAAATAAAAATTCAAATCTTCCACAACCCAAACGGAGTTTGGATATCATCGTGCAGAGTTGCACGATATCATCACAGCGTGATATCATCGCCATAGGCGATATCATTTAGGTGAGAATGGGGAAGCCTTAATTAAAGAGTACACGCCGCAAATCTCTTGTAGAGGAAGAACATACCCCGTGAGGAAAGGGTGAAATCTAAATTTTAATAAATAGATTTGCGCATAAAAATACCCCTCGCAAAGCGAGGGGCTTTGACGTAGTTATTCGCTGTTTGACGGCTTAGTGTTTGCAGTCGTGATGGCAGCACGCACAGTCCTCGTCGTCACATTCGCAGCCTTCCATCTTTTCGACTTCTGCCATAAATTCGTCGAAAACTCTTTGAAGAAGCGCTTCGTCTTCGATTGCCATAAATACGTCGTTGCCGTCTTCGTTTTCGGCAATTTCGTAGATGAGAACTTCGTCGTCCTCGATATCGTCGAGTTTCTCGACGGGTTTCATAACGACAAACCATCTGTTGTCGACGTCGAGAGTTGCCAGATGATAGAAATCCTCGTCTTTGTCTGCGACTTCGTTGTACAACGTGATGATATCGTCGTCTTCTGTCGTATTGTTTTGGTCGTCAAAAAAATCTGCCATAGTAGTTTCTCCTTGCGATGCAAAGCGGATTTTGCGGATTGCATCTTGATAATTTGATAGTAACATATTTTGCGCAATTTGCAAGCAAAATATCAAATCGTACTCAATTTTCAGCGGTGCGAGTCGAGATAGGATTGCAAAATTATGGTTGCGGCAACCTTATCAATGACTTTTTTGCGTTTTTCACGGCGCACGTCGGCGTCAATGAGCATACGCTCTGCCGAAACGGTGGTGAGCCGCTCGTCCTGATACAGAACGGGCAAACCGCTCGCCTCTTGCAGCATATCGCCGAACTGCCTCGTCACGACCGCTCTGTCCCCTTCCGTGCCGTCCATATTCTTGGGTAAACCGAGAACGAAAGCGTCCGCGTCCTCTCTTTTTGCATACTCGCAAAAGTACGCGATATCTGCGTTCGTATCGCCTTTTTTGCGAACGTACGTTTCGCGCGGATTTGCGGTTATTCCCAGCAAATCGCTCACGGCAACGCCTATGCGAACGTCGCCGACGTCCAATGCGATTTTACGTTTCATCATTTGAGCAACCCCCTTCCGAGTTCGTTTTTCGCGCCCTTCTTTTTTGGCTTGTTTTCGCCTATAAACTCATACCATTTCAAGCCATAGGCTTTGAGTAGACACAATCCGACTATAAGTACGACAACCGAAAATACCGTCGCCACCGCCCAGAATATGACTTTTGCAATAATGACGCCGAGAATATCCTCGCACGCCGCAAGTACGATTCCGAGCACGAATACGATAATTGCGGGCACTATCGACGCAAACGCCGATATGAGTTGATACGTGTTTTGCGACGAATTTTTGATTTCGGCAACCTGTTCCCAGTGCTGATTGCCCTTTTTCATATCGAAAAGTATGGACATACTGCAAATGCCGGTTATCATCATAAGCGTATCGATTCCCACGAGCAGCGTGGACACGATGTCGATTTTGTAAAGCAGCAATGCGATAAGCATAATCGGCACGAGCAAAACGCTCGGAACGATTATGGAAAGCAAAAGTTTTGCTTTTATGCTGTCATTCGGGTTTATGGGCAAAGTTTTTGATGCGAAAAAGGATTTGCCCTCTCTTGTATACGCCATATTAGCAATCATATTTGCGCCTGCAAGGAAAATCATCGAATACATCACAACGAAGCCTATGCCCATCATTTCGGACATAAACGGGGTCATACCCTCGTCCGCGCCCGACTTAAAGTTGGTGATAAAGTACATCACGACGATAAAAATCGGCGCCATAAGCAGATTTGCAAACGAGGTCATCGCAAGCGCGCTGTTGCGCATAATCGACGTAAAATCGCGCTTCATAATGGACACGACCACGTTTGATTGCTTAAGCGTGGCGGTTTTGGATTCGGTGGATTGCGAATTTTCCGTCGCTTTCGAGTTGATTCTCTTGTAAAAGAGCGCGGACAAAAGCAACATAACGGCAATCATACCGACGGTTATGGCGGCGGATATACCGAAGTTTTTGCCCGCTTGGATACCCAGACAGTAGTTTACGAGCACTTTGTCGGGATAGAACACGTTTGCAAGCACTGAAAGCGAAGCGAGAGTGCCTTGCGACATCTCAACGCCACCCTCTTGACCGAATCCGCGCGTGTTCATATAGTAGACGAGCATCATATACGCGCACATCAGAACGACGTAGAAAAGAATCACCAAAACGCTTTTGAGCGTAGGCTTGCCTTTGAAGTACGAGCCGAGCCATACGACGGGCATAGAAAGCACGCTGACGATGAAAAGCGGCAATATCGGCGCAACGAGCAAAATTACCAAAAGAAGCGGATAGAATCCGTAAAACATCGTTTTGCTTGCGACGTTAAACGCAATTGCGGAGGTTAAAACCGTCGGCAAAATCACAGCCGTTGAAAGTTCGAGCGCGTTGACGTACGTCATTGCGAATTTTGCAAAAAACACCGACGTCGGACGAAGGGGCAACGTGTTGAGAAACGGCGTATCTTTTGCGCCGTAAAGCGTCGTAACAATCGAGAACATCGAAAGGAACATCACCAAAAGTTGCGTTGCGGCAACGATAGCCACGACGAGCAAGGAAAATTCGCCCACGCTTTTCAAATTAACTGCCAAAAACGCAACCATAATGCAGATTAACGCTACGAGCGGCAAAAAGGAAAGCAACGCTTTCAATCCCGACGGAATCTTCTTCTTGCCCTCTGCGTCCTCTGTCCTCGAATTTGCGTTGCGAAACAGAGTTTTGAATACGATAAGGAGATCTCTCATACGTGCCTCATTGTGCAGTTTGCTCGAATACGGGCGTCGTGTCCGTGAGTTTGAGGAACAGTTCTTCGAGAGATTTGTCCTTGTTTTTCTCTTTCAGCTCGTCGATACGGCAAGTCGCAATGAGGTGTCCGTCCTCGATAATCCCTACTCTGTCGCACACTTTTTCCACGACTTCGAGGACGTGCGACGAGAAAAACACGCTGTTGCCCTTGTCTGCGTGTTCGCGCATAAGTTGCTTCAAGTTGTACGCCGAGCGAGGGTCGAGACCCGTCATAGGCTCGTCGAGAATCCAAAGTTTCGGCTCGTGAATGAGCGCGCCGATTATGTTGAGTTTTTGCTTCATTCCGTGCGAATACGTGGAAATCCGCTTCTTAACCGCGTCTTCGAGAGAGAAAAGCGCGCTGTATTTTGCCAATCTTTCTTGTCTTTGCGCGGTCGGCACGTCGAAAACGTCGCAAATGAAGTTTATGTATTCTACGCCCGTCAAGCCCTCGTACATAACGTGGTCGTCGCTGACGTAGCCGATATGCTTTTTCGCTTCGAGGGGCGCGGATTTGAGGTCTATGCCGTCGATAAGCACCCTACCTTCCTCAAAAGATATAATGCCCGTAATGCTCTTAATCGTCGTGGATTTACCCGCGCCGTTCGGACCTATAAAACCGAAAATCTCGCCGTCGTTGACGGTGAGAGAAAGATTTTCGACGGACGGTTTTTGATTGCCAGCATAAGTTTTAGTCAAATTTTCGATTTGTAACATATTTTCCTTTCGTCGAAGAAAATCAAGCGTTTTTACGCGGATTTTTTGCGGTTTTTCGCAGTTTTATTTTCCGTTTTTTCGCGCTTCTTTCGCTTCTTTCTGCGTTATATCGCTCATTATTTTGCGTTATAGCGCCCGTTTTGCGTTATTTTCTTTTCGACTGTCTTTCCTTTATCACTTTTTCAAAGCCGTTTTCGGTCGGCTCGTAGAATATTGCATCTTTGATCTCGTCGGGAAGGTATTGTTGTTTCACCCAACCGCCGTAGGAGTGCGGATATTTGTATCCGCTCACTTTTTCGTCGTCGCCCTTGTAGTTGGGGTCGCGAAGATACAACGGCACGGTTTCGTGCTTGATGTTCTTCACCGCGTATTCCGCGCCGCCGAGTGCCTCGACGACTTTGTTTGACTTCGGTGCTTCCGAAACGTAAATTATGCCTTCGGCAAGCGGAATTCGTCCTTCGGGCAAGCCTATTTTTTCAAAAGCCTGCACGCATGCCGTCGCAACGACGATGGCGTTGGGATCTGCCATACCTACGTCCTCGCAAGCGTGAATCATAATTCTGCGCCCGATGAGCATAGGATCGCAACCCGCCTCGATGAGCCTTTCCGCCCAGTAAAGCGCGGCGTTGCTGTCGCTTCCTCTCATACTCTTTATGAATGCGGAAATCATATCGTAATACATATCTTCCGTCATACTGAGTGCTTTTTGCTGTATTGATTGTTCGGCTTCCTCTTTTCCCACTCTTATAACACCGTCGGAGCCCGCGTGCGTGGTGAGTGCGGCAAGTTCCAAAGCGTTGAGCGCGGTGCGCATATCCCCCGCGCTTGCCCACGCAAGGTGCGAAAGAGCCTCGTCGCTCACCTGAAGATTCATATTGCCGAGCCCTCTTTCCTTGTCCTTGACCGCTCTTTCGAGACCCGCCTTAATATCCTTGTCCGAAAGCCTCGAAAACGAGAAAATACGACATCTCGACACGATAGCCCTCGTCATCGAAACGTAGGGATTTTCCGTCGTAGAACCGATAAAAATTATGTAGCCTTGCTCGATTGCTTGCAACACGCTGTCGCTTTGCGCCTTGTTCCAGCGATGACATTCGTCCAAAAGCAAATATGTACGTTTTCCGTACATACGAAGACGGTCGCGAGCCTCGTCGATAACCTTTTTTGCGTCGGCAACGCCGCTCGTGACGGCGTTCAATTTGACAAAAGCCGCGTTCGTATTTTCCGCAATGATGTTTGCGAGCGTGGTTTTTCCCGTCCCCGGCGGTCCGTAGAAAATGCAACTGCCCAGTTTGTCTGCGGCAATCGCTCTGCGCAAAAGCGAACCCTGCCCCACGATTTTGCCTTGTCCCAAAAATTCGTCCAAGGTGCGCGGGCGCATACGTTCGGCAAGCGGTGCCATAGTCTTTTCGTTGTTTTGAAGGTCAAATAAATCCATACCGACATTGTATCAACATCGGCGGCTTTTGTAAAGATAATCAAAGATTAAACATAGAATATAACGTGCAAAACAAAGAGAAAATCTCAAAAACGATGAGGCCGAAACTTTTCAGAGTCGTGATTGCAATCGCGGTTTTTCTTGCGATTTTCATCTTTTGCACGGTTTATTTCCGCTCGAACATCGTTCCGACGGTTATGGACAGTTCGGTTGCGCAAATGCGGGCGGTCACTACGAACGCCATAAACATCGCCGCAACGAGCGTACTCGGCGACGGTCTGACCTACGATATGCTATTCGACATCGTGAAGGACAAAGACGGCAAAATCTCGATGATAAAGGCAAATTCGCCCGAAATAAACAAAATCGCAAGGCAGATTGCAAACCTTGCGCAAGCAAATCTGGATTCTCTCGGCACGCAAGAGATACAGATTTCGGCGGGTACGTTCACGGGACTTGCGCTTTTAATGGGCTTCGGACCCGACGTAACCATAAAAATCACCCCGATAGGTATGGCAAATTGCGATTTCGTGTCCTTTTTTCAGTCGGCGGGCATAAACCAAACCTTACATAAAATCTACATCGACGTTTACGCCGACGTGAGCATTGTAACGCCAATCGACCAACCGACGATACAAGTCAAAGCCGAAGTTCTCGTATGCGAAAATCTTATAGTCGGCGAGATTCCCGACACGTATCTAAACCTTTACGACTCGTCGAGTTTGCTGAATTTGAACAGTTAAAAAACCGTTTTTACTTGCCGTTTCTCGTCAAAATCGTCTCGATAAACGCATTTTTGGCGTTTTGAACAC
>CAVKUX010000103.1:0-6234 GCA_963659595.1 Anaeroplasmataceae bacterium | reverse complement strand
CGTTCCCTTTTGTGGACTCGGACAGGATAATTACCGTCGTTTACCATAGAATTGTAGTCAGGTGTGGCAATTCCGCGACGGGCGTTGAAATCGTTAAAAAAGAGAGATTTCGGCGTGGGTTTTATTGTTGTACGATTTTTTAGATAAAATCGACTAAAAATTAAATAATCGGGATTGAAATCCGTGCGAAAAACGAGCCTATTTAGGCAACCGAAATCGCACGGATTTTTTTGTCTGAAGATACAAATCGGAGGTGCTTTATGTAATGAAAATTAAAACTTAATACTTGTGTTTTAAGTCGGTGATAGAAAAAATATCAGCGGCTTTTTTGTCGTCTTTCGGGAGGTTAAACAATGAAAAATTATAATCAATATTACCCGCCGTAGCGGGAGAAAACTTTGAGGAAAATGCGGAGCAAAACAGACAGCCATAGAGCAAAGTGTAGCCCACTATACTTTGCTCCGCAAAGAGTGGGCTCTGCGAGGCTGTGAATCCACTAATCAAATAGTCAGCATAGATTACACCTACACACTTTGCTCAACGATTACAAAAAAAACAAATTTCAGGAGGAAAATCATCATTTCATATTTAGTGTGTCATATGGAAAAATACCATAAACAAGACGTCGCCCCTATCGAAAAGGAAAACGAACGGGACGAAAATTACGAAGCGTCAAATCCACAAATAGACAACGAACGGACGAAAGATAATTATCGTTTTACGCCATATTTCGGGAAAACTTATACGGAGTTTATAAACGGCAGAATAAAAGAGTTAGGCTTATCCCCGCGCAAGGACGCGGTCGTTATGAACTCGTTTGTATTAGGTTCGGACAAAACTTTTTTCGACGGGTTATCCAAGGTCGAGCAGTATAACTTTTTCTCAGACTGCTACAAATTCTTTGTGGAAAGATACGGCGAGGAAAATATTATCGCGGCGGTAGTACATAACGACGAAACAACGCCGCATATGCACTTAAATTTAATGCCCGTAACAAAAGACGGCAGACTTTGCAGTAAACAACTTTTCGATAAACCGCAATTACAGCGGTTACAAACGGATTTTTATGAATCAGTCGGAAAACGTTGGGGGTTACAGCGCGGCAAAGAAGGCAGTCAGAAGAAACATCTTTCCACTGCCGAGTATAAAGCGAAAAAGATAATTGAACAAGCGGAAGCCATACGGGAAGAAAATCAGGTTTACGCAGACGCTTTAACGGAAGCGAAAAACGGAAATATTCCACGGAAACGCAGTAAATTACAGGAACAAGTAATCGCTTTAACGGCGGCAAATAACGACCTTTCAAAGCGGCTTACGAAATCTATGGATGAAACGCTCGAATATGCCCGAAAAGCAGAAACTTTGCAAAAGGAAAAGGATAATAATTCACATTATACAAACGTCGGCAAAGAACTTGCACGAACGACCCCGACGGAATATCGGCGTATCGTCCACGGAAAGCCGAAAACAATCGGCAACTTTTTCGATTCCGTTCTTTCGCTCTTCACGCCTGACGTCGTTCGGCAAGTCCCGCGATTACAGCAAATAGAAGCGGAAATCGAAGAAGAACGAAAAAAGCAAGAAAAACTTAACAACACCAATAATTACAAGAAATAAAGGGATATTTTCTGCTCCGTTCACAAAAAGAACTTGACTTCTCATACTAAAATCGCTATAATATGTATCAATACGATTTTATGTTTTCGGAGGAACAGTTTAATGGAACGGAAAGAAGATACTCCCGTGCGTAAAACGCGCAGGAAGTATGAAGAAAAGAATAAAGAAAAGAGAAAGCAAGCGAGCGGCAATTTCGGAACGATGATACCGAGAGCTTTATATGACGAAATAAACGCTTTTCTCGAAGAAAACGGAATTACGAAAGTCCGACTGATTAAAGAAGGCTATGAAGCCTTGAAAAATATGAAAAAAGACGGCAAATTATAAGCCGTTCTTCCTGCCGTTTTGCGTAAATAATCATTGATAAGGAGATTATATTTACGGAAAACACGGCTAAAATTATAAACACTAATACTCACAACGTGCGCGATTGTCGCGCGGAATACTTTATCGTAGGCGATACGGTTTACGCCGTTTGCGCCGAGGAAAAACCAAACGCCACGCAAACGCCGCTCGATATAATGCAACGGCTGATTGCTCGGCAAACAGACAACTTAATATCGGAACGGACTCGCTGTTTGCATCCGGACGGAGGTAAAAAATAATGTCAGGAATACAAATAGCGAAAACAAATAACAACAAAACTTATTACGGAGGTGAAAAAATAACCGCATTATATGGGCGGCTCAGCCGCGACGATGAACTCGTCGGGGACAGCAACAGTATCGTTCATCAGAAAGAAATGCTTACAAAATATGCAAAAGAACACGGTTTTACCAACACCGCATTTTATATCGACGACGGATTTTCGGGAACAAATTTCAATCGTCCGGATTTTCAAAGAATGATGTCCGATGCGGAAGAAGGTAAAATTGCTACTATTATCGTAAAAGATATGTCGCGTTTCGGCAGAGATTACATAATGGTGGGATATTACACCGAGATTTATTTCCCTAATTCGGACATTCGATTCATAGCAATTAACGATCAGGTGGATACGGTATCCGCAACGGATAACGATTTTACACCGTTCAAGAACATAATGAACGAATGGTATGCAAAGGATACGTCGAAAAAAATCAAAGCGGTGTTAAAAACAAAGGGAAATTCAGGCAAGCATTTATCCACGCTTCCGCCGTTCGGGTATAAGAAAGATCCGAACGATAAGGAAAAATGGATTGTGGACGAAGAAGCCGCTTCAACGGTAAAAGAAATTTTCGATTTATATATCGGAGGGCTGAAAATCAACGATATTGCAAAGCGATTGACTGTGGAAGGCAAAGAAACGCCGCAACTTTACGCTATGAAACGAGGATTAAAATATCGCGGCAGAAGTCCGTATCCGGAGATATGGAACAATTCTACGATACGATATATTCTCGTTCAAATGGCATATACGGGTTGTACCGTTAATTTTCAGACCTATCGGGAGTCGTTCAAAAGCAAAAAAATGGCGTTTCATCCGAAAGACGAATGGAAAATCTTTGAAGGCACTCAACCGGCGATTATAGACCGACAAACTTTCGATACCGTGCAAAAAATGCGGGAGCATAAAAGAGTATATATAAAATCAAACGAAACGAATATGTTTTCAGGGCTTCTCTATTGCGCCGATTGCGGTGGATTGCTTACGATTCAGCGATACAAGAAAAATCACGATTATGACCATTTTTATTGTTCGACCTATCGCAAGAAAAAGAAAGGATTATGTACGCCGCATCGCATCCGCGTAAACGACTTAAAAGAAGTTATTTTACAAGATTTGCGCAAAACCTGCGAATATGTTGCTTTTCACGAAAAAGAATTTATAGAAAATTACCTGAAATCCACAACGGCGGAACAACAAAAAGCACAGGCGAAAGCCAAAAGCGAATTGTCTAAAACAACCGCACGGATAGAAGAAATCAACGGGATTATCCGTAAACTCTATGAAGATAACGTAAAAGGCAAAATGACAGACGAACGATTTGATTTTCTTGCTAAATCTTATGAAACGGAGCAAGTGGAACTACGGGTAAAAACGGAAGAATTAAAAAAGATCATCGCCGCAACCGAACAGGACAACGATAATCTTAAAAAGTTTTTGAAAATAGTAGAACACTATCTCTGTATCGAAGAATTGACACCGGAAATACTGCATAGTTTTATCGACAAGATTTATATTGATGAGGCTGAAATTTTCGACGGTAAGAAAATGCAGGGAGTTCGCATTGTTTACAATTTCGTAGGTGCAATAGTATTGCCGCAATACTGTTATTAAAAAACGGGGCTAACGAGTAAATCGGTAAAATAACCCGATTTACTCATATTCCCCAAGATTAAGTATCATACGTTATCTTTGCCACATTTTTGTTTTATTTCAAGCTTTTGTATCTTTCTTCATGCTATTTACTGCTTTTCTTAACGGAATGTGTCTATTCGAAGACGGAATTGGAATCGCAAGGCGATGACCGAAGCGAGCGTCGAGCTTGACGGATTGTACAAGTGAACGGGCGAGTGTGGATTTTTTCGCCCGTGAACGAGTGACACGGCTTTCAGCCGATTTGTATTGCTAACAACCCGTCCACCGTTCGTTGCTTGCAACGAACTAGCGATTGCTACGAAGTCAATCGCGTCAGTGTTGCCCCACGCGGAGCGGACGTCGTGGGTTCCCTCAAAGTATGCAGAGGGGGAACGGCGGTATGGGCGCGACGCGTTAAACAACACATCCAGTGAATGTGTTGTAGCCAAAGCGAACGAGGCGGATTGCTTTGCAAACGCCGAAGTCCAAACACGTGAGGAAGGGGAAAATTCAAATTTAATTTTGTTTAGATTTAATAAGCGGACTAAAAGTTTATGCAAACAAAAGAAAAGACACGCAATTGCGTGTCTTTCGTCAACTTGCATAAACTTTTAGTCCGCTTTGTAGGGAAGCAATGCCATAACTCTTGCCCTCTTGATTGCAACAGCAAGCGTTCTTTGATGTTTTGCGCAAACACCGCTCATACGACGGGGAAGGATTTTGCCTTTCTCGGTGATGAAACGACGAAGTTTCGCAACGTCCTTGTAGTCGATGTCGTCAACGTGATCTACGCAGAATGTGCAAACTTTCTTTTTGGGCACTCTCTTGGGTGCGCGGGGTGCTTTAACTTCTTCTGCCATTTTCAATACTCCTTAAATTAGAATGGAAGGTCTTCGTCGATGGGTTTGAGATCGTCGAAATCGACGTCGTCGGAACCGTTTTCGTCACTTCTGGTGGAGAGGAATTGCACCTCGTCCGCCGCGATTTCGGTGACGTAACGACGAGAACCGTCTTGCGTGTCATAACTTCTTGTTTGGATGCTGCCGCTGATAGCTGCCTTGCTGCCTTTTTTGAGGTAGCGAGCGCAGTTGTCCGCTTGCGCTCTCCAAACTACGACGGGGAGAAAATCGGTTTCTCTTTTGCCGTCTTTTGAGTAGGAACGAGACACAGCAAGTGTAAATCTGCAAAATTTGATGCCGCTGTTTGTGGAAGCAAGTTCCGGATCCTTTGTCAAATTGCCGATCAAAAATACTTTGTTCATAATTTTTCTCCTTGTCGATTACTTCTTGATGATCATTTGTCTTACGACGTTTTCGTCGTTACGCATAAATCTGTCAAGTTCTGATTGAGCATCTTTTGTGCAGGTGACGTTCATAAGAACGTAATAACCCTCGGTTTGCTTGTTGATTTCGTAAGCAAACTTTCTCATGCCCCATTTGTCCAAACCGTCAACGGTGCCGCCGAGAGAAGCAACCAAGTTTTCAAATTTTTCGACAACCTGATTTTTCTTATCGTCGTCCACGTCGCCGCGAATGATGTAGAGAACCTCGTACTTATCCATAATTCGATACCTCCTTTTGGTCTTGTGTCCCTTTCGGGAAAGGAAAACGCATCATTTAGATGCTCAATAATAATATATTAATAAAAAATATTTGTCAAACGGATTGATTATTTTGGTAATTAATAATTGCTGGCGAATATTCCATATGTCATTCAGAGGGAACGAAGTGGTCGTAGGAATTAATGATATCGCCTGCGGCGGTGATATCACTTTGTGATGATATCGTGCAGTTTGCACGATGATATCCAAACTTCGTTTGGGTTGCGGAATATTTGAATTTTTATTTTCCGCTTGTCATTCAGAGGAGCAACGTCGTTGCGACGTAGGAATCAAGGCGAAGCCGCATTTCGCTACGCTTGATTCTCACGGTCACTTCGTTCCCTCAGAATGACGAGGTGTGCCTGCGGCACAGCGATATGCACACGAAGTGTGCGTGAAATTGTGACGTTTGTCACAGTGAAATTTGCGCACGGCGCAAGTGAACTTGCGTCTGCGACGCAGTTGCGGAAGATTTAAAACTTTCGTTTTCCATCTGCGTGCAAAGCACGTTTTCACCAAGCAAGCACTCGCGCGGAATTGCGGCTGGATTCTTTGTCCGTCTTATTCGGGAGAGCAAAGAGGGCTTGCGCGGTTAGTGATTGCGAGAACAAGTGCGGTTTTTGACAATCGCCCAAAGGTTTTCGTTTCTATTTAGGGGATTCCCACGCTATGCTCGGAATGACGGTATGGGCGATTGCCTTTGCCGCAACGCCGTTTAAGCAATGTGCGCGGTTAG
>CAVKUX010000102.1:0-6315 GCA_963659595.1 Anaeroplasmataceae bacterium | reverse complement strand
AATAATTTTGTAGATTGGCGATATTTTTATGAAAAGAATCAATCAACAAACTTATTGTTTTTACGTGATTTATCAAAAGTGCTAGTAGATTATATAAGTGAGAATTATGGCTATATTCAAATGTAAAATGTGCGGAGGCGCACTAGAAATCCAAGACGGTTCATCGGTTGCAGTCTGCTCGTTCTGCGGGACGAAGCAGACAATACCGAAACTTGACAACGAAACGCGAATCAATCTATATGACAGAGCAAATCATTTTCGTCGCAACAACGATTATGACAAAGCAATGTCGATATACGAGCAATTGCTCGATGCAGATAAGACCGATGCCGAAGCGTATTGGTCGATTTTGCTTTGTAAATACGGTGTCGAATATGTAGAAGATCCACAAACGCATAGAATGATGCCGACAATCAATCGTGCGCAATACACTTCTATTTTTGCCGATGAAGATTATAAATCGGCAATACAATATGCGGACGGATATCAACGCGAAGTATATGAGAACGAAGCCAAAGAACTCGATAAGATTCAAAAAGGCATTTTGGCGATTTCTCAAAAAGAAGATCCGTTTGATATTTTCATTTGTTATAAAGAAACCGATTCGCATGGAAAACGGACAATAGATAGTGTTCTTGCGCAAGATTTGTATTATCAATTGACACAAGAAGGTTACAAAGTCTTCTTTTCTCGCATAACACTCGAAGATAAACTCGGTACTGCATACGAGCCATACATTTTCGCTGCGCTAAATACGGCAAAAATTATGGTTGTTATTGGCACGAGTAAAGAGAATTTGAATTCCGTATGGGTTAAGAATGAATGGTCAAGATTTTTGGCGTTGACAAAGAAAGACGGTTCAAAGGTTCTCATCCCTGCATACAGGGATATGGATCCATACGATTTGCCGGATGAATTTTCTCATCTCCAAGCACAAGATATGTCAAAACTCGGCTTTATGCAAGACTTGATTCGCGGAATAAAAAAGATTCTTGCAAAAGACGAAAAAGTGGTTGTAATACCGCAAAATAATACAACCAATTCAAATGGCAATGTTGATGCACTTTTGAAAAGAGCATATATTGCATGTGAAGACGGTGATTTTGCAAAAGCCGACAGTTTTGCCGAAAAGGTGTTAAACATAAATCCCGAACTTTCCGACGCATACATCGTTAAGCTTTTAGCGGAGTGCAAAGTAAGGAAACTCGATGGATTGAGAACTTATAGCGCAGTAGTCAAAGCAAAATCGAATTTTCAACGTGCATATAAATATGCAAAGCCCGACCTTAAATCACAACTCACAGCGATAAGCAAAGAGAATATTGAATACATAAACTATTATCCGATATACAGCAAAGCAAAAGGGTATATCGAAAATGCATTGTATTCTGACGCACTTGTTTTGTTGGAGAAAATACCTAACTACAAAGATAGTGCTACTCTTATTGCACAATGTAAGGAAAAGGCTGAATCATTAAAGAAAGAAAACGCATATAACCACGCAATTAGCGTTGGTTTTGCGCGGGATGCAGACGAGGCAGCTATGCTCAAAAGCATAGAAACTCTAAAATCGCTCAACGGATACAAAGATAGTTCTGCACAAATCGACAAGCTGTATGCTCGTGTCGATAAGTATAGGTATCAAAGGCAAGTCGAAGTCGAAAAAGAAGAAGAGCTCAACAACCAACAAAAACATAGACGCAAAATAGGTGCAATTATTACGACTACTTGTGTCATCGTTTTGGTTGCAGTTTTGCTTATGACGTTTTTATTGTTTGTTCCTCTATCCAACTACAACAAAGCGGAAGATCTCGTAAAAAACGGTGATTATAAAACAGCACTTGAAAAGTATAAAGAATTAGATGGTTTCAGTGATAGCAATGCTCGAGTTGATGCGCTTACGACTGTTATAGCGGCTCAAGAATACTTTAGAAGTGGGTATATAATGTCGGGAATCACGGAGTTGCTCTCTAAAATTCCTTCGTTGACGATACGTTATAACTGTTCAAACGGACAAATATCACAAGAAGACGAATCATCAACCGTGATTGTTGAATATAAAAAAGGCGATACGTTAAAAACGCCTTATAGAACAGGGTATGACTTTTCTAAATGGAGAATTGTTGAGTATTCTGTTATATATGATTTGACAAACATATCGGCGAGTTTAACGTTAGAGGCAGAATGGAATAAGCACGAATACTCAATTTCATACAATATGAATGGTGGAGTACTTGCGCAAAAGCCATCAGGTTACAATTATGATTCTGACGACATAAAAATAGGTAGCCCTTCAAGAGAAGGTTATTCTTTTGTAGGTTGGAGTGGAACTGGAATCAATGGGAGGGTGCCAGAGATTACAATTAAGCACAACTCCTTAGGTGATATGAGTTTTGCCGCAAATTGGCAGGCAAACACATATACAATAACATTTTCCGATATATATGACGCGACTATAAATAACACAACGCAAGACGTTGTATTCGACTCTATCGTATCGCTGCCTATTCCTACTCGTGTAGGTTATACTTTTGGCGGTTGGTATTTTGGCAATGTTCTTTGCAACGATGGTGTATGGAAACACGCGGACAATATTACGTTGACTGCACATTGGGTTGCAAGAACAGATGTAGCATTCAAGGTAAATCACTATTTGCAAAACTTAGGTGAAGGATACACCTTAAAAGAAACAGAGGATCTCTATGGGACCGCAGACAGCAATATTACGCCTGCTGTCAAAGTTTATAGTGGTTTTACTTCGCCCGAAGTAAAAGAGGTCACTATTCTAGCAGATGGCACTCTTGTTGTGGACTATTATTATACGAGAAATAGATATACAGTAAATCTCGTTGCAAACAATGGGAAAGATGTTGATTCGGTCTCGCATCTATTTGAGTCAATCATAACGCTTCCAACCCCACAAAGAGATGGATATACTTTTGGCGGTTGGTTTACCGATGCCGATTTGAGCGAGGCATGTGTTAATTATCAAATGCCGTCGAATGATATAAATGTATATGCTTGGTGGACTGAGGAAAACAAGCCAACAGATTTTGTTTATAGCGGTGAAGGGCATTATTCCATTAGTGCTTATGTCGGAACGCAAACTGAGATGATGATCCCTGCATATATAGGCGGAATCCCCGTTACATCTATTGGATACCGTGCGTTTTATGATGTTACAAACATAACAAAAGCATCGGTTCCGGATACAGTAGAAAGCATTGGACGCGGTGCATTTTCAAGTGAGGCAAATATAACCGAGATAATGATACCATTTATAGGTCCTGAAGTAGATGGCGGTTATCATTTTGGATATATATTCGCAGGTTCCAAAGGAACGAGTATGAATATAAGTGGAAACACCTATATTATTCCATCTGCGCTGAAAAAGGTTACGGTAACGAAGCAAACGTTTGTACCAAAGAATGCGTTTGCGGAATGTACAAATTTTGAAGAAATAGTGTTACCAACAACCATAACGACCATTGGCGAAAACGCATTCTACCATTGCAGTAGTTTGAAACAAATAAACATAGGCAACGAAGTTGAGAGTATTGGTACGTATGCTTTCTATGGCTGTTCTAGTTTGTCTAGATTAAACAGTGAACAAGACGGCGTATTCAATATTCCAACTGAAGTTACAACAATTAACCATGATACATTCTATGGATGCACATTGCTTGAAGAGGTTGCCATAGGAACGGGCATTACATCAATTGGTTCAAGCGCATTTAAAGATTGCGTTAATTTGCGCAAATTTAATAGCGATAAAGACAATAGTATAATTATTCCGGATATAGTACAATTAATTGGGAGAGGTGCGTTCCCAAGCGAGGCAAATATAACCGAGATAATGATACCATTTATAGGTCCTGAAGTAGATGGCGGTTATCATTTTGGATATATATTCGCAGGTTCCAAAGGAACGAGTATGAATATAAGTGGAAACACCTATATTATTCCATCTGCGCTGAAAAAGGTTACGGTAACGAAGCAAACGTTTGTACCAAAGAATGCGTTTGCGGAATGTACAAATTTTGAAGAAATAGTGTTACCAACAACCATAACGACCATTGGCGAAAACGCATTCTACCATTGCAGTAGTTTGAAACAAATAAACTTGGGTAACGAAGTTGAGAGTATTGGTCCATATGCATTCTATGGCTGTTCTAGTTTGACCGATATCGAAGTGCCTCAAAACACCGAAATTAAAGATTATGCATTTGACGGAACAGGAATTGTAAAGTCAAAGAACGGTGTTATTTATATCGGCGGAACATTGTATAAGTATAATGGAACAATGCCCCAAAATTATACTCTTAATATTAATGAGGGTACAGTAGTCGTCAATAAGTATGCTTTTCAAGGATGTTCCGGATTGACAAAGATTATATTCCCGAACAGTCTAAAGAGAATTGAAACCAACGCGTTCAAAGATTGCACATCTTTGGCAGAGTTGACAATTCCGAATTCGGTTCAAAAGATAGGGTACCAGGCGTTTTATGGATGCAATGCGTTGACAAGCGTATCTATACCGTTTGTTGGGTATGAATTGAATTCAAGCGAATATTTCAATGTAATATTTGGAAATGTGCCGACCAAACTGGCAAACGTAATAATAACGGGAAGCATTTCCAAAATTTCAGCAAATGCATTTAGTGGATGTGGAAACATTAAGAGTGTTGTCCTTCCCGACACAGTAGAAAGCATCGGTGAGAATGCATTTAAAGGCTGTGCTGCTCTGAATTCAATTAATATCCCCGATAACGTTACCGAAATAGGGCAGTATGCATTCTATGGGTGTTCATCGCTTGTGGATGTGACGTTGCCGAACAAATTAACAAAATTGCCGAGCTATTGTTTTTATGGATGCACGAAACTTGAAACAGTGCAACTGCCATCAAGTTTGGAGGAGATTGGTCAATACGCATTCCAAAACTGCAGTAGCTTAAAGAGCATTATCATTCCTATTGAAGTTAAAATCATAGGAAGCCATGCGTTTGGCGGTTGTACATCTCTTACATCGGTCACGTTTAATGGAGAGAAGCTTGAAAATATCGGCTCATACGCTTTCCAAGGATGTTCGACGCTTTCTGAAATAATTATATCGGCATCCGTTGTAATGGTTGGCGAATATGCTTTTAGTGAATGTCCTAATTTGGTGATAAAGTACAAGGGCTTATCAATTCCAACAACATGGGATTACAATTGGAATGTCGATGAAAACACGGTTGAATATGTGTAAAGCATTTGAATAAATCAATAACTGCTTTGTTTATTTAAGTTACATTGTATAGATAAGCAAATATTAAGCAGCCACTCAATCACCGAGTGGCTGCATTTATAAGGAGAAATTATGTCAAAAGACCATGTTGGAACGCCAAGATTTATAATGGAAGGGTTTTCCGTAAACAATCACGCTTGGTGTTATAATACCCTTAATAACAAAAAATACAATTGCAACATTAGTGATTTAGGTGTCGAAAACAACTATTACGACGAGTATGTTGAAAAAAAACATATTGGCAAACGATGTAGAATCGGAGGGTGCCAAATTTAGACAAGAATTTCTAGGCATAATAGACAAGAAAGATAATTATTGGGGTAACAGGCTTGTAGCGTTCACACATAACAATAAAACAATTGTAACTCGAATGTTTTCGTATATGTTATTACGTACGAAAAAAGCATTAGAGCCAATCAACAAAGAGTCTATTTCTAAGGTGCTATTAGGTGAAATATCTCACTCTGATTTCTTAGGTTTTCAAGCATTAATGGAATTAAATATTCTTAAGGAGATGCACAATAATTATAATGTAAGCCCATTGGTTATTCTATTAGATGAACAAGACTTTATTAATAATTCGATCGGATTCGCTATTTTACATACAGGGCAAATTTTTATACCGTTCGATACAAAAGCAGGAGTAGTTATAACGCCAGATGAAACAGAAGAGGATAAAATATATCAGTTGACTTACCCATTGAATATAGAGGATTTAAATCGCAGTATTGTAATATACGAAAAAGTCAATGGGAACGGATTTTTTTTCAGCAAGAAAGAATCCGATTTAGATAAAGCAATTGAATATTTCCATAAATGTGAGAAAAAGAATGTATGAGGATGTTCTTAAGGAACGATTTAATAAATAAGACAATAGGCTCAAATGCATGTGCGTTTGCGAAAAATTTGCAATCGCTGTCATAATATATTGACAATTTGTTAATATTTATAGTAATATGATAATGCGATTGCGAATTTTTCGCAAAAAGGAGAAAACCATGCTATTGACTTTCAAAACAAAGAACTTT
>CAVKUX010000101.1:0-6551 GCA_963659595.1 Anaeroplasmataceae bacterium | reverse complement strand
TGCGCCAAAATATTTGTCAAGCCATCTTGAAAAGATGGGTGACAAGTGTTTTGCACTCAGCGCAATTCCTATTATTCCCATTCGATGGTCGCCGGGGGTTTCCCTGTCACATCATAGCAAACGCGGCTTATGCCTTGCACTTCGTTGACTATTCGCGAAGCCATTTTCGTGAGCAAGTCGTAGGGCAGACGAGTGTATTCCGCCGTCATAAAGTCGGACGTGGTGACCGCTCTTATCACGACGACGTAGCCGTAGTTGCGGTAGTCGCCGATTACGCCGACCGATTTCGTGTCGGTGATGACTGCAAAATATTGGTCGGATTTGATTCCGCTTGCGGCGATTTCTTCACGCACGATTGCGTCCGCGTCGCGCAAGACGTCGAGTTTCTCTTTTGTTATCTCGCCGATTGTGCGGATTGAAAGTCCCGGACCCGGGAAAGGTTGACGATTGACGAGATAGTCGGGCAAACCGAGTTTTTTGCCTATGATGCGCACTTCGTCTTTGAAAAGTCCGCGCAACGGTTCGACAAGACCCGTGAACGGCATATCTTTTGGCAAGCCGCCGACGTTGTGGTGGCTCTTGATGTTTGCCGAGTTGTTTGCGCCCGATTCGATGACGTCGGGATAAATCGTGCCTTGCGCAAGGAAGTCGTATCCCTTTTGCGCGTTTGCAACTTCCGCAAACGTTTTGACGAATTCCTCGCCGATGATTTTTCTTTTGCGTTCGGGGTCGGTTACGCCCGCGATTTTGGAAAGGAATTTTTCGCTTGCGTCCACGACTTCGAGTTTGAGGGGAAGGGGCGCAAACGCTTCTTTGATTTGTTTGGTTTCGTCTTTGCGCATAAAGCCGTGATCGACGTACACGCAAAGGAGTTGGTCGGGAATGGCTTTGCTTATGAGGGCCGCCACGACCGAACTGTCAACGCCGCCCGAAAGACCGAGAAGAACTTTCTTGTCGCCGACTTTTTCGCGTGTGAGTTTGATTTGGGTGTCGATGTAGTCGTCGAGCGAGTAGTCGCGCGTTGCGCCGCACACGTTTATGACAAAGTTTTCAAGCACCTTGTTTCCGTTGAGCGAGCGTTCGACTTCGGGGTGGAATTGCACGCCGTAAATATGTTTTTGCTCGTTTGCGATTGCCGCGCACGGACAATCCGACGTGGTTGCCACAACCTTAAATCCGTCGGGGACTTGCGCGACGTAGTCGGTGTGGCTCATAAGCATTTCTTCTTCGCCCGAAAGACCGTCGAAAATCGCACAGTCGCCGATGAAAACTTTTGTTTGACCATACTCGCGCACCGCGCCTTCCTTTACGACGCCGCCGAAAGAGTGAGCGATGTACTGCATACCGTAGCATATACCAAGAATGGGTACGCCCAAATCGAACACGGCTTTAGAGCAGCGCGGCGAATCTTCGAGATAAACGCTGTTGGGGCCGCCCGTAAAGATGATGCCGATAGGGTCGATTTCTTTGAGTTTTTTCTCTGAAATGCAAGACGGCTCTACGACGGAATACACGTTCATTCTGCGCACCGAACGCGCGATGAGTTCCTTGTATTGTCCGCCGAAATCCAGAACGAGAATGGTTTGGTTTTTCATATGTTCTCCTACAAAGGTTAATTCATTATGTGTATACAAAAGTTTTGATAATGTATGTAAATATTATATCCGATTCTTCGTCCAAAGAAAAGCGGATTGCCAAACAAAATGGAATTTATACAAAATAAATGCCGCGAGGATTTGTCGACTCGGACAAACGGCAATTTGCCAAATACAACGCAATCGGCTGTTTATGTTGGAAAAGTGCGGGATAAAAGGTCATTTGTGGCGGTTTGCACACAACAGTTCTTGCAAAAAAGAAATGGATTTTTACAAAATACAAAAAACAGCGCAGAAGTGAGACCAAGTCTCTTGACACGGGGGGGGGGTGAAAATATACTTTTCCCAATTTATTAAAAATAATTTTTTAAGGAGAGTACAACAATGAAAAGAATCGGAATCGTAATTATTTTGGCACTCGTGCTTACCGTCGGCGGCGTATACGCCACGTTCAGTTATGCGCAAGGCGACGTAGTACAGCAAACGGCATCTATATCGACGAATGTCGCCGACAAAGTTGTCACGACTGAAAAAGGCACTATCGCGATTGACAACACCTTTGCCATCTCGGTTGACGATACGTTCGGCGCATTGAAAACCACATACACCACGAGCGGAACAACAAAAGTGACTTTCACCGCGGCAAAGGGTGCGGACGACGATGTCAAAACCAACGGTATAAAACTCAAACTTACCATCACGTTCGGAGGCACAAACAAATATAACGGCACCGATATATTCACAACAAAAGCAGCATATACAGCGGGCGGCGTTGTTCTCAATGGCGGCAACAAGGTTTCGGGCGAAATCACAATCAATCTTGCCGACTATCTCGCAGTGAGTGAAATCTCTTTGCCGACAGCGGCAGAGTACGACGCATATAAATCCGCATTCGACGCAACCACAATAACAATCACCGTGAGCGAGACTGCATAACAGAGGGTATTATGACGGGATATGACATTTATGTATTCGTCCTGTGTCTGGTTGTTTTTGCGGCATTGACTTGTTTCTTTGTCGCAATGATAACCTCTCTTGTAAGGATGTATCTGAAAAACATCCAAGGAGGGATGGTAGACGAAGAATTGAAAAAGCAACGTGCGAAAGAAAAGCGTCACGCCGCTATCTCTGTGTTTGAAAAAACCATATCCGTCTTGTTTGCCGCTATTGCAATCACCGTGTTTGCGCTTTCGTTGGACGCAAAGGTCAATGAAAACGCAAAGGTTGATAGATCTGTCGTTAAGGTGGTCAAAAGCCAGTCGATGTCGTCAAAAAACGAAAACAACAAATATCTTGTCGACAACAATTTGAACAATCAGTTTCAAATGTTCGATCTCATAGGAGTTTCATCGCTTCCCGACGAGAACGAATTGAAACTGTATGACATAGTCGTGTATGAGGTTGACGGACAAATGGTTGTACACCGCATAGTCGGCATCGAAGAACCCGACGAAACACACGCTGAAAGATGGTTTGTTCTAAAAGGCGACGCAAACGCATATACGGACAAAATCCCCGTTTTATACTCCCAGATGAAGGGAATTTACAACGGGAAAAGAGTGGCGTATGTAGGAAGTTTTGTCGTCTTCATGAACTCACCTGCGGGATATTTGTGCATCATTTTGGTTTTGTGCGCGTGCGTTGCGTATCCGCTGATTGAAAGAAAGGTCAAAAAGGCAACAGATTTGCGACTTGCGCAAATAGGCAACGACCCTCAAGCGGCACAGGAAGAGGAAATATCGAATTCGGATGCGAGCCAAACGCAACAAAACGACGCGCCGGTTGGGGCAAACACCGAGCAAAACGAGTGTTTAGACAAACAAATCGTGCAAAATGACAACAACGAAGAGAGCGAACAACCGAACAAGGAAGGGGATTCAACTCAATCGGAAGTGGGAAGCACGGCGGAATTTGTCAAACCTCGCGCCGAAACTCTTGACGAAAAATATGCAAAACTTTCGCAAGAGAAGAAAGCGTTTTATGACGAGATTGTCGCATACGCCGCACAGGTTGACGGATGCAAGCGCATCAAAAACGACAGGCACGAGGAGTACAAATCGGGCAACGCGCGCCTTGTGCGCGTGCTTATAAAACGAGGTGATGTCGTTTGCGAATATCTGATGCCAAACGACAACTTCAAGCGATATGTTGCAGGCAACAAAGTCAAAGTGAAATCCTCTCCCGTGAGTTTGAAAATTGCGGACGAAAACACTCTGCAAGCGGCAAAAGACAGCGTCGATATAGCAAAAAAGATTATCGATGACGAAAAAGCGTACAGAAAAGAACAAGCAAAAATACATCGTGCCGAAAAAAAGCACGCAACAGTGAGGGAAGAAAATGAATAAACTCTTTTTGTCCGTCTGCGCCGTTGTGCTTATTGCCGTCTGCCTATGCGTAGGCGGTGTTTTCGGCGCATTCTTTTACTATACGCAAGCCACCGAGCCGAAATCGGCCAACGTGAGCACAACGCTTGCGGCTTTCCTTACGCAGGAGATGAAAACTTTGATGGAGAATGTCGACGGAACAAATCCGCATGGGATGAACACGCAATCGATTTTAGATAGTGACGGAGTTATGTTTGCCTATATCTCAAGAAGTTTTTATAGATCCGCTTATGGTTATTTTGGGAGTATGGATACAACACCAATCACCAGCAACGGCACGACAAGAACGGTCGGCAGCCATTTTTATGCGGACGAAAGCGTTTCGGTCGTTATGCGTTATGTGGTCACCGAAAGTACGGGAACAGAAACGAAGAATGTTGCGTATATGTATATTGCGAGGGCGCAAGACTTAAACGCAGCCAACATCGGTGATACAATAACCGTGTTCAGAGTGGCATATGAATCCAATGAAGCGATAAGCGCTTATTTGTTGCGAAAAGACAAGGACGGCAATCCCGTGATCGAAAAGGGAACATCGCCTGTGACAACATATGAAGGGCAAACTCCCGATACAAAGTCGTTCGGAGTCTACAGCAACACGGAAATCTTTGTAAAAAACGTCTAAGCGGCGTTGTAAATTTTCAAATCAATGGTTTATAATGAAAAAAGAGCGTGATAAACGCTCTTTTTTGTCGGTATCGGGTGTTTTCGATCAACGCTTTTGTTCTTTTGCGGCTTTGACGAATGCGGCAAAAATCGGGTTGGCGACTTCGGGACGAGAGGTAAATTCGGGGTGGAACTGTACGCCCACGAAGAAGGGGTGGTCTTTGACCTCCACCGTTTCGACGATGCGTCCGTCGGGGGACTTGCCGCTTATCACAAGACCGCCGTTTTCAAAATCGGCAAGGTAGTCCGAATTGAATTCGTATCTATGACGGTGGCGTTCTTCGATGACGTCCCGATTTGCATACGCTTCTTTGATTTTCGTGCCGTCTTTGAGGGCGCAGGGATATGCGCCGAGCCGCATCGTTCCGCCGATTTTTTTGCCTTTTTTGTCGGGAAGTATGTCGATGACGTGGCTGCCGTTTTCGGAAAATTCGCCGCTCGTCGCGTCCTTGATTCCCAGCACGTCGCGTGCGTATTCGATGACGGTGACTTGCATGCCCAAACAAATTCCGAGATAGGGGATTTTGTTTTCGCGCGCGTATTTGCAAGCGCAAATCATACCCTCGACGCCTCTCGTGCCGAAGCCGCCCGGGATTATGATTCCGTCAACGTCTTTGAGTTTCTCTGAGACGTTTTTGTCCGTGAGCGTTTCGCTGTCAATCCATTTAAGGTCTATGCCCGTCTTGTTCGCGCCGCCTGCGTGCTTGATTGCCTCGACGAGCGAGATGTACGAGTCGCGCAAAGAAACGTATTTGCCCACGATTGCGATTTTTGTTTTGACCGACTTGATTTTGAGGTCTGCGACTTTTTCTTTCCACTCGGTGAGGTCGCACTTGTTTTTGAGGGAGAGAGCCTTGCTTATCGCCTTGTAAAGTCCGTTGCGATTGAGCATTGCGGGAGCGTCGTAGAGGCATTTTACCGTTGTGCTCGGCACAACCGCTTGCTCGTCTACGGAGCAGAAAAGCGAAATCTTTTTGATGATTTCTTCGGGCGGTTTTTTGTCCGAGCGCGCCACGACAACGTCGGGGAATATGCCGAAGCGTTGAAGTTCGCGCACGGAGTGCTGCACGGGTTTGGACTTAAACTCGTCCGAGCAAGCCATATAAAGAAGAAGACAGACGTGTACAAAAGCGCAGTTTTCTCTGCCCACGTCGAGGCTGAACTGGCGCAAGGCTTCGAGGTAGGGCTGGCTTTCGATGTCGCCCACCGTTCCGCCTATCTCGGTGATGAGAATATCCGCGCCCGTTTCGTTTGCGGTGTCGAGAATGTGTTGCTTTATCTCGTTGGTGACGTGCGGAATAATTTGCACGGTTTTGCCGCCGTACTCGCCGTTTCTCTCCTTGTTGAGAACGTTTTGGTACACTTTGCCGCTTGTGAGAGTTGAACTTTTGGTGAGATTTTCGTTTATAAATCTTTCGTAGTGTCCGAGGTCGAGGTCGGTTTCCGCGCCGTCGCAGGTGACAAACACCTCGCCGTGTTGTGTGGGATTCAGCGTGCCCGGATCGATGTTCATATAGGGATCGAATTTTTCGATATACACGCTGTATCCCGCCGACTTCAAAAGTCTGCCGAGCGATGCTGCGACGATTCCTTTGCCGAGTCCCGAAACGACTCCGCCCGTTACGAAAATGTACTTGCTCATATGTGTGCCTCCGTGTGGGTATTTGTGTCTTTTTTTGTGCGTTTTTGCGTTTTTTCGGGCTGTTTTTGCCTCAAAAAAACAAAAAAAAGGCGTTTTTTTTTAGCAACTGTCGTTTGCCAAAAAGAAAAACGCCTTTTCAGGTCCTTTTTTATATACTTTTTCGTCCTTTGAAAAAGCCTCGATTTTCAAGCGACGTTTTCAAAACGACGGCTGCTTTTTCAAAAAACAGTTGTAATGATATCATATTTTCGCCGTATGTCAACG
>CAVKUX010000100.1:0-6673 GCA_963659595.1 Anaeroplasmataceae bacterium | reverse complement strand
TCGGCGCTCATAGGCTCGCCGCCTTGCGGCTCGTGTTCCGTCTGCGAATTAGCACATACCGTTAATAAGGACGCTCCGAATAAGTGTACGTTAAAAGTCCGCCCTACAAAGAGGGCAGACATCGGTTTTTTATCACGTCTGCGAAATTGCAGATTCAGCGTATAAGTCCCGCCCTGAATGAGTTTTTGTAATAAAAGAATACTAAAACTCTTTTACGTTATTGTTTTTATAAGTGCAGAAACGGATTTTGTAGCCGTTGTCGTCGATTGGCTCGCCTTGTTCGACGAGTTGCCAGTTGTCGAGTTCGTCGAGATTTTCGTGGAATACTTCCGCGCCGCCGTCTGCGTCAACTTTGGTGACGTACGCCGTGTCGCAGTAGGGCAAAAGCGTGCGATACATCATCGCGCCGCCTATGACGTAGGTTTGCTCGCCGTCGTAGTTTTTGAGCGTTGCAAACAATTCGTCAAGGGATTTGACGAGTATATATCCTTTTGTTTTTGCGTCTTCGTCCGTGCCGTTGGGGTTAAGCACGATGTTGGTGCGGTTTTTGAGTGGCATACCGTTCGGAAAAGAAAGAAGCGTGTTGCTTCCCATAACGACGGTTTTGCCTTTCGTGTGCGCGACGAAATGGCGCATATCTTCTTTGAGAGAAAACAGCAAGTCGTTTTTCTTGCCGAGTCCCCATTTATTGTCAACTGCAAAAATCGTTTTCATTTTTTTTGAAAAATAACGGCATTTTTTCGTGCGTTTTTACGCGCTTTTTATGCTGTTTTTACGCCGTTTTCGGCGTGTTTTTTTGCTATATTTAACGTCTGTCTCGCCAAAAAACTCAAATCGCAACTTCGATTTTTTTGTCGAGTTTGGTGTACTGATAGTTTTCGAGTTCGAAATCGTCGACGGTGAAGTCGTAGAAGTTTGTTACGTCCTTGTTCATTTTGAAAGTAGGCGCAGGGTATTGCGGATTTTTCAAAATTTCCTCTACGATGGGGATATGACGGTCGTAAATGTGCGCGTCGCTTATGACGTGTACGAATTCGCCGACTTCAAGTCCGCTCACTTGCGCAAACATATGAAGAAGCACTGCGTACTGCACGACGTTCCAGTTGTTTGCCGTGAGCGTGTCCTGGCTTCTTTGGTTCAAAATGCCGTTAAGTTTGTTGCCCGTGACGTTGAAAGTCATCGAGTACGCGCAAGGGTAGAGGTGCATTTCGTGCAAGTCCTCGAAGTTGTAGATGTTGGTGAGTATGCGCCTCGATTGCGGATTGTGTTTGAGGTCAAAAAGCACTCTGTCCACTTGGTCGAATTCTCCCTCGGGATATACGCTCTTTTTGCCGAGTTGATAGCCGTATGCTTTGCCGATGGAGCCCGTTTCGTCCGCCCAACTGTCCCAGATATGCGAGTTGAGGTCGTGTACGTTGTTGCTCTTTTTCTGCCAAATCCAAAGAATTTCGTCGATTGCGGATTTGAAAGCGGTGCGGCGAAGGGTGATAATCGGAAACTCTTTCGAGAGGTCGTATCTGTTGACGATACAGAACTTTTTTATGGTGTGCGCCGGCGTTCCGTCAAGCCATTTGGGGCGCACTTCGAGGTTTTCGTCGCTTATTCCGCCATCGAGTATGCTGCGGCAGGTGTCGATAAATATTTGATCTGCGATGCTCATAGTTTCACCTTTTGTTGTATAGAATGCAAAATTTGCGTTATTGCGCGCTTTGTCCGCTTAAAGCAAAGCGCGACAAAAGCGTATCTTCAGTCCTTTATGACAAGTTGCGCATTGATTTCGCGCATAAGATCGACGGGCACTTTGATGACGCGTCTGTCAAACGTGACAAGTCCGTTCATTTCCTGCTCGACGTCGCTCACTTCGGTGTATACGGTTGCCGAAAGTCCCTTGTCGATTTTAGGAACGATGGTCTTTTCGTAGAGTTTGCGGATAGCATTTGCGAGCGATTCGGGCTTTTTGTAGATGCGATAGCCGAATTGATTGTCGGGCGAGTACATGTGACCTTCCGTCTTGATTGCGTATCCGCCGAATTCGCTGAGGATGTAGCAGCGATCGTCGTTCTTCGGCACGAACAGAGGCTTGAAGTAGATGTGCAAACTCTTGGTGTCCGACGTGCCTTTGCCTTGATCGTTCCAACCGCTCACGCTGTCGATGAGGCGTGTGGGATCGATTTTCTTCATTTCTTTGGTTATGCGCACCGAGTCGAATTGTCCCCAGCCTTCGTTGAATGGAACCCATACCGCAAGTGATACGACGTTCTTGAGGTGATTCATAGTGACTCGAAGTTCGTTCTCAAACTCGTCGCGACCTTCTTTGTCCGCGCGCGCGAGTTTCTTGTAGCCCGATTCGTTGTCGTCTTTGATGTGGTATTCGAACACGGTTGCCAAAAGACCTATGTACAAAAGGTTGTATTTCGTGCCGCCGCTGACCATGTCTTGCCAAACCAAAATGCCTTCCTTGTCGCAGTGGTAGTACCAGCGCAAAGGCTCGATTTTGATGTGTTTTCTGAGCATATTGAAGCCCATAGACTTGACCATCTTGACATCCCATTCGAGAGCGGCGTTAGAGGGCGGAGTAAGCATACCGTCCGACCAGTAGCCCTGATCGAGAAGCCCTGTGTGGAAGTAGGGCTTGTTGTTCAGCCCCATACGCTTGAAGCCCTTGCTGTCGGTGACCCAACTGAATTTGCGCATACCGAAGTAGGATTTGACGATGTCGTTGCCCACTTTGAACGCTACGTCGTAGAGTTTGGGGTTCTCGGGCGACCAAAGTTCGTAATTTTCGAGTTTTATGCTTGCGGTATCGCCGTCGAATTGACCGCTGAAAACGGCTTTTGCGCCGTCCATAACGATGACGTCGACGGGAACGTTTGCGGATTTGTCGAATTTGAAGTTGATTGTGTCGGTGTCGATGTCGGGAACGATGGTGACGTCTTTGAGGTACACTTCGTCCATACTCTCGATCCATACGCTTTGCCAGATGCCCGATTGCGGCGTATACCAGATTCCGCCCGGCTTAGAGGATTGCTTGGCGTGGGTGTGATAACTCGTGTCGCAGGGGTCGGTAACGACGAGTTCGATGACGTTTTCACCGACTTTGACCGCTGCCGATACGTCCAAAGAGAAGGGAACGTAGCCGCCGATATGCTCGCCGACGGAAATGCCGTTGAGTTTGACCGAGCAAATCATATCCACGGCGTCGAAGTGCAAAATCGTGACTGCTTTGACGAAGTTTGCGTCGAGATTGAACGTGCGATGATAGTAAAGAGCGTCGTCTGGCGTAACTTTCGTGCCTTCCGGAACGCCCGAAAGCAAACATTCGGGTGAGAACGGAACGAGTATTTTGCCTTGATATTTGCCGTCGAAACTCTCGCTCTTGCGCAAAACGGCGTAATCCCATTCGCCGTTGAGCGTGACGTAACTATCTCTTGCAAACTGCGGACGCGGATATTCCGCGAGCGGCGTTGAACCAACCTCGAAAGGCGTGCGAAGTCTGACTGTTTTCATAATTTTCCTCCAAATAGTTTATAATAGTATAACATATATGCACAAACCTCGCAAGACAAAATATCGCAATTTCTGCCACAAATTCCGCTTCCGCTTTGACTACTGCCCTGCGGTGTGGTATACTCTTTTCTGACAATAAGGAGACTCGATATGAAACTTTACATCGGTTCGGACGTTCACGGTTCGAGCGCAAACATCAAAAGATTCCTCGACGTCGTAAACGAGGCTCGCAAAAGCGATTCGAGCATAAAGGTCGTTCTTTTGGGCGACATATACAATCACGGTCCGCGTAACCCGTTCCCCGAAGGCTACGCGCCTATGGCGGTTGCCAAAATACTCAACGAATCCAAGGACTTTATCACCGTAATCAAGGGCAACTGCGACAGCGAAGTTGACCAGATGATAAGCGATTTTCCCATCGGCGAGGACTTTACGCGCGAGTGGTACGGGCGCACGCTGTTCTTTACGCACGGTCACAAATGCAACCCCGATTTGCCGCCGAAAAACGCAAAGAAAGGGGATATAGTATTTTACGGACACTTTCACCGCGCCATGCTCGAGGTGAAAGACGGAGTGATTTACGTTTGCGTCGGCGCACTTGGCTTGTCGCCCGAAGGCACGGAACGCTCGTATGCCGTTTTGGACGAGCATAAATTGGAAGTCAAAACGCTGCAAGGCGGCAAAACCTTGATTGAATACGATCTCGACTGATTTGCAAAAAAACGCATAAAATATCGTTGACCGAACGGGTTTTGCATAGTACAATGCAATATATCAAATGAGCGGAAAATCGATTTTACTGCGATAGAATCACCGAAAATCACAAAATAATCATAAAAGAGGACGAATATGCACTACAATTATCGCACCAAAGGCACTTGTGCAAAGGAAATATCATTCGACATCGACGGCGACGTAGTCACCAACGTACACTTTGTCGGCGGCTGCCCGGGCAACCTCAAAGCAATACCCATTTTGGTTGATGGGATGACCGTTGAGGAAATCGAGCGCAAACTCAGTGGCGTAAAGTGTGGATTTAAAGACACTTCGTGCGCAGGACAACTTGCCATAGCCGTGCGCGAAGCCAAAGCCGCCCAAGACAAACAATAATCAACAATATTCGAGATATTCGCGTCGAATTTATCTCTGCGACGTTTCGTTGCCAAATTGCGTGCTATATGCGCGCTTTTTTGTTTTAATATAGGTAACAGGGCTCGCCCAACAGTGATTGTTACCAAAGGTCAATCGCGTGCAGTGTGACGAAGTCACAGGGCGCACGAGAGTGCGCGGTGCGGAACGCACCTTCGAGCAGTGATATAAACACAAACATAAGAAAAATCCCACTGTTTAGTGGGATTTTCGGATGTTGGTGGAGGTAACAGGGCTCGCCCAACAGCGATTGCTACCAAAGGTCAATCGCGTGCAGTGTGACGAAGTCACAGGGCGCACGAGAGTGCGCGGTGCGGAACGCACCTTCGAGCAGTGATATAAACACAAACATAAGAAAAATCCCACTGTTTAGTGGGATTTTCGGATGTTGGTGGAGGTAACAGGGCTCGCCCAACAGCGATTGCTACCAAAGGTCAATCGCGTGCAGTGTGACGAAGTCACAGGGCGCACGAGAGTGCGCGGTGCGGAACGCACCTTCGAGCAGTGATATAAACACAAACATAAGAAAAATCCCACTGTTTAGTGGGATTTTCGGATGTTGGTGGAGGTAACAGGGCTCGAACCTGTGACCTCACGGATGTGAACCGTGTGCTCTAACCAACTGAGCCATACCTCCGCCTTCTCGCAATATATGCGAGAATTTGTGGTTTATGATTTGTACATTCTCTTACGAGCCGCTTCCGCTTTCTTTTTGCGTTTTACGCTGGGTTTCTCGTAAGCCTCTTTTTTGCGGAGGTCACCGATGATGCCGTCGCGTGCGCATTTTCTCTTAAAACGGCGGATTGCATTGTCCAAACTTTCGTTTTCGCCGACTCTGACTGTTGACATCTTTTTCACCTCCTCGAATTTCAATTCTTTTCTATTATACACGAAAAAATAGTGATGTCAAACGAAAAATATACAAGACGAGCAAAAAGCGTTCCTAAAAGTAAAATTGCACGTTCATTATGTTGCTAAAAGGGCGGTTTGAGGGTATAATCACTTGACGTAGCGCAGGTGCGCTATGTACAAAAGTTTTAGGAGATTTAATATGGACTGGCAACAAGTGTGGCAAACCGTTCAAAACTGGCTCACGAATACGGGCATCAAAGTTGTTATCGCGCTCGTGATAATAATCATATCTTTTCCGCTTATCAACTGGCTTTGCAAGAGGATTGCAAAACGAGCAGACAAGAAAGTCGCCAAAAGCAAAAATATCGACAAAACCGTTTACAAAACCCTCAGTTACGTTGTAAAAGTCGGGTTGAAGGTGCTTGTCGTCGTTATGCTTGTTGGGTATGTCGGCATAGACACAAGCGCGATTACGGCTCTGATTGCATCGTTGAGCGTCGGTGTAGGACTTGCGGTGAACGGCACTCTTTCGAACTTTGCGGGCGGCGTGCTTATTCTCATCACAAGACCGTTCAAGGACGACGATTTCATTCAGGCGTGCGGCTATGAAGGCACGGTTGAGGACATCCGTATCTGCCATACGAGATTGCGCACAAACGACAACAAAGTCGTGTATCTGCCAAACGGCAAACTCTCTACAAGCGAGGTCGTGAACTTTTCCGAAAAGGATTTGCGCAGGGTCGACCTCAAATTTTCGATATCCTATTCGGACGATTTTGAAAAAGCGAAGACGGTTATTGCGGACGTATGCGATCAAAACGAACTTATACTCAAAGACCCGAAGCCGTCTATCCGCGTTTCGGCGCAGAGCGCAAGCAGTATCGACATTTCAACGAAAGTATGGTGCAAGAATGCGGATTACTGGACGGTGAATTTCGATATGCTTGAAAACGTCAAGAAAGCGTTTGACCAAAACGGCATAACGATACCGTTCAATCAACTTGACGTACACGTTGTGAGCGATACGAAAAGCGATGATGCTGTGGCATAATTGTGCTATTGGCACAGTGATATGGTTAAACGAACACTTATTCGAAGCGTACTTATAAACGGAATGTGCTTATTCGCAGACGGAATTGGAGCCGCAAGGCGGCGACCGTAGCGA
>CAVKUX010000099.1:0-6889 GCA_963659595.1 Anaeroplasmataceae bacterium | reverse complement strand
TTTGTCATATCCGCCCACACGGCAGACAGTTTGAGGGGATGTTCGCCCACTGCCAAAACATAGCCGTCTTCACGGTATGCATAAAAGTCTTTGTTGTTTATGACAATTTCGTCCGCGCCGCACTTCTCTATTTCAAACGTCTTGCCGTTTACGCTCAAAACCGCCTTGTTTGCGGTTAGGGTAACTTCGCCGTTTTCAACGGTGCAGCCGCTCACTGCAACCGCATCGTCGCTTATGCCGAGTTGAGATAGCGTAAGCGTGGATCTGCTCGTAACAACGCTGCTGCCGTAGCGCACGCTCGCGCCGTTTGCGCTCACTTCAACCTCGCAGGAGCCGTATACCTTTGCGCCGCTCGAGAAAACTCGCGCGCCGTGCGATATGACCGCTTTGCCTTCGCCTACGCCCGTCACGACGCCGTTTTGGTCTACGATTGCCACTTGCGTGTTCGAACTTGCCCACTCGCTGTCGTTGACGATGCTGTCAATGGGCGTGTAGGACGGAAGAAGACGCACGGATTCGCCGATAGAGAGTTTGCCTTCGCCGCTCTGTGCGCTCAAATCTACGCGCTTGACATCGTAGCCGACCACTTTTATGCTGAGGGTTTTGCTGACGCTCTCGGCAACCACCTGCACCGTGAAAGTGCAGTACGAGCCGATGACGATTTTGCTCGTCGTGTTTGACGACACTTCGTTGCCGCTGTCGTCGACAAATGCCGCCGCCGGCCATACTTTCTCGCTCGAAGACTGATTGCTTACATATTGTTTGTATTTTTTCTCATACTCCGTGTCGGTGTAAGTTATGTCACCCGAAATTTTCCACTCTATGGTGTAGTTGTTTGCCTTTTGAGGGGAAACGACAACGTCGAGATAGTCTTTGAGATTTACCACTTTGTCCGCCACGTTTTCAAGATCGAGCGTAAGTTCGTATATCGTGCTGTCCGAGTTCTTATACTTTAATTCTATATTTTCAACCGCAATGTGCGCTTGAGCCGAAACGATCGAGGAAACCATCGCAACGACAAGAAGAATGATAATCGGAATGAGAATCAAAATGCCTATCATAACTTTTTTCATAATAGCAATCCTCCTCCGTCACGGAATTATCTTTTGATAACGCTTGTTGAGGTTGACAAACAGCCCCGCAAGCGAACCTGCGAGCAACATAATGGTTATGACGCTCAAAATGAGGTATATCGCGTTCATATTTCCGCCGATTTGCACCGAGCCTATCCTGAACGGGAAGAAACTGAACAACATTGTGAATATGCCGTATGCGATTGCCGTCACGATGCCGACGATGAGTGCGAGAGCGACGTTTTTGTTTGCCGCCACAAGTTCGCCGTCGCCCGAAACGTTGAACGTCGGGGATTTGATGTCCGCAATCATACTCAGACAAGTGAGGGACAAAACGAGCATTTCCGCAATGCCGAAAATCGCGCCCACGTCAAGCGGCGTGAGAAGATGTCCGCCCGCCTCGCTCGTGTAGTATCCGCCCGAAACCGCGCAAGAGAGCGCAACCGAAAGCGAACCCGTCAACGTGTAAAGCAAGAACTTGACGAGAATCTGGTTTGTGTAACTTACGGGTATTATCTTGGTGTGATAGAAGCAGTTGCCTTCCCTCGATATGCAAGTGGATGCAAACGACACGATGATTGTGACAAATATGACGATAACCATCAGCGTAAGACCCGGCATAATGCTCGCACCGACGCTTTCCGTACCCATTGTGGCTGCAAGTCTGTTGCAGAAAAACACCATTACGGGAGCGGCGCACGCCATTGCGAAATATTGGAAGGAATAGTTGAAACTTCTCAAAATGAGATAGAACTCGCGTCTGAAGAGAGCGTACCACACCGGACGGCTCACGTCCTTGATTTTCTTTTTGAAAGAAGCCTTTTGCGTTTCGATTCCGTAGAGAATGGTCTTGTAATACTCTCTCGTCGTCACGAAGTACGCCCCCACGCCGAACACGACGTTGAGGAGGAACATATAGAGGAATCTCAATGCGTACTGACCGTTTGAAAGCCCTGCGTATTTTCTGCCGTTCACGATTTCGGCATACCAGTTGAACGGATATGCGTTCTGCGCAAAGTGCTTGTATCTTGCAATCATGTCCGCCGAGAATATCGTTTGATTGGAATCTTTGAGATATTTCAACACATTGCTGAGGGACACGAGGTAAAGCACAAACACCGCGCATATCACGATAATCGTGAAAATCAACACCAAAAGAAACTGATTCTTGACAAGGTTGAGCACCTTCATAACCGGCACGGCGATGATGTTTGCGATGAAAAAGGGCAAAAGCGTACTCAAAAGCACTATGCCGATATACGCAAAATAGTCGCCTGCGCCTGCGTGCGTCACAACTCCGAACGCAATGTAGAACGGAAGCATCGTAAGCAGGCAGGTGACGAGATTGTGCAAATAGCAGTATATGGATTTTGCAACGAGAATCTCTTTGCCGCTGACGGGAAAGCGCAACAGCATTTCGTTGTCGCCGTTCTGATATAGGTTTTTAATGACCGTACTCGTCGAAATTATGGTTGCGAGCGAAAGCGTAAACGTCGCGACGATAACCAAAAATTCGATACGCAGACCCGAACGGGTCACAAACACGTTGCTGAGATAATATATGCCTGTCACAAGCACGGCGTAAACGAGGATAAAGAACAGCGAATTGCCCGCTTGCGCAAGTTTCTTCAACCGCCCCGTATTCTGCGATATGCCGTATCTCGATTTGAGGTCGAGCCTGAAAAGCGTTCTCACGCTTTGCATAGAAAATGCGGTTTTTTCCATCACTTTTCCTCCTCGACGACGATTTCGTCATCGTTTTGAGGGGGCAACTCGGGGCGCATATCCGCGCTCTCTTGCGCGATATAGTCCTCAAACAACCTCTCCTCGTACGTTCCCGTAACGCGGAAGAAGGTTTCTTCGAGATTCGCCTTGTTCGCTTCGTTGCCTGCAAGGTCGATTATGTCGATGAGATGTCCGTCGTTGACGATTGCGGCTCTGTGGCAGAGTTTCTTCACGAGGTCGAGGTTGTGGCTCGAGAAGAAAACCGTGTTGCCCTTTGCGCAATGCTCTCTCATATACGAGATGATTTCCGCCGTCGATTGCGGATCGAGACCCATCATAGGCTCGTCGAGAACCCAAAGTTTGGGGTCGTGAATGAGAGCGGCGATGATGCAGATTTTTTGTTTCATACCGTGCGAATACGACTTGATTTGTCTGTCGATTGCGTTTTCGAGTTTGAAAAGTTTGGCATAACGGTCGATACGCTCGGTGCGCACGAGTGTCGGAACTTTATAAAGGTCGGCGACATAGTTGACGTATTCCCTGCCCGTAAGACGTTCGTAAACGGAGTGGTTGTCGGGGACGTAACCCATTTCCATCTTGGCTTTTATCGGCTCCTTAACGATGTCGTGACCGCAGACGGTTATCGTGCCGCCGTCAAAAGGCAGTATGCCCGTGAGGCACTTTATCGTCGTGGATTTGCCCGCGCCGTTCTGTCCGAGAAATCCGAAAATTTCGCCCGGACGCAATTCAAAAGATATATCGTCAACAGCGACTCTGTCGCTCTTTGGGTAAGTTTTTTTCAAGTGTTCTACTTTAAGCATAAAAATTGTTCTCCTTCGAGTTTTTAGGGCATACGCCCCTTATATGCGCGTATACATACGCGCGCAAGTGCGCAAGCGAGAATACGCCTGTGCAAAACAAATAGGCAATCATTGAATACGAATCGGTGAAATACTCAAATAAGCGTTCGAGGCGCAAATGTCATCGTTTTTGAGCGAAAAGCCTTTCGCTATGCGCGAGTCGCATTTGATGTCGCGGCGCACGTTCTTAAAAGAGCGTATTGCGTTGACGCGAGCAATGTAGGTCGCAATATAAACGAAAAACAAAAACGTTAAAACCGTAAGGCACGCTATCGCCACGTTGACAAAAGTCGTCCTGAACGTGAAAAACGAGAATTGATGGAAAGAATTCCTGAGCAACGCAACCGCGATCACCATCGTCGCGCACGCCGAAAAATACCTGCGAATACGATTGGGCAAAAACCTTGCCATCATAAACAGGATGAGCGCAGCCAACAGCACTGCAAATGTTTTTGCAAAGCCGACAAGGCAATCCGCCGCTTGCGTCAGAAACGACAAAAAGTCCATTCTTTCCTCTTGCACCGCGCTTTTGGAATGCATACATACATGCGTATGTACGCCGTATGCGCGCACGCAATATTCTTCTGTATTGTAGCAACATAAACAAGTAATGTCAAATTAAAAACCATATTTTGCGGTCTGGCGCGGTTTTTACCACAATTTTTAAGGGATTTTTAATTTTTCTCATTCGCTTGACTATATTTCAAACAAAGCGTATAACATTGATTTGACGAATGAAACTCGCACCCTTTCGGCAAGTTCCGTCCGCCCGAAAACCATGTTGCGCCGAATGTGTAAACGTTTCGGCTCAAGGAGGCGACTATGTTCACTCAATCGTTATCCGCAATCGCATATTTCGAAATTTTGCTTCCCCTTGCGCTCATACTCCTTTGCACCAAACTTTTCTCGCTCTTGGGCAAAAAAATCGGACTTCCGCAAGTGGTGGGTATGCTGATTGCAGGCATACTTCTCGGATTCATCAAGTATATCCCCAACCAAACCGTATTCACCGACAACACAATGGAAGGTCTGTCCTTCCTCGCCAAAATCGGCGTTATCCTCATAATGTTTTCCGCAGGGCTCGAAACCGACCTCAAACAGTTCAAAACAAGCGGACTTCCGTCGGTTTTGATTACGGTTTTGGGCGTTTTGTTCCCTCTCGGGCTCGGATTTTTGGTTGCGACCGCATTCAACGGCGGCTTCAAGGATATGACCCAACATCAGGTCATAACCAACCTCTTCTACGGCGCGATTTTGGCGGCAACCAGCGTCAGCATAACCGTCGCCGCACTCAAGGAACTGGGCAAACTCAACACCAAAGTCGGCACTTCCATCGTCGCCGCCGCAATCCTCGACGATATCATCGGCATCATTTTGCTCTCCCTTTTCATATCCCTCGACAAGGGCAACGGGCTTGACGGAATCGGCGTCGCAATCGGAAAGATGATAGGCTTCTTCGCCGCCGCAATCGGAATCGGCATCATCGCGCACATGCTTTTGAAACACTACCTAAAACGTCACCCCGAGCACCATAGACGTATTCCCATCATAGGCTTTGCGATGTGCTTCTTCTTTGCGTACGCTGCTGAAGAATGGTTCGGCGTTGCGGACATCACGGGCGCGTATGTGGCAGGCATTATGCTTTCCACCCTCTCGGAATCGGGCTATATCGACAGAAAAGTCGAGGTCAGCAACTATATGATTTTCGCTCCCGTTTTCTTTGCAAGCATAGGCATAAATGCGGATTTCGGTGCGATTTCGCCCGCAATCGTCGGCTTCGGCTTTGCGTTTATCGCCGCAGGACTTCTGGGCAAAGTGCTTGGCTGCGGACTCGGCTCGCTCATTTGCAGATACTCCTTTATGGACAGTCTGCGCGTGGGTATCGGTATGATGGCAAGAGCGGAAGTCGTGCTTGTCTGCACGCAAAAGGGCGTTGACAGCGGACTTGTTGACGCGTCGATTATGCCGTTTGTGTTGATATTGATCATCGTATCTTCCCTCCTCACGCCGTTGCTTTTGAAACTTACCTACAAGCACGACAAATCCGACGATACGCCGAGCGACACTCCGCTCAATCCACCCCTTATCCCCGACGACCCGACGAGCGAGGAAGACGCTGCCGCACCCGATGGAATTAATAATTAATAATGAATAATTAATAATTGCGGGTGGGGTTGCACCCCACACTCTAAAAAGACGGGCACTCATATCGAGTGCCCGTCTTTTTGTTTGTTTTTTTTGCGATATTCACTATAAAAATTATCGTGCTAATTTCAATCATCAAATAAGACCGTCCAAACAGATGAAGAACAAGAAAGAGCCGCTCTCACAGACAGGAGTGTACTTGTCGTACATGACTGTTTGCGAGAGTGGCTCTGCCGCAGTTATTCGCTGTTTGGTGCGATATAAGACCTCGATAAATCGATGAATAATGCGAAAGGCACGGCTTGAATCAAAACCCAGTGTACATAGGCGTACACGATTTTGAGGCAAGCCGTGCCTGACAAAATTAGTCGCGATTTAGCGAGGTCTTATTTGATGATTGACGGGTTCCAGTGGGCGTCCGCCTCCAACCCCATAATCTTCACTGCCGTTGCGGCTACGTCGGAAAGTCCGAATGCGCCGTCTGCGATTTCGCAATCGTAGTTGTAGACGATGAAAGGAACGGGATTGAGCGAGTGTGCGGTACGCACGGAAATGACGCCTTTCTTGTTCTTTTCGAGCATCTCGTCGGCGTTGCCGTGATCGGCGGTGACGATGAGTGCGTAGTCGTGCTTTTTGACGATTGGAAGAAGCCTTGCAAGAGCGAGGTCAACCGCTTCCACGCCTATTCTGGTTGCGTCGAGATTGCCGGTGTGTCCGACCATATCGCCGTTTGGATAGTTGCAGCGGATGAAGCCGTATTGCTCGGATTCGATCGCTTCGATAACCTTGTCGGTGACTTCTGCGGATTTCATCCAGGGACGTTGGTCGAAAGAAACCTTGTCGGAAGGCACTTCTTCCCAAACTTCGAGTTGGTCGCTGAACTTTTCCGAGCGGTTACCGTTCCAGAAATACGTGACGTGACCGTACTTTTGCGTTTCGGACACGGCATAGGATTTCACGCCGTGATTGACGAGAAATTCGCTGAGCGTGTACTTGATTTGCGGCGGTTCGACGAGGAATCTAGTGGGCAAATGCAAGTCGCCGTCGTATTGAAGCATACCTGCGTAAAGCACTTTGGGCATATTG